>JAUIED010000033.1 GCA_030428905.1 Gammaproteobacteria bacterium
AAAAACGTCCAGCGGTAGACGCACCTTGTGGCCGCGGATCTGCACGTCGCGCTCCTCCAGCAGGTTCAACAGGCCTACCTGAATGCGCTCGGCGAGGTCCGGCAGTTCGTTGATGGCGAAGATGCCGCGATTCAGGCGCGGCACGAGGCCGTAGTGCAGCGTGAGCTCATCCGAGAGGTAGCGGCCTTCAGCGACCTTGATGGGGTCTACCTCACCGATGAGGTCGGCGATGGTGATGTCGGGCGTTGCCAGCTTTTCGCCGTAACGTTCGTCGCGGTGCAGCCAGCGTACCTCGGCGGCGTCGCCTTGTTCTTCAACGATGCCTCTACCTGCCCGGGTGATCGGGTGCAGCGGATCTTCCGGCAGCTCTGCGTCCGCCAGCACAGGCGTCCACTCATCCAGCAGGCTGACAAGGCTGCGCACGATACGGGTTTTGGCCTGGCCGCGCTCCCCGAGAAAGATGATGTCCTGCTTGCCGAGCAGCGCGTTGACGATCTGCGGGATGACGCTGTCTTCGTAGCCCTTGACGCCGGGGAACAGCCGTTCGCCCTTCTGCAGCTTGGCGATGAGGTTGTTGCGAATCTCGACCTTGACGGGCCGCGGCTGGTAGCCCGAGGTGCGCAGCGCGCCGAGGGTGTGGATTTCTGGGTGGTTCATACGCGAATCGAGACCTCGCCTGCACGGGCGTTGAGTTAGTCTTCACCGTACGCAAAGTTCAGGAGAGAGACAACATGGATATGGGGCTCAAGGGAAGGCGTGCGCTGGTGCTCGGTGGCAGCCGGGGCATCGGCTGGTACACCGCCAACCTGCTGCGCGAAGAAGGTTGCCACGTGGCGCTCTGCGCCCGCGGCCAGGCGGGTGTGGACGACGCGGTGCGCAAGCTTTCCGAGCGCGGCGGAGGGCAGGTGATTGGTGCCGCGGTGGACCTGGCAGACGGTGACGCCACGCGTCGGTTCGTGCGCGAGACGGTAGCCGCACTCGGCGGGCTCGATCTCCTCATCCACAACGCTAGCGGCTTTGCGGTGGACGGCAGCGAGGATGCCTGGCGGCGGGGCTTCGAGGTGGACGTGATGGCGGGTGTGCGGGCCGTTGAGGAGGCGTTGCCGGCGCTCAAAGCGAGCGATGCGGCCAGCATCACGTTCATCGGCTCCATGGCGAGCAAGTACCACTTCGGTCGTGAGCCTTCGGGCTACGGTCCGCTGAAGGCCGCCATGCGTACCTTCGCCAACGAAGTGGCGCAAACCTACGGCCGCGATGGAATTCGCGCCAACGTGATCTCCCCCGGTGCTGTGTGGTTTCCCGGCGGCGCCTGGGACCAACGTAAGCAGGAGAACCCGAAGTTCTACGCGGCGGTGGAGAAAGCTATTCCGCTCGGACGCCTCGGTACCGGTGAGGAGATCGCACGCATCGTCGTGTTTACCGCGAGCCCGGCCGGGCTGTGGCTCAACGCCACGCACATCGCCGCCGACGGCGGTCAGGTGGCGGCGGTGGACTGATTGAACCGTCGCGCGCCGCGCGGCATGTCCTGCACGACGAACTGGCGAAGGGCGTCGGTGACGGCCTCGGCGTCGCCCACCGGATGAAAGGGCTCGGCGAAGGTCAACTCGTAGCGCTGACCCTTCTTGTTGAGCAGCTCGCGGAACAGGGTCATGTCTTTCAGCTCTTCGTTGAAGAACCAGAAGAAGTAGTACAGCGCCGAGTTGCTGCCGCGCAGGTGCAACGGTTGAATGGGGCACCCATATTTCTGCGCCAGGCTCGTGCCGGTGCTGAGCCACGGCCGTTCCACGAGGCCGCGCAGGGTCGGCCGCGCCAGGCGTCCAGACGGAAAGATCACTACCAGGCGTTCATCCTTGAAGGCGCGGACCATGCTGCGCACGGTTTCCTTGCTCTTGGTGTGGTCGCGGCGATCTTCCATCCACTCCACCGGGATGATCATCTCCCCCAGTTGCGGAGCGGCGCGCACAGCGTCGCGGTTGGCGAAGAAGATGACATCCTCACGCACTGACTTCAGAGCGTCGTACACGGCGATGCCGTCAGCGATACCGGCGGGGTGGTTGGGCATGATGATGGCACGGCCGCTCGTGGGTACGTGTTCTATACCGGTAACGTTTACCTGCATGGCGAGGTCATTCGACAGGTGTCGGAAAATCTCCAGACCGCTCAGCGGCTGCACGGCATCGACCATCTCGATGGCGCGCTGGTAGCCAAGCAGCGGGTAGAGAAAGCGCTTCACGAAACGCCATACGAGTGGGCTGCGCATGAGTTGCTCAGCCCGCTCCTCGATGAGCACGTCGACGATGTGTTTTTCCTGCGCAGTCACGCGATGTGCCAGAATGTGTGGGCGCGCACTTTACCACTTTCGAAAATTCGGCCAAAAATGCAGTCTCAGCCTCAAAGTATTCTCGTGCTCACCACTGGCGGCACCATCGACAAGGTGTATTTCGATGCGTTATCCGATTTCGAGGTGGGCGCGTCCATGGTGAGCGAGCTGCTGCGCGAGGCGCATGTGCACGCGCCCTTCGAGATTCTCGAGCTTCTGCGCAAAGACAGTCTGGAGCTCACCGAATCGGATCGTGCGCTGATCGCCGATACCGTTGGCAACCATGTGGCTCAGCGGGTGGTGATCACACACGGCACCGACACCATGACGGCCACAGCCGAGGTGCTGCAGGCCGATCCGCGATGCGCCGACAAGACCATGGTGCTGACCGGCGCTCTGGCGCCGGCGCGGTTTGCGCAATCCGACGCCACGTTCAACGTAGGTATGGCGTTTGCCGCCGTGCAGACTCTGCCGGCGGGGGCGTACATCGTCATGAACGGACAGGTGTTCGAGGCGGGTCGGGTAGTAAAAGACCGCGCGAGCAATCGTTTTAAATCTCGATGACCCCGCGGGAACCTAGCGAGAAGAACCAGATGTCGTTGGGTGCATCTATGGGTCGAGGTCCCAGCTCTCCGGAAGGCACCCAGGCGCGCGCCATGTCCTCGAGCTGCAACTTCAGGCGTGCCACCAGTGCGTCATCCTCCACGCGGCTCAGCATCACAGCGTAGCGATTGTCGCCCACCCGCAGCACCGCCTCGCCGTTCTCTGTGGCGTCTTCGTGCCAGGACTTGAACAGGTATATGAGGTAGAGCACGTCCCGCTGCCGGCCTTCGAAGCGGTTGAACATGAAGCCGAGATCGCACGGGATGTACGCCTCGCCGTTCAGCAGCATGATGCCCGTATAGCGCGATCGCTCGGGAGTTGCGAGCTGCAGCTCCACAGGGTCCAGCGCCGCACAATCTGCGGTGGCGCAGGCGGCGGCCAGAATAGAAGGCCAGTGGTGGGGTCCGTCATGCAGCGTTCCGGCGCGCAGCGGTCCGCCCGGAATCATGTCGTTCAGAGGGCCGTCGGAGCCGTGTTGAACCAGGCGGAACCCCCCGTAGGCGATGGCGCACAGTACTGCAGCGATGATGGCGTAGCGCATGGCATATCTCAGAATGTTGGTGTGTTGGTACACTAATACAGTAATTTTCGAATGCCAAGTGTTAGATTGGTGTCATGACCAACGTGGGAGAGGGTTATGTACGATCTGCTGATAAAGAACGGCGAGGTGGTGGACGGCTCCGGCGGCGCGCGTTATCGGGCCGATGTGGCGGTGCAGAATGGACGCATCGTGCGTATCGGGCGGCTGCGGGAGCGCGCCCGGCAGACCATTGATGCCGAGGGACAGGTGGTCTCACCGGGCTTCGTGGATGGCCACACCCACATGGACGCGCAGATATTCTGGGATCCGCTGGGCCAGTGCAGTTGCTATCACGGCGTGACCAGCGTGGTGATGGGTAACTGCGGTTTCACCCTGGCGCCGTGTAAGGCGGATGAAGCCAACTACGTGTTCCGCAACCTGGAACGGGCGGAAGACATCTCCCGCGACGCCATGCTCGAAGGCATCGACTGGCGCTGGGAGACGTTTCCCGAATTCATGGACGTGGTGGATGCGCTGCCCAAGGGCATCAACTACGCGGGCTACATCGGCCACTCGGCGTTGCGCACGTATGTGATGGGCGAGCGCGCGTTTGCCGAGGCGGCGACGGAAGACGAGGTGAAACGCATGGCGGCCATCGCCCGCGAGGCGGTGCAGTTGGGCGCGGTCGGGTTCTCCACGTCGCGCACTTTCAATCACACTACGGCGGACGATCGGCCGGTGGCGAGCCGCGTTGCCGAGTGGGACGAGGTGCGCGCCATCGTCAACGCCGTGGGCGAAACCGGCCGCGGCATCTTCGAGATCGCCGGTGAAGCGCCGGGCAGAAAGCCGGAGCGCATCGCTGATTATTTCGGCCGGCTCAAGGGGCTGGCGGTGGAGTCTGGCGTGACACAGACCTGGGGTATGTTCAGCGTGCGCATCGCCCCCGACGTGTGGCGGCCGTACTTCGACCTGCTCGACGAGACAGCGGCCGCGGGCGGGCGCATGTTTGCGCAGGTGCATTCCCGCAGCCTGTCCACACTGCTGTCATTCGAGGGCAACCTGCCGTTCGATACGTGGGATGTGTGGCGCGACTTCCGGTCGCTGCCCCTCGCCGAACAGATGACGCGGCTCAGAAACGATGCGGTACTGCGCGCACGCCTGGTGGAGGTTGCCAGCCAGCCGTACACCGGCCCACGGGTGGTGGGTGCCGAGGCGCGACCGCCAGAGTGGGACTATGTGTACATCATGGACGACATGGTCTTCGAAAAGCCGAGCATGGCTCAACAGGCTGCCGAACGCGGTGTGCATCCGGTGGAGCTGATGATCGACACCGCACTCGCCCACGACTTCAAGGTGTTCTTCCGCCAGCCCATCGCCAACGAAGACCAGAGCCATGTGCTGGAGATGATGAAGCACCCGCGCTCGCTGGTGACGTTCTCAGACTCCGGCGCGCATGTATCGCAGATCATGGACAGCTCGCTGCAAACCCATCTGCTCAGCTACTGGGTGCGTGAGAAACAGGCGTTCACGCTGGAACAGGCGGTGCGCAGGATTACCTACGACACCGCCACGGTCTGGGGGCTGCATGACCGCGGCCTGGTGCGCGAGGGCATGGCAGCGGATCTGGTGGTGTTCGACCAGGAAACGGTGGGCGGCGATATGCCGGAGATGGTGCACGACCTGCCGGCAGGCGAGCGGCGCCTCAAGCAGACCGCTACCGGCATCTCCCACACCATCGTCGGCGGCGAGGTGCTCCTGAAGAATAACGAGCACACCGGTGCGTTGCCGGGACGGTTTCTGCGGGCGGGCCAGTAGATCGGTAGTTGGGCAGCGGCGTCCGGCTTGCGGTGGCTTCCCCGGTGGGGCAGACTGCGCGGCCTTGAGCGCCCGTAGCTCAATTGGATAGAGCACCAGGCTTCGAACCTGGGGGTTCGGGGTTCGAGTCCCTGCGGGCGCGCCACTCCACGCGTTTTACCGCTGCTCTGCAACGGTAAAACGCGTTTCCCTCTCCGATTCGAAAAGCCGACAGCCTTTTTTTTCTGCTGCGCGAAGCGCAGCAAAAAACTGGCGATAGGCTCCCTCTAGTGGAAGCTCTCAACAAGACAATCAGCACCCCATCACACCCCAAATCCCCCCCACAAAATACCGCTTGCTTTCGGCAACCGTTGTTCTAATGTCCGCATCCAGCGGCAGCTCTCAGAGCTGTCGTTTTTCGTTGAACCTCAAGATTTCGACTACCTGTCAAAGGAATGTAGATCATGATCGAAGACTCAGACGAGGAACCTCCCGGAGGCTGGCCTAAACGCCAGAATGCCCGTCGTCCCTCAAAATCCACCATCTCCTCCCTCGTTTCCAGCAGAAAACCGCTGCCTACCAAACAGCCGCAAATCGCGCTGGATGGCGGCGCTGCCGTTGACCTGACGTTTGTCGCACAGCCCGAACCGGAACCCGCAAACCGCCCGAAGATCGTGCGCCTGCGCGCGCGCAAGCAGGAAAACCCGCGCACGCGTGAGTTCCGCATTCAGCACTTCCCAGATGTGTCCGATGCCGAATGGCAGGACTGGCGCTGGCAGTCGCGCAACCGCTTCAAGTCGCTTGCGCAGATCGAGCGTGTGCTGGTGCTGTCCGAGAGCGAACGGGAGGCGTTGTCCCAGGGCGGCACGATGTTGCCGGTGGGCATCACCCCGTACTACATGAGCCTGCTCGACCCGCTAGACGCAAGTCACGGTCTGCGCCGCACCGTCATCCCGTCGAGCAAAGAGTTTCTGCGCTCGCCCGGCGAGGCGGACGACCCGCTGGGTGAAGATGGTCACAGCCCGGTTCCCGGCCTGGTGCACCGCTATCCCGACCGGGTGCTGATGCTGCCCATCGACTTCTGCTCCACGTATTGCCGTTACTGCACCCGCTCGCGGGTGGTGGGGCATGGTGAGCTGTCGCCGCAGAAACGACGTCTGGAAGCGATGTTCGACTACCTGCGCGGTGCGACCCAGGTGCGCGATGTGCTGATATCCGGCGGCGATCCGCTGGCGCTCAGCGAGGACAACCTCGACTACATACTCAGCAACCTGCGCGCCATCCCGCACATCGAGTTCGTGCGTATCGGCACGAAGATGCCGGCGGTGCTGCCGCAGCGCATCACCCGCGAGCTGGTTCGCGTGTTGCGCAAACACCATCCGCTGTGGATGAGCCTGCACTTTCTGCACCCGGAGGAGTGCACGCCCGAGTCGGCAAAGGCCTGCGAGCGTCTGGCAGACGCCGGTATTCCCCTGGGCTCGCAAACGGTGCTGCTCAAGGGTGTGAACGATGAAGTTCCGATCATGAAAGACCTGGTGCATGGTCTGCTGAAGATGCGTGTACGCCCGTACTACCTGTATCAGTGCGACCCCATCAGCGGCTCGGCGCATTTCCGCACCAGCGTGCGCAAAGGCCTCGAGATCATTGAGGGGCTGCGCGGTCACACCACGGGTTACGCGGTACCTACCTACGTGATTGATGCACCCGGCGGCGGTGGCAAGATTCCCCTGCAGCCGGATTATCTGGCTGGGCGGGACGGCAACGACCTGCTGCTGCGGAACTTCGAAGGGCGAACCTTCCGCTATCCAGACCCTGAGACCACGGAGGTACCGGTTGGGGCAACCCGCATCCCCGTGAGGGAGGTGTAGCCATGCGTATCGGTCTGACCTACGACCTGCGCTCGGAATATCTGGCGCAAGGGTACACGGAGGAGGAAACCGCCGAGTTCGACCGCGAGGAAACGGTGGATCGCATCGATGCGGCCTTGACCGACCTCGGCTACCGTACCGACCGCATCGGCAACGTGCGAGCGCTCGTCGAGCGACTTGCCGGCGGCGATCGCTGGGACCTGGTGTTCAACATCTGCGAAGGGTTGGCGGGCGGCGCCCGGGAAAGCCAGGTGCCGGCAGTGCTGGAAGCCTATGGCATTCCGGTGACGTTTGCCGACGCGTCCGTGATGGCGCTCTGCATGAACAAGGCGTGGAGCAAGCTGGTGGTCTTGAACGCCGGCGTACCGACGCCGCAGCATGCAGTGGTGAGCAATGTTGCCGACATCAGAAACGTACGGTTGCCCATGCCGGTGTTCGTCAAGCCTATCGGTGAAGGTACCGGCAAAGGTACGGACGCTGCGTCTATCGTTCATGATCGGCAGGCGCTCGATACCCAGTGCAGGAAGCTGCTCGAGCGATTCCGTCAGCCGGTGCTGGTGGAGACGTTTCTGTCCGGCCGCGAGTTCACGGTCGGCATCATTGGCGGCGGCGCCGAGGCGCGTGTGCTCGGCACGTTGGAAATCGTCCTGCGCTCGGGTGCCGAAGCGAACGTGTACTCTTATGTCAACAAGGAGGACTGCGAGAAGCTGGTGGACTACCGGCTGGTGAGCCCCCGGCGAGACCCGTTGGTGGGGCGGGTGGAACAGGTGGCGCTGGCAGCCTGGCAGGCGCTGGGCTGCCGCGACGCCGGGCGTATCGACCTGCGCTGCAACGATCACGATCGGCCAAATTTCATCGAAGCCAACCCGCTGGCGGGCTTGCATCCTGAGCATTCGGACCTGCCGATGATTGCCACCAGGGTGGGCATGTCGTACGTCGACCTGATCCGCAACATCGTCGTTTCCGCTTCGCAGCGGATCGTCTCCACGAATGGTAAGACGAAGTGCGCATAGGCATCGTGTTCAATGCCCCTGGGCTGAATGCCGGTGCGGCGGAGACGGATGTGCTGGAGCAGGTGCAGGCAGTGGAGACAGCGCTCGCCTGCGGCACCAATGTGGTGATTCGCCTGCCGTGCACGCTGGACCTGAATCGCCTCGATGAATCCCTCACTCACGCCAGGCCGGATGTGGTTGTCAATCTGGTGGAAGCGCTGGGCGGAACAGACCGTCTGGCGACCCTGGTGCCCCTGCTCCTGGAAGCGCGTGGCATCCGCTACACCGGGGTGGGGGCATCCGCCTTGCTTGCGTGTGTGGACAAGGTGGCCGCGAAGGCACGCTTGCGCCAGGCGGGTATCGTCACGCCGGACTGGCGTAGCTTTGGCATGGAAGACGGCGGCCTGGATGGCGGGCACATGATCCTCAAAGCGCGTTTCGAGCACGCCTCTCTCGGCATGGACGACTCTGCGGTTGTGTGCGCGGCATCTGCGGAAGAAACCGATCAGGCCATCGGCGCGCGCCAGCGGCGCCACCACACGCCGTTTTATGCTGAGCGTTACATCGCCGGGCGGGAATTCAACCTCGCGTTGCTGCAGTGTGACGAGGACGCAGACGACGGCAGCGGCGTGCAGGTGCTGCCGGTGGCGGAGATCGATTTCTCGGCGTTTCCGCCGGGTAAGCCGCAGATCGTCGGTCACGCGGCCAAGTGGCGCACCGACTCGTTCGAGTACGGCGCCACGCCACGGTCTTTCGACTTTGCCGTTGAGGACAAAGGGCTCCTTCGGGAGCTGCGGCGAACCGCTGTCATGGTATGGCAACTTTTCGGCCTGCGCGGTTACGCGCGGGTGGATTTTCGGGTGGACGAGGAAGGTGCGCCTTACGTGCTGGAGGTGAATGCCAACCCCTGTCTTGCCCCGGATGCCGGATTTATTGCGGCGCTCGAGCGTGCGGATATCGATTTTCCCTCAGCCATGCGTCGCGTGTTGCGGCTGGCGGTGGTTGAGTGATGGCTGCCCATTCGCAACCGTTGCTGCGCGCACCGCTACCAGGCGACCGTGATGCGGTGCGGCGCATCGTTTCCGCCGGCGGTTTCTTCAGTGCTGAAGAAGTCGATATCGCGCTTGAAGTGTTCGATGAAGCCCTGCTGCCGAACTCCTGTTATGCCTACCTGGTGGCGGAGCTCGACGGGCAGGTGGTCGGCCTCGTGTCCTGGGGCGGACCCATCGAGCAGACCGAATCCTGCTTCGATCTGTACTGGATCGCTGTGGATGACACCTGCCGCGGACACGGCATCGGTGCGTTGCTGATCGCCGCCGCGGAGGAAGGAGCTGTACGTGCGGGCGCCACGCAGCTCATCGCTGAGACTTCCGGTCGCCCGTTGTACGCGCCTACCCATGCGTTCTATCAGCGCCGGGGCTACCTGCGTGCGGCCGAGCTTGCGGACTTCTACGCGCGTGGCGATGCGAAAGTGTTCTTCGTCAAACGGCTAAGAGGAAAGCGTTCAGCGCCTACCGCCAGCGCCGGTTGAAGATTGTGTTCAGCCTTCCGTTACCAGGGATTGGCTGGGTACCGCCTCCTGGAAAGGTTCGGGCTGCAAGAACCGTCCCGTCGGCCAGATGGAAAACCGCACAGCCAAGGCGCCAATGGACCATCTCCTTGCGATGAGCAGGTCGCGCCCGGCCCGAGGCGTGGCACCCCAGCGTGCCTTGTGTTCGGTGTGATCACCCAGAAAATCGTACTCCGTGAGCCCCGCCTCGATGCAGTCACTGAACACGCGGGCACGCAGTGCGGTGCCGGCACCTGATCCTGCTTCCGGCTCGAAGCCTTCCTGTAACGCCAGGTACCTTCCGTTGTACACATAGCCGATCTGTGCTGCGAGCGCTGCGCCGTCGAGCTCCAACACGTGCAACCACAACCAACCGCGCTCCAGGGCGATACTGCTGAAAAGGCGGTAGAACTCCGCTTCTCTTGGTTTGCGCACAAACGTGCCGCTGATGCCTTTGGCACTCCAGCGGCGGTGATTCAGGTGAAACAGCTGCGGTAGCCAGGTGTCCAACTGCGTCTGTGTTTCGCATCGGACAATCCGTGCGCCCATGCGTTCGAAACGGCGAGCGTCCGCCGCGATGTTCTGGCGTCGACTCTTCTTGAACCCCGCCATCAGCTTCGCGTAGCTGTCCGGCAGGCGGATATGGCTGAATTCGTTGCTTCGCATCAGTTTGGTTAAGCGCGCGGCATCGACTGCATCGGATAGCCTCGAACAGGCTCCCGACCAGCCACTGACATTTGCTATGAAAATGCAATCCCAGGCACTCGATGCTTTTCGCAAGTGCTTGGCAATCGCTCCGTACACCTCGGATTCGTGGCCCTTACTGGCGATCCAATCCGGATAATCGAAGCCGGATTCTGTGTCTCCCAGTGGTCGCAACACGCTGATCGGATATACGGAGAAAGCCCGGTACCGCCAGAGGCTGAACGGCGCGATGCCCATCAATCTGCCCTGCGGGCATCTCGCGGTTACGATCACAGGGGCGGCGCGCGCTGCTTGAGCTCGCAGCCAGCAATGCGCCCAATCCCAGGTGAGAAAAATGCTGTTGGCCGCGGACTGTTGGAGAAGCTCCGACCATTCAGCCCGCAGCTGCTCGAACCCCGACGGGGATTCGATCACATCGATTTCCATGTGCGACCTCAACCTGCACAAGCCTGAGGGATCATTCCATCGTCAGTAGTGCGCAGCACCACGAACGCGAACTGGCAGTCTAAATTGCTTTAGGCTACTCGGGCCGCCAGTAAAGAAATTTTACAATAGCCGCTGAACGCTGAGCTACGATATTTTTCGTCTGGAAGTGAGTATCAGGAGTGCATTTGCGCCTCACGCGTTTTGCAGAGATTGCCTTTGGGCGGTTCGCTCGCCTGGTGCCGTGTGATGTCAGCCGCATCTACCGGGTAGCCGTCGATTCGGTGCGGCAGGCGCCGGCCTTTGATGATGGGATTCGGTGTCGGTTTCTCGAAGCCGCAGAGCTACGCGGGTTCATGGCCGAACCGGCAAACGAGCTGAACCCGGACACAATGCGTCAGGTGGTAGCGGGGCAGGTGCGCTGCTTTGCGGCGATTGACGAGCGCTGGAGCCTGGCGGGCTACGCCTGCTTCGGCAATTCAACCATCGATCCCGGGAACAATCGCGGCAGCGGAAAGCTCCACGGAATTGGTTTGCGCCTGCCGGAAGGAGTGCGTTTTCTTTTTCAGGCCTTTGTGCTTCCGGAATTCAGAGGCCGGGCGCTGATGAGCCGCCTGATTGCACAGGCTGCCGCGGAATATACAAGCGTTGGTGGCGTCTATGAAATTGTCACTACCACCAGCTGGACTAACCGCGCTTTCCAGCTCAGTGCAGAACGTTGTGGCTTCGAGTTGATCGGGCACACGGCAGAGATCGTTCTGGGCGGGCGGCACTTTTATCGGTACCCGACGGGTGAAAGCGCTCGTTATGGATTTTTCGGCGGTCCTTCACGCCAGTGAACAACGTCTCGATAGGGTCACACTGCTTCCAACGGTGGCAGTTTCAGGGCTGACCGAATCGTATTGTGATAGTGGTGCAGCGCAGGCTCGTTTCTGCCGAACAGGAGATGATCTATCACGCCGCTTTCTGCTGCCTGCTGCGTGGTCTCACCCATTCGGTAGTCTTCCTGCTCGATGGTGCTGTCGAAGATTTCCATGGTCGCTTCGATGCTGGGTGCGGCCCCTCGGCGCGCCTGCGGGTCGTACACGTCCTGTGGAGTGATGAGCGTCTGCGCGTTGCTTGCCGCGTTGATCATCTCCTGGGAGTAATAGTGATCCACCCGCGTCACCGAGCGACCTGGGTTGTCGCCGTCCGGATAGATCTTGATCACGCTGGCGGAGTGTCCGCCGCCGCTGAGCTGCACATTCGGAAACAGGTAGTACAGCCAGCCCGCACCGGCCTCAAAGCTCCACTGATCTTCCGGCTGCTCGCGTAGCGCATCGATGCCTTTGTTCGCCCACACGAAGCGGTGGTTACGGCCGAACGTTTCATACACCAGCGCGTCGCCGTGAAAGAGCTTGCCCAACGTGTTCCTGTGCAGGCGTGGGAAGTGATAGGTCTCCCCAAACGTGTCGTTGGCAAGCTTCCAGTTCAGCCGGTTGCGTAGCTCCGACTGTCCCATGTACACGAGGTTGGCGAAGTTCCACCCGGCGATCTCGTCTTCGAGGCCGCCGAGCAGGCTGCTCACGTCCAGCTGCCCATTGGGCTGCGGATGTACCCACAGCAGCCCGTGTGCTTCCTGGGCCGGCAACTCCACCAGGCCGTGCTCGGCCCGGTTCAACGGCCCGAAATCATGTGCGCGAGGCACTCCCACCAGCTCGCCGTCGGAAGCGTAAGTCCAGTTGTGGAAGGGGCATGTGAAGCGCGCCGCCTGCCCGCGGCTTTCGTTCGCCACACGCACGCCTCGATGCCGGCAGGCGTTGACAAACGCACGAAAGCGCCCGTGCGCATCGCGAGTGGCGAGTACCGGTACACCGAAATCGTCTACCGTGAAAAATGTGTTTGCACCCGCAAGGTGGCCGCTGAGCCCGATCATCTGCGGATGCGCTTTGAAGAGCATCTGCCACTCCTGCTGGGCGATGCTGGGAGACGTGTAGGCCTCCACCGGGTTCCTGTACTGCACACCTGCGTCGATGTTCACCTGCTCATCGAGCTGGCGCATCAGCTCTTTGAGGATGCCGATCTGTCTTGCGCGCTGCATGTCAGTTGACCAGCCGGCCGTTGTCGTCCCGAACCTCCGGCCCGTCCACCCGCGCCCGACCATCGCCGAACGGAGCATCGCGATCGCGCAGCGCTGCCTGCAGCCCCTCATTGGCGATCTGTTTGAAAACGTTGCGGGCTGCCTGGGTGGTGTGTGCCCGCGCGTCGTTCTCTGCGGCCAGACGCTGCAGCGTCTGTGCGCCCATCAGTTCCATGCCCACGTTGATGATGCGTTTGTTCGCCGAGAGCATTTCCGGGTCGATCCAGCTCAACCGGTCCGCCAGCCCCTCGACCTCGGCTTCCAGCATGTCCTCGGGCACCGATTTCAGAACCAGGCCGATCTTTGCGGCATCGGCACCCGAAACGGTGTCGCCGGTGAGCAGCAAGCGCTTTGCCCACTGCGGTCCGCAGTGATAAAGCCACATCTGATTCGGTGCTGCGCCCATGTTGCGCAAGGCCGTGTAGCCGATGTTGGCGTTGTCCGCGCAGATGAGGATGTCGCAGTAGAGCGCGAGATCCGTGCCGCCGGCCATGCAGTGGCCGTGGATCTGCGCAATGGAAGGCTTGTGCATCTCGCTCAGGGTTCTGAGGCTGCGCTGAAAGCGTTCGATATTCCAGGCATCGTCGTCGATGCCGCGGCCTTGCCGTCTCGCCACGCCATCATCCCGGGTCAGCCGTTCGGGAGTGAGGTCGTAGCCTGCGCAGAACGAAGATCCAGCGCCTTTGATGATGACGCAGTGCACCGACTTGTCATCGTCTGCCTCCCACAGCGCATCGCGCAGTTCTTCCACCAGGGAAATGGACAGAGCGTTGCGCTTCTCGGGGCGGTTCAACGTGATTCGCGCACGACCGTCGGCGACGGTATAGGTGATGTGGTCGAAAGATCGGCTCATGACGCTGCGTCGCTCCTCGTCGGTCGTGGAGACAATATGGTGCAATTCGCCGCCGATCGCTACCGTTGCACCCTGCTACATGCCGAGGTCGCTGATGGTGTCGAACTCATGGTGCTCGTCCAGTTCCTCCACCGTGATGCGGTTGGCGAACACTGAAAACGCCAGGTACGCAGCCAGCCCGTTGGTGCGCACCATCCACGGCGGCAGGTAGGCCGGTTCGCTCAGCGCGCCGTCGTCGAACAGCGGTGTCAGCCGCATGACATCGCCGATGGTCATGCGCCCGGCGAAGAAGCGCCGGGTGAGATCGAGCCTCTGGTGTTGCATAGCCCAGCGGAAGAACGTGTGTACTTCCATCAGGCCGTGCAGATAAACGACGTCCTTAGTGAAAGCGCTGCCGCCTGTGAGCGGCGCGCCGCGGAATACCCGCATGGCGGATTGAAAACTCTCCTGCGGCGTTTGACCGCGGTCGATGAGAAAGCGGAAAACCTCCACGAAATCTGCACCAGCAAGGGCATGGTGGATTGCCACCACCCGCAGCGCCAGGCGTTCCACGCGGCTGATGTCGATGGCGCCTGTGACCAGTTCAGAGAAGGTGGCCAGGCCCTCCTGCGGTCCGGTGGTGCGCGGCGCGCCGAGGCTGAGCGTGCGCAGATGCGGTTGCGCCCGACCGTTCAGCGCCGTCAGGCTGTGCACGAAGGCCTCGTGTTGCAGAAGCTGTTCCAGATCGTATTCGGAGTAGCAGGTGGCAGCGCGCAGACGGATACGCGTGGCGCCGGCTGCGGCTTTAGAGGCAAGGCCCGGGTCGATATCGATGCGGATGGTTCGAGGCGGAAATACATCCTCCAGGCGGGCGGTGAGTTCGTCGCGCATGTTTTCCGCCGAAAGGCAGTAGTCCGCTTCCTGCAGCCGCGCCGACTCGTAGTACGCCTTACCGACGTCCAGAAAGTGTCTGGCAGCTTCGAGGTTGTCTACGTGGCCGCTTGAGATGGGGTCTCCCGGGCCTCCGTATATCAGACGGCTGTGCACCGCCATGCGATTGGTTCCCACAGCATCCAGCAGCCCGATCAATGCATCGTAAGACGCGGCGGTGGCGCGCAGGTAGTCCGCCATAGGCCCATCGTGTCCTGCCAGTGCCTTCAGGCAGTTGCGTAGCTGTATGCGTGCATCTGTCAGGCCGCCGGTCTGGTAGGTCACGTGCGGCAGGCGCGCGCGTCCACGTTGCCAGGCCTGGAGAAATTCGCTCATCACGCCAGCCGGCCAGCTCAGCCTGCTCAGCACCTTGATGTCGCGGGCGGCGTCCATGATGGCCGAGTCGATTGCGGCCAGACGATCGAGTTCGGAGCGGTTCACCGATGGCGTTTCGTGCTGTGAGTCAGCCGGAGCTTGCGCCGGAAACAGGTCGGCGTAAATACCGCGGCTGGCGGGCACGGGTGGCCGTGCAGGCAGGTGTCTGGATCAGCGGTGCTGGTCGATGAGGACGGGATTGCCGTCAGGGTCCAGCATGGTCAGGCTGCCCGGACCCTCGCCGTTCTCGTCCACTTCGCTGATGAGCGGCACGCCGCGCGCTTTCAGCGTCGCCTGCAGCGCGCGGATGTCGGTGAACTCGGCAGTTTCCTGTCCCTGCTGGTCCCAGCCGGGATTGAAGGTAAGGACATTGTGTTCGAACATCCCCTCGAAGAGGCCAATTACGTGATCGCCGTTTCTGAGGATTTGCCAGTGGTCGCCGCCGCCTACGGGCTCGAATCCCAGGTGGGCGTAGAAGGACTTCGATGCCTCCAGGTCTTTCACCGCCAGGCTTACGGAAAATGCGCCAAGGTTCATGGTCTGCCTCCAGAGGTTTGCGTTGCAGGGGTTTGGCGTGGTTTAGCACGAGGCGAAGGGTAGCGCAGCCCGCAACCTGCACCCCAAGAGCAATGAGGTACAATCGGGCGCTTTGGCAATCACCCATCTGGAGACGAGACATGCCCGACGCACTCATCATCGACGCCTGCCGCAGCCCGCGCGGTGTCGGCAAACCCGGTAAAGGCGCGCTCAGCGAGCTGCACCCGCAACGCATCATGTCCGGCGTGCTGCAGGGCCTGCAGAAGCGCAACGACCTCGACACCACCGAAGTGGACGACGTGATCATCGGCTGCAGCTCGCAGCGCGGCAAGCAGGGCGCCTGCATCGGCCGCATGTCGGTACTCGACGCCGGTTGGGACACGCAGGCCTCGGCCTTCACCCTCGACCGCTTCTGCGGCTCAGGCATCACCACCGCCAACCTGGCGGCGGCCAACATCATGTCGGGCATGGAAGACTGCACCGTTGCCGGCGGCGTGGAGCAAATGTCCTACACCAGCACCCAGCGCGGCGATGTCGCCACCATGGATATGGGCAACCTGCACCTGCGCGGCCTGCACCCGCAGCCGCATCAGGGAATCTGCGCGGACATCATCGCGACGCTGGAAGGCTTTTCCCGCGAAGAGCTGGATCAGCTCGGCGTCATCAGCCAGGATCGCGCCAAACACGCCATCGACAACGGCCACTTCGACCGCGCGCTCATCCCGATCTACAAAGACGACGGTACGCTGGCCCTCGACCGTGAGGAGTTTCCGCGACCCGGCACCACGATGGAGTCGCTGGCGGGCCTCAATCCGGTGTTCCCGGCATTCATGGATCTGCCGATCGATGCGACTGGTGAGACCTTCACACAGCTGGTGAAGCGTGCTTACCCGGACCTCGAGATCAACCACGTGCACCACGCGGGTAACTCTTCAGGTGTGGTAGACGGCGCTGCTGCCATCCTCATGGCGTCTCCCGAGTTTGCCAAAGCCAAGGGCTGGAAGCCGCGCGCCCGCGTTGTCGCCATGGCAACGGCCGGCGGCTCGCCGACGCTGATGCTCAACGAGCCGGGTCCTGCCGCGCGCAAGGCGCTCAAGAAAGCCGGCATGACGTTCGATGACATCGATCTGTTCGAGGTGAACGAAGCCTTTGCCGTGGTGCTCGCGAAGTTCCTGCGCGACACCGGCGTGGACCACGATAAGGTCAACGTCAACGGCGGTGCCATGGCGCTGGGCCATCCCATTGCCGCCACCGGCTCCATGCTGATCGGCACCGCACTTGACGAGCTCGAGCGTCAGGACAAGCAGACGGCGCTCATCACCATGTGCACCGGCGGTGGTATGGCGCCGGCCATCATCATCGAGCGCGTATAGCGCACTGTGAGCATGCTCGACCGGTTTCGTGTGCAGGACCAGGTGGCGGTGGTCACCGGTTCCGGCCAGGGGATCGGCCGAGCCATAGCCTGGGCGTTGGCGGATGCCGGCGCCCATGTGGCGATCAACGCCAGACGTCTCGGAGATCTTCAGGAGACGGCGGCAGGCATCGAGAGCCGCGGCCGTGAGGCGCTCATCGTCGCCGGTGATATCCGTGATTTTTGCGAAACACTCGCCCAGCGCACCGTTGCCCGGTTCGGCCGCCTGGATATCTGGGTGAACAACGTCGGCGGCTCAGATGAAAAGGACGTGCACACACTTGCGGACACGCCCGACGCAACCTTTCGCGCGCAACTCGAGCTCAACCTCACATCGGCGTTTCAAGGCTGCAAGGCGGCGGCCCGGCACATGCCGCAGGGCGGTGCCATCGTCAACATCACCTCCGGTGCCGGCACGCGTGGCTCACCCATGACCGGGCCCTACGCTGCCGCCAAGGCCGGTCTGATCAACCTCACGCAAACGTTGGCCCTGGAGCTTGCCGAGCAGGGAGTGCGCGTGAACTGTGTGTCACCGGGTCCGGTGCTCACCGAGGCATTTCGCGAGGTGCTTGGTGTAGAGAACAAACTGGACGAGGTGGCGCGCTCCATTCCGCTCGGACGCATGGGCACGCCCGACGACATCGCCGCCATGGTGCTGCTGCTGTGCTCACCAGCAGGCGCATGGATCACCGGCGAGCATCACCTGATCGCCGGCGGCCGCACCCAGCGGGCGTATCAGTACCGCAGCAAGACCGACTGAGCAGAGTCAGTCGCCGCTGAGCTTGGCCTCGATGCGCAGCAGCGCATCACGAATCTCTGCGAGCACCGTGTGATCTTCGTTTGCCGTCGCCGAAGGCCCGGTAGTGTGCGCTGTCACCCGGTCGCGCTGTTCGAGCACGGCATCGCGGAAGGCGAGGGCGTCCTCGATGCCGATGAGCGACAGCAGCGCCCCACCCGGCCCGGCACTTTGCCCGGCGGTTTCCACCTTCAGCCGCACCAGTCCGAGCTTGCGTAGCAGTGGGCCTTCGATCACTGCCAGATCCGTGATCTTGTCCAGAGGCACGTTTTTCTGTACCCGCACCACCACGCCCTTGCTGAAATTCAGCGAACGCTCGCGCAGCGTGCACTCCATGCTTTCAAAGCGCTTGCGTGTGACAAACTGTCCAAAGCCGAAGAACCAGAGCAGCAGAAGCGGAATGCCGAGCAGCGTGACGAAAATGACGAACGCCACTGTCAGCAGCTCGTAAGTCTTCAGGCGTTCGTCGAATGTCGCCTGGCGTAGAATCTGGTTTGTCATGCTCACTTGTCTTGTTTGATACCGTCGATGTTGAGCAGCGGTAACGCGTTGCCGCCGGACACCTGTGGCAGCTTGCCATTCCACTTCTCAGCGATGCGCAGCTGGATGAGCGCCGGATTGCCTCGCAGGGCGTCCGCCTCACGGCGGATCGCATCTGCCCGCGCTTTGGAGGCAACCTCGATCTGGTAGGCTTCGGCATCGGCTGCGAGCTGGCGCTCCGCCGCCGCCGCTTCGGCCTGCGTAACGCGACGCAGCTTCTCGTTCTTGGCTTTGAGGGCTTCCTGCTCGGCCTGCACTTTCTCCTCGATGGCGCGATTGAACTCGGCAGAGAAGTCGAAGTCGGTGATGGCGACGTTGGCGAGCGTCACCGCGCCGTTGACCTCCTTCTGCTTGAGAGTGGTGTCGATGAACGCTTCGATGGCGCCCTGAATCTGAGTCTTGACCTCGGCGCGACGGGTCACCAGTTCTTCGGCGGTGTACTTGGCGGTCACGGCTTTCACCGACTCCTGGATGGCGGGGTTGATCACGGTCGCTTCGATGACACCGCGATTGCCTATGTTCTGGTAGGCCTGCGGCATCAAGGGTCCGCTCACGGAGTACTGCACTGCCACCTGCGTGCGCACCACCTGTAGGTCCTTCGAGGCAGCGCCAACATCGTTCTGCGCTTTGCGCAGGCGGATGTCTACCTCCTCGACAGAGTCGATGAATGGTTTCTTGAAGTGAAAGCCCTCTGCCCAGGCGTCCGGCTTCACGGCGCCCAGAGTGCGCACCACGCCCACGTGTCCGGCGTTGACGATAACGAAGCTTGCGTTGAACAGCGCAACGATGATGGCGATGACGATGATGGCGACAATGGCGTTTCTGGGCATGGGGCGTCCTTTCTCGGGGGGCGCGGGAAAGATAAAACTTTTTTGCCGTTCGTGCCGACTTTGATGATGACCTCAGGCAGCGCATGTCACATGGGCAGCAGGAGGTCATATTTATCCCTTCAACGTATTTGCCCGCCGTCAGGCGGGCCTTTTTCACGTTCTGTCGCATCGATTTCGTGCTATGCTGCACCGCACAAAACAGGTGAGCTGAGGCGGCATGAGCAGTAGATTCTGGTCGGCGAAAACCTACGATGAGTGGAAGGCTCTGGCGCTGGCGGAAGACGAACGCAGCGGCGCTGCACGCTGGCGGGAGCAACCTGCCAGCAAGCGGTACGACTACAAAGTGATTCAAGCCCGCTTGGATGAGCTGCGCAGGATCAAGGTTCAGGGCGACCCGCAGGCGTTGCTGTTTTATCTGAACGAAGGCATCCACGGCAACATGGGCGGCATCGGCTCTTCAGCCATGTACAAGAAAGCTCGTTTCGGTACCAAGGATCTCATCACCACCTACAACCGGGAACTGGCGGAGGCGATTGCGCTGATCGGTGGTATCAGCGATCACGAAATTCCGCTCGCCGAGCGGCTCGAGTTCGTGCGCCGAGCCAGCCATTGCTACGGCCGCAGCGCACTGATGCTCAGCGGCGGCGGCTCTCTTGGTCCGTTCCATATCGGCGTCATCAAGGCGTTGGTGGAGCAGAAGCTGCTGCCGAACGTCATCTCGGGATCCAGCGCAGGTTCCGTCATCGCCGCCGTGGTAGGAACGCGACGGGACGATGCGCTGCTGCAGACGCTGTCGAAAGACGTTGTTATTCCGGCGTTTCAGGGCATCAGCCGCCAGGACGTGGTGGCCCAGCCGGGCGGACGCTTCTCGGTAGACGATATCAAGATGCTCTTCGCCGAGATCATTCCGGACATGACGTTTGCCGAAGCTTTCGAGGAGAGCGGCCGGCGTATCAACATCACGGTGTCGCCCAAAGGGCTGCATCAGCAGCCACGTCTGCTGAATGCGGTGACATCTCCAAATGTGTTTCTGCGTGAGGCCGTGCTCGCTTCCACCGCGGTGCCCGGCGTTTTTCCGGCCGTAACCCTGGCGGCCAGAAACTTTCGCGGTGAGCGTCAGCCCTACGTGCCGTCGCGGCAATGGGTGGATGGCTCGATGACGGACGATCTGCCGGCAAAACGCCTGGCCCGTCTCTACGGTGTGAACCACTTCATCACCAGCCAGATCAATCCGCTCGTCATCTGGGCGCTGCGCGACACGCAGACGAGCGACAGCCTGCCGGCAAAGTTCTTCGAGATACAGCAGAACGCTACGCGGGAATGGGTGAAGGCGACATACCCTTTTGCCATGCGCCTCACGCAGGGCATCTATCCTTTCAACGTGATCACCCGGATGGGTTACAACCTGGTCACACAGGACTACACCGCAGACATCAACATCCTGCCCCAGCGACGACTCTGGGACCCGCGCAAGCTGCTGGCCAAGCTCACCGATCGGGAGATCCACAAGCTTATCCGCGAAGGCGAACGGCAGACCTGGCCGAAGATCGAGATGATCCGCAACTGCACGCGCATCAGTCGCACGCTGGATCGCCTGTTGGCGGAGATGTCGCCGCTGGAGCTCGAAGGCGCTGCCTGACACATTGTCATAAGCGGCGCGTTCCGCCACACTTCATGCTTGCTTGTTAGGGAAGACGGGAATCCATGCCGTATCTGGATGGTGTGCTCTATGTGCTGCTGTGCGTAGTGGCGGTGGTGTGGTGGTGGCGCAGCGGGTTGGTGTTGTTTGCACTGCTGGCGCTGGTTGTGGCCGGTGCTTGGGGTGTTGAGGACCATCGATGGCAGGCCGCGGTTGCGGTAGCGAGCGCGCTCGTGCTCGGCGTGGTGTATCTGATCACGCGTAAACGCACGGGGCCAGCGTGGATCAGTGGCGGCTTGGCGGTTGTGCTGTGCGCGTTCGCTGCGCTGTCGCTGTGGTGGTTTCCCCATGATGACCTGCCGCCGCCCGATGGTCCGCTCCCTGTCGGCGTGCGTGATTTCCTGTTGGTTGACGGCAATCGTCTCGGGGTGCTTGCAGCCGCTGCTGATGAGCCACGCAAACTGCTGGTGCGCGTCTGGTATCCGGCGGAGCCGTTGGCGGCAGCCGAGCCGCGGCCGTATTTCACAGAAGCGGAGGCGAGCACCACCGCGTCGGGTCTCGGTAACCTCATGGGTGCTTCATTCCTGCTGCAGTACCTCAAACACGCACGCACCAATGCGGTTGAAGGTGCGCCACCGGCGGTCGCAGACTCCCCGCGGCCGGTGGTTGTCTACAGCCACGGATATACGTCGTTCGCCGGGCAGAACACGGCGCTCATGGAGTCACTCGCGAGCCACGGCTACCTCGTATACTCGGTGCATCACAGCTACGACAGCTCGCCGCCGGTGTTTCCCGACGGCACAGTTTTGCAGGAAGATCCGGCGTTGCTCGCCACGTTGCGCAGCAACAGTGGTGGTGGCGCGAGCCCGGAGACGTTTGCCGCGTTCACGGGTGCAACCCATGCTGACCGGCGGGCCGGGCAGCTTGCCATGCGCGAGGCGGCCATCGCCTCCGGCCAGCGGCTCACTACCGTCAGCGCGCCGATCTGGGTGGCGGATCGTGTATTCGTTCTCGATGCGCTGGCCGACGGCATGGTGCCGCAAAGCGTCGCAGACATTGTCGCTCAAGGCAGCTACGAGCTGACGGGACAGATGGGTATGTCCTTCGGCGGCTCGACGACCGGTAGTTTCTGCATGGTGGACCGGCGCTGCGCTGCCGGGGTGAACCTCGATGGTGGCGACTATCACTACACGGCCTTCAACCGCAACATGCCCGTGCCGTTCCTCATGATGTACTCAGACTACCAGCGTCTCGGCCGGATGCTCTCCGACGACCCAGACATACAGGTGCATGCCTACAACGACTACTCCTACGAACGCCATGAGGTCGTGGGTGTGCGCGATGACATCCACCGCTTTGCCGTGCGCGATGTGACGCACCTCGGCTACTCCGATCTCACCTACTTCATGCGCAATCCCGTGCGTGAGCGCATCCTGGGCCCCATCGACGGTGAACGCATGCTGCGGATCCAGAACGACTTTGTGCGTGGATTCTTCGATCGCTACCTGGGTGCGCGCAACATCGACTTTCCGTCGTCGGAGCTTGCGCAGCACGATGCATGGGTGACGGCTCAGCGCGCGGAGGGGCTTTCCGACTGGTGGCTGCGGGAGCACCCGGAGGACCGGGTGGAGCTGGTGCGCTTCGACACCTCTGCAGGCATGATCGATGTGGCCGTGTACCCGGAGCGGGCGACGGTGTCGGCCGCTAATTTTCTCCGCTACGTGGATCAGGGTCTTTACGATGGCGCCACGCTGTATCGCGCGTCTCGCCGTTCGGACGGCGCCGCCATAGAGGTGGTACAGGGTGGGCTGTATGCGCAGACGCTTGCGCATGGCGACGCCTATGAGCGGGCGGTGCCGCCGCTGGGTACCATTCCCCACGAGACCACGCACGACACCGGCATCGGCAACGAGATGGGGGTGATCGCCTATGCACGGCTGGCGCCGGGCACCGCGGGCTCCGAGTTTTTCTTCAACGTCTCGGACAATCCCATGCTCGACACCGATGCGGGCACGCCGGGTCGCGACGGCTTCGGCTACGCGACGTTCGGACGCATTGTGCAAGGCACGGACGTGCTCAGGCGCGTGCACGGTATGACAACCGGCGCGCCGACGGATATCGAGGTTGTGCGGGGGCAGCTGTTGGACGAGCCTGTCGTCATCCGCAGTGTGCGGCGATTGGAGCGACAGCCGTGAAGACAACCCTGGATCACTTCATGTACGCGGTGCCGTGCCTCGATGAAGGCGTCGCCTGGGCGGCGGATGTGTTCGATGCGACGCCCGCATTTGGCGGCGCGCACGTGGGCCTTGGGACACGCAACGCGCTATTGTCGCTGGGTGAGACCTATCTGGAGATCATCGCCCCGGACCCGCTACAGCAGCTGCAGGGCACGATGGGAGAACGGCTTGCAGGCCTTGGTGAGGGAGGTCTGGTTACCTGGGCCGCCGCAGGCTCCCTGGAAGATGTGAAGACGGTGCTGGCAGAAATGCACATCTCGTGCAGAGGGCCGGTGCGCACGGAGCGCCAGGCCGAGGATGGCACGAGCCTCGTCTGGCAACTGCTGTTCCCCCGCCGCCACGCATTCGGGCCGCGCCTGCCGTTCTTCATCGACTGGCTGGATTGTGTGCACCCGGCTACCAGTAATCCGGTAGGAGGCGTGTGTACCGGTCTTTCCCTCTCCTGCCCGGATGCCGAGGCGCTGAGCGAGGTGCTGACCGGCCTCGGCCTGTCCGTGCCGGTACAGCCGGGCCCGCCTCGTATGCGGGTAGACATCGGCACCCGACGGGGTGCGGTGCAACTCACCTGCACTGAGGATACGCGCACACTGATGCTATAGTCCTCGGCTGGGATTTCAGGGGGCGAGGCGTTGGCTTTCAGCGAAGACCAGCAGCAGTTTGCAGATGTTGCAGAGCGTTTCTTTGGCGACAAATCCACACCAACGGAGGTACGCCGTCTCATGGCCTCGGATGTGGGCTATGACGCCGAAGTCTGGCGTCAGCTTGCCCACGAGGTGGGGCTCACCGGCACGCATCTACCGGAGGCCTACGGTGGGTTTGGCTTCGGCGCTGTAGAGCTCGGTATCACCTGCCAGGCCATGGGCCGACATCTGTACTGCGGCCCGTTCTTCGCCTCGTCGGTGATGGCTGCGCACGCCGTACTCAACAACGGTTCCGAGGCGCAGAGGGAAGCATTGCTGCCCGGCATCGCCGCCGGTACCTCGATTGCGGCACTGGTGCTCGACGACCTGAGCGATCCCGCGCGCGTAGGTATGTCCATTCAGGCCGATGCGAACGGCAGGCTCAGCGGTGCCGCGCAGCTGGTGGCAGATGCGCACGTCGCCGATCTGCTCATCGTCGCCGCCCGGGCGGCCGACGCCGTTGCCTTGTTCATGGTCGATGCGGCGCAGCCCGGCGTGAAGGTGACGGCGCAGAACTGTCTCGATCCAACGCGCAGGATGGCGCGTGTGCAGCTCGACGATGTGTCGGCCGAGCGGCTGGGAAATGGCCCTGCAGATCTGTCGCTGCTGTGGGATCAGATGTGCACAGCGCTGGCGCACGAGATGGTGGGCGGCGCCGAGCGGCTGTTCGAAACCACCGTTGAGTACATGAAGATGCGGGTGCAGTTCGGCCGCGTCATCGGTTCCTTTCAGGCGCTCAAGCACCGGTGCGCTGATCTGTTGCTGGAGCTCGAGCTGGCACGCGCGGCAACCCACGAAGCGGCGCGTTATCTCGCCACAGGAGCGGGCGATGCGTTCGCGCCGAACCTGGCCAAGGCGCTGGCGAGCGATGCCTACATATCCATTGCCAAACAGGCCATCCAACTGCGCGGCGGTATCGGTTTCACGTGGGAGGAGGACACGCACCTGTGGTACAAGCGGGCCAAGGCGAGCGAGGTGTTTCTCGGCACATCCAACTGGCACCGTGAGGAGATGATTCGGCGAATGGAGGTGGCACATGGCGGATGATCGTATCCAGGAGATCCGCGACGAGGTCGGTGCCTGGCTCGATGCGCACTGGGACGTGCGGCGCAGCCTCGGCGAATGGCGTGAGCTTCTGGTGGAGGAGGGTTGGGCAGCGCCAGCCTGGCCCAAAGCGTATTTCGGGCGTGACTACAACGAGGCGGAGGCGGCAGCGGTCGCTGCAGTATTTTATGAAAAGGGCGCCATCG
The DNA here is from genome assembly GCA_030428905.1 of Gammaproteobacteria bacterium. Taxonomy (GTDB): domain Bacteria; phylum Pseudomonadota; class Gammaproteobacteria; order Pseudomonadales; family Azotimanducaceae; genus SYFY01. Next base: position 24,951 of record JAUIED010000033.1, read on the forward strand.
GCGCGGCGCAACAAGGCCCCGGACGGCTGGCTTCTCATACCCTGCTGGTACACGGCACCGATGCGCAGAAGCGCAGGTACTTGCGGCCGATCCTCACCGGCGAGCACGCCTGGTGCCAGCTCTTCAGCGAGCCGGGCAGCGGCTCGGACCTCGCCGGCCTCACCACCAAGGCCGAGCGGGTGGGTGACAAATGGGTGATCAACGGGCAGAAAGTGTGGAACACCAGCGCCCATCATGCGCGCTACGGCATTCTTGTCGCTCGCACGGACTGGGATGTGCCCAAGCACCAGGGCATCAGCTACTTCGTCATCGACATGCATCAGCCCGGTGTGGAGGTGCGGCCGCTACGGCAGATGAATGGTCACGCATCCTTCAACGAGGTGTTCTTCTCCGATGCCGAGGTTCCGGCGCAGGATCTCGTGGGTTCCGAAGGGGAGGGCTGGACCATTGCCGGCACGACGTTGTCTGTGGAGCGGCAGGGTTTTTCGCAGAGCCGCGACGGCGGCCGCGCGCGTAACCTCGAAGGTCCCATTTACGACGAGTACCGGCAGGAGCTGGCGATTGCGCTGGAGCCCTACACCTGGTACCCGCAGCGTGAAGGGCGGGTGGATCTGCTGTTCGAACGGGCCGTCGCCAATGGAGCCATTGACGATCCGCACGTACGCCAGGAGCTGGCGAAAGCGATCGGGCTAAAGCGTGCGGCGCAGCTTGCCGCCGAGGCCGCGGCGGCGAAACGCCGGGCGGGGCAGCGGGTAGTGCCTGAAGGTTCTGTGGGTAAACTGGCGGCGAGCGTCATCGCCCGCCAGGCAAATCACGTGCACACGCTCATCTCCGGCCCTCAGGCCTTGCTCGCGGGGCCGGATTCGGAGCTCGGCGGCATCGTCGCCGAGGTGCTGCTGTCCACACCGGCGATCTCCATTGCCGGGGGTACGGACGAGATTCAGAAAAACATCATCTCGGAGCGCGTGCTTGGCTTTCCGAAAGAGCCCAGGTTCGACACAGGGCCGTTTCGGGATGTGCCGAGAAACGTTTCGCAAACCGGTAAGCAGGAGGGGTAATGGAATTCAAGCAGGGCGACGTCGCGGTAAGCAACGTGGGTGGATTTGTTTCGCTGGTGGAAGTGCAACGGGGGCCGAATAACTTCTTCGATGTGGATCTCATTGGTGATCTCGCGGATGTGTTCAGCAAGCTCGACGACGATCTCGATACCCGGGCGATTGTGCTGGCTTCTGAAGGCAAACACTTCTGCGCGGGTGCGAATTTCGGCTCGTCCCGCGATCAGGCCGCACGCGACTCGCGCCGTGAGGGGCAGCGCAATCCCCTGTATCAGGAGGCGGTGCGCCTGTTTGCCAACAAAAAACACGTCATCGCCGCGGTGCAGGGAGCGGCGGTAGGCGGTGGCTTTGGGCTGGCCATGTTCGCCGACTTCCGCGTCGGCTGCCCCGAAGCGCGCTTCACCGCCAACTTCGTGAAGCTCGGATTCACGCCGGGTTTTGGCCTCACCCACGTGCTGCCGCGCACCATCGGCCAGCAGGCGGCGGCGGAACTGTTTGCCACCGGTCGCCGTATCAGCGGCGAGGAAGCGTTGAAGCTCGGCATTCTCGATCGTCTGACCAGTCAGGAGCAGGTGCGTGACGATGCCATCGCCTTTGCCCGTGAGATCGCTGAGAACGCGCCGCTGGCGCTGATGTCAGTGCGAGCGAGCCTGCGGGGTGACCTGGCGGAAGCGGTGCAAAAGGCCACCGATCATGAAGGTGCCGAGCAGTTTCGCCTGCAGCAGACGGAGGATCACAAGGAGGGGGTGAAGGCCGTCGCGGAGCGACGGCCTGGGAACTTCAAGAGCCGCTGAGGCGGCTCTGCGCCTAGCGGCTTACTGAGGAAGCTGAATGGCCTTCAGCTCCACGAACTCCTGGATGCCGTGCGGTCCAAGCTCTCGTCCGTTACCGGACTGCTTGTAGCCGCCGAAGGGTGCCGCCACGTTGAACGAACCGCCGTTCACCGACACCTGACCGGTGCGGATCTTGCGCGCCGCGGCGATGGCAGATTCGTCGCTGCCAGCCATCACCGCACCCGACAGACCAAACAGCGAATCGTTGGCGATGCTGATCGCTTCCTCTTCGGTGTCGTAGGGAATGATCGCCAGCACCGGGCCGAAGATTTCCTCCTGGGCGATGGTCATGTCGTTGGTGACGTTGGAGAAGATGGTCGGCTTGATGAAGTAGCCGGCGTTGCGCCCCTCCGGCATCTCCGGGCCGCCGGTGACCAGCGTCGCACCTTCCTCGATACCTTTCTGGATGTAGCTGCGCACGCTCTCCTGCTGGGAGCGGGAAGCCACCGGACCCATGGTGACGCCATCTTCGAAGGCACCGCCCACCACAACCGATTCGGCCGCTGCTTTGGCGGCGGCAACCGCTTCGTCCTGTCGGTCGCGCGGCACGATCAGACGGCTGAGCGCTGCACACACCTGGCCGCTGTTGGCGCAGATGCCGCCGCCGGCGGTGGCGCCTGCACGGGCGATGTCGGCGTCGGGCAGTGCTACCAGTGCGGATTTACCGCCGAGTTCCGTGCAGACGCGCTTGACGGTGCCTGCGGCGAGCTCAGAAACACGGATGCCCGCTTCGGTGGAGCCGGTGAGAGAGATCATGTCCACGTCCGGGTGGGTGCACATGGCTTCGCCCACCGTGCGGCCGGGGCCGGTCACCAGGTTGAACACGCCCGCGGGCACGCCCACCTCGTCGATCAGCCCGGCCAGGAAGTAGGCTGTGAGCGGCGTGTCGGAGCTTGGCTTGACGACCACGGTGCAGCCGGTGGCCAGCGCCGGCGCCAGCTTGGCGACGATCTGGTGCAGCGGAAAGTTCCACGGCGTGATGAAGCCGCACACGCCCACGGGCTCTTTGATGATCAGAGAATTGCCGATGCGCTCTTCCTGCTCCATGGCGTAGGGCATCTCGATGTAGGAGCTCATCACACCGATGCCGAGGCCGCCGTGCAGGCCGATGCTGGTCTTCAGCGGCGTGCCGAGCTCGCGAGCGCACAGCTCGCCGATCTTGGCGGCGTTTTCGGTGATCTTGTCGGCGAGCTTCTTGATGATGCCGGAGCGCTCCTCGGCGCTCGTGGTCGCCCAGCCGGGAAAGGCGGCCTTGGCTGCGGCGACGGCGGCGTTGACGTCGTCGGCGTTGCCGGACGGTACGCGGCCGCACACCTCTTCCGTGGACGGGTCGATCACGTCGATCGTGCCGTCGCCTTTAGGCGCCACCCACTGGCCATTGATGTAGAACTTGTCGTGCTGAATCATATCGGTCCTCCGATTGCTGTCCGGGCGGTCTACCGCCTCAAGTTTGGATCACGTTATACGGCGCCTGGCTCTAAGACAACAGGCGGATCTGCCACGTTGCCGCATCTCCTTCGAACGTCGCCTCCAGCGTTTTAATCTGCCGCTGCGAGCGCATGGCGCCGTTCCACAGCTCTACCCAGCAGTCGAGCACCAACGCACGATCGGCGGCTGTCAGTCCGCGCACAACACGCAACCCGGTTTGCTGCACCGTGCTGCCGTCTGCGGTTGCGGCATCGCCCATGCCCTCGAACATGCGTGCCAGGAACACCGCCGCCTGCGCCTCGTCGCCGTCCGGCGCGTCGATCATTGCAGCCACCTCCTGAAAGTACTGCAAGCCGATGAGACGCGCTGCATGGCGGCCGATGTCTGCAGCATCCTTGCGGCCAATTACCGCAGCCAACTCGCAGAGGCCGTTGCGCACGTACTCGAGCGCGTAGTTGCGGTTGGCTTTCTCCAACCGTGCCTCGCTCCACTGCGCCGTCGGCGGTTGCGGCTGTGCAGAAGCATCGAAAGGCGGCGGCAACTCTCCCGGAGCGAACTGCAGGCGCTCGTCATCGGCGAGATCCCGGTCAAACTCGCGAAAGTAGCCGCAGAAACCGAAGTCGCCGGTCATGTCCTCTGACACGCACACGAACCCCAGGCGTGGATTGCCGAGCGACACGCCGTTGTGGGCGTACCAGCCGCGCAGAAAGCCGCGGCTCACCTCCACCGGCACACCGCAGATGGTGGGGCCGTGGTACATCCAGCGCGGGTAACGAAAACGCACCCAGGCCTTGGTGTCAGACTCGGCGGCGTACTCCACACCGACGCCACCGATATTGTTGGACAGCACATGGTACTGCGCGCAGGCAACCGCGTGCGGCAGGTCGGACAGGCCGAGCTTGTCGAAGCTCGACAGAAACTTCTCCAGATGCTGGCGGCGGAACAGGCGAAACATCCACTCACCCATCAACTGGGGCCCGCAACGAGTTGCTGCGGTCAGCTGCAGGCCAAGGAAGTACGCGTGGTGCAGGTGCGCCTGGGCGCGGACCGCAGCATCGCTCACGACTGGTTGAGCACGAGGCCGATCTGCCGGCTCTGGGCCACCAGCGCGCCGCTGGCGTCCCACAGCATGCCGCTTTCGATCATGCGCCCGCCGGTCAGGTCTTCGCAGTCGAACTGCCCCCACACCCAACCCGGTGCCGGGCGTCGGCGTACGTGCACCGTGAGCTCGATGGTCGGCACCCATCCCACCACGCCGAGCACGCCGAACGGTGACGGCGGAAAGGCGTCGGCGAACATGCACAGGATGCGGCTGTCCGGCTCGGTGCCGTCGCCGATGCGGATGTAGCCGGCCATGCGCGCGCTGTCGGAACCGCCGGGCGTGGCGTAATCCGGGTGCAGCAGCACCTCCAGCCGTTCGCTGATGGGCAGGTTGATGCCCTGGGTGGAACCGGTGCGCGGCACGCAGGCGTCGATGGGCGGCAGGTCCGGGCACGGAACGGTGAACTCTGTGTCGACGCCGGCGCTTACACCGAGATCCGCGAACGTGCACATCACCTCCAGGCGCGTCTTGCCCTCCTGGGTCAGGCGGGCTCGTGCGGTGCTCACCGAGCGGCCGCTGCGCAGCACGTCCACATGTATGTCACACCGTGCATCGCTCACGCCGGGGCGAAGGTAGTGGGTGGTGACCGTGATCGGATCCGGATGCGGCAGGGTTCTGCCGAGCGCGTTCATGACGATGCTCAGCAGGTAGCCGCCGTTGGGGTTCGTGCCAATGTTCCAGGCCGGGCTCACCTGGCCGGTGAAGTGTCCATCCGCGATCTGCTGCAGTGCGGTGTCGGTGCTGAATTGGGACAAAGTGCCTCTCGCTGAACTCGAAGGCAGGGGATTATGGCAGAACGCTGCCGACCGGTGGGCGTGCACGATGAGCCCCGGGAAGTGCTGTGGGTGACGATCGATTCGACCGAATCGATCGTCATGAAACAGCCTCGAAATCTTCCTTGTAGCGCACCGCGCAGTCCGGGCACACGAAGTCGTTCGGCAACTGGGCGAACCGCATACCGGGCGGGTACCCCTCATGGTCGTCACCCTTCGCCTCGTCGTAGACGTAGCCGCATCCGGGGCAGCGAAAGACGGTTGGCTCAGCCATGACCGTACCGGGCTTCGAGCGCAGCACGTTTCTCCGGTGCCACGTTCACGCGATTCAAATCCCCCGCCACGTGCGGCAATGCCAGCAGCTTTGCATCCATCACGCGGAACCACAGCGCGGGTACGTAGGCGAGCAGATAAGTGCCGTAGTAGCCGCTGCCGAGGCTCGGCAGGTCAGGGAAATGACGCAGGCTCTGGTAGCGCCGTGTGGGATTGGCGTGGTGATCGGAGTGCCGCTGCAGATGAAACAACAACAGGTTGGAGTAGATGTGGTTGGCGTTCCAGCTGTGGTGCGGCTGGCAGCGCTCGTAGCGGCCGCTGTCGTCTTTCAGGCGCAGCAGCCCATAGTGCTCGATGTAGTTGGCGCTGGTGAGCACCCACCAGGCGAACACGTTATGGATGGCCAGGAATGGCAGCATGATCCAGCCGAAGGCGACGATCAGGCCAATCTGCATGACAAGCGTGATCACGTAGCTCTGCAGCACCTCGTTGTGCAGGCTGATCACGGGTTGCCCTTTGCGGGCCAGGCGCTCGCGTTCGATCTGCCAGGCGCGACGCGCCGCTCCCGGAATCTCCCGCAGCGCGAAGCAGTAGATGGTCTCTCCCATGCGGGCACTCGCCGGATCTTCCGGAGTCGCCACGTCGCGGTGGTGGCCGCGGTTGTGCTCGATCCAGAAGTGGCCGTAGGCGGGCACCGCCAGCACGATCTTGGCCAGCCACTTCTCGAGTTCGGTTCTCTTGTGGCCGAGCTCGTGGCCGGTGTTGATGGCGAAGCCGTCGGCGATGCCGATTGCTATGGTGATGGCGACAAAGCCCCACCAGGGCAGGCTGTGCGTGCCCACGAATACCGCTACGGTGAGAAAGGCAATGTAGTGCAGCGGCACGGTGGCGCAGGTGAGCAGGCGGTAGTAGCCGTCATCCTCAAGCTCGGGCACGACGCTTTCGGGTGGGTTGTTTTCGTCCTCGCCGATCAGCCAGTCGAGCAGTGGCGCCACCACGAACATGAGGAGCAGAGGCACAGTGAGCCAGGCGGCAGCGTCGGTGGCGAGATAGCCGAGCACGCCCACCAGTGGCAGCAGCGGGTTCAGCAGCGACAGAAACCACCACCACCGCTTGCCATCGGTGTAGACGTCTGTTCCGCCATCGGCGCGCTGTGCGGTGTAGGTCTGCATGGTGCTCCGATCGTAGCACAGGTGGTTTTCGCGCTAAGCTGTGCGGAGGACGCGCAAACGGGAGCAGCGGTTGAGCGGGGGTATCGACTATTCACCAGCGGATGTGGTCATCATCGGCGCCGGCGCTTCAGGTGCTGCGGCAGCCTGGAACCTCACCGAGACGCGCATGCGCATCGTCTGCCTGGAGCAGGGTGGTTGGATGAATCCGGCCGAATATCCGAGCACCGGTCGGGACTGGGAGGCGCGCAGCCAGAGCGACTTTGCCATCAACCCTAACCGACGGCAGCTGAAGTCGGACTACCCGGTGAACGATGACGACTGCCCCATCAAGATCGCCAACTTCAACGGCGTGGGCGGCGGCACCATTCTGTACGCCGGCCACTACCCACGCTTTCACCCTTCCGACTTTCGCGTTGCCAGCCTCGACGGCGTGGCGGACGACTGGCCCATCGACTACGCAACGCTCGAGCCCTACTACGCGGAGAATGACCGCATCACCGGCGTGTCGGGATTGGCTGGAGATCCTGCCTATCCGGCCAAGCAACCGCTCATGCCGCCGTTGCCGCTCGGCCGCAGCGGCCAGAAGGTAGCGCAGGGGTTCGATGCCATGGGCTGGCATTGGTGGCCGTCGGACACGGCCATCGCCACCACGCCCTACAACGGTCGTGACAAGTGCATCAACCTGGGTTTCTGCCTGCATGGCTGCGCCCAGGGTGCGAAGGCGAGCACCGACATCACCTACTGGCCTGAAGCGATCCGTGCCGGTGTGGAGCTGCGCACGTGGTGTCGCGTGAAGGAGATTGCCGTTGATGATGACACCGGTATGGCCTGCGGCGTTTCCTACTACGACGAGCAGGGTGAGGAGCAGTTTCAGCCGGCGCACATCGTCATCATGGCCTGTAATGGGGTTGGCACGCCGCGTATTCTGCTCAACTCGCGTTCCGAGCGTTTTCCTGACGGCCTTGCCAACACCAGCGGACTGGTGGGCACACACCTCATGCTGCACCCGTATGCTTCGATCTACGGCGTGTTCGACGAGGAGCTCGACGGCTATCGCGGGCCGCACGATGCACTGTGGAGCCAGGAGTTTTACGAAACCGACGTCAGCCGCGGCTTCGTGCGCGGCTTCACCTACGAATTCAACCGCGGCCGCGGGCCGGTTGCGACGGCGCTCACCGGCGCGTTCTCCGGGCGCATACCCTGGGGCGAAGGCCACCACGACGCCTATCGGGCGCTGTTCAACCGCATTTGCGGCATGGTTGCCATCTGCGAAGACCTGCCCGAAGCACACAACACCGTCACGTTGGACCCGGTGCTGCGCGATGCGCACGGCATTCCGGCGCCGAAGATGACCTACACGCTCAGCGACAACTCTCGCGCGATGCTCGACTTTGCGGTGGAGCGGGCGAGCGAAGTGCTGCAGGCTGTGGGTGCTCAGGATCTGATGGTGGAATCGCCGCTGTCGATCGGCGGCTGGCATCTGATGGGTACAGCGCGCATGGGCAATGATCCGGGGAATTCCGTGGTCAACGCCTGGGGCCGCGCCCATGACGTGCGCAACCTGTTCGTCGTGGACGGCAGCCTGTTCGTTACCAGCGCAGGCGTAAACCCCACGCGCACCATCCAGTCGTTGGCACTGTACGTAACCGATCAGATGAAAAAACGGCTCACCAACCTGTTTGACGCACCATGACCAGGACCATTGCAACCGATCATCCGTTTTCCCCCGACGAGCAGGCGCAGATCGCCAGGCTTGCTCGGCTGATGGTGCCGGCATCGGCGGTACACGGTGTACCCGCTGCGGACGACGCGCTGATACTCGCGGATATTCTGCACACGGCGCGCTCCGATGAGGTGCGGGTGCGCGCCGCGCTCGAGTTTGCCGGCGGCCTCGGCGTGCCCTTGGAGGCCGCGGTACCCCGCCTTCAGGGGGCGGTGGAAATGCTGCCCCTGGTGGTCGTGGTGATGCAGTGCTACTACCGGGACGACCGTGTTATGCAGGCGCTCGGTATGGAGGCGCGGCCGCCGTTTCCGCAGGGTTTTGAGGTACCGCAGGGCGACTGGTCGCTGCTCGAGGCGGTGCAGCGGCGTGGGCGGATCTGGCGCGACGCCTGACCCGGCTGCCGTGGATGCGGTAGCCTTTGGCTGATCAGTTTCCTGGAGAGCAGCATGCAAGTGACCGCCGCATTCGCCGTCGGTAAGAACGTGCCTTTTGATTTCCGTGAGGTTCGCCTCGAAGCACCGAGGCCAGACGAGGTACTTGTAGAGATCGTCGCCAGCGGCATCTGTCACACAGATCTCTCGGCGAAAGACGAGCTGCTCGGCCTGCCGCTGCCCATGGTGCTCGGCCATGAGGGCTCCGGTGTGGTGCGTGCCGTGGGCAGTCAGGTGAGACATGTCGCCCCAGGCGATCACGTGGTATTGAGCGGTGATTCGTGCGGCGCCTGCCGCAAGTGTCAGACGGGCCTCACCTCCTACTGCGATGCGTTTGTGGAGCGCAACCTCACCGGCTTGCGCGGCGATGGCACCACACCGATGACCCTCGACGGCGAAGCCGCGCGCGGCCGTTTCTGCGGCCAGTCGTCATTTGCCAGCCACGCCGTGGTGGCGGCGCAGTCGGCCATCAAGGTGCCGAAAGCGCTGCCGCTTGAGTTGCTTGGTCCGCTGGGTTGCGGCCTCATCACCGGCGTCGGCACCGTCATGAATGCGCTCAAGCCCCGGCCCGGCACGCGTATCGCCGTGTTCGGCGTTGGCACCGTGGGCCTTGCTGCAGTGATGGGCGCGGTGCTCAGCGGTTGCGAGCAGATCATCGCTGTGGACCCCAACACCGAGCGCCTGGCGCTGGCGCGAGATCTCGGCGCCACGGACTGCCTGGCCGCCGGAGCGGATGTGGCGCAGGAGATCGTTGCGCGCACGAGCGGCGGTTGCGACTATGCGGTGGAGTGTTCCGGCAGCGTCGAGGCGATTCAGGCAGCGCTCGCCTGCCTCGGCCGGCCTGGCTGGGTTGCCCAGGTAGGCGCGCCGCCGGTGGGTACCAGCATTGATCTGGACATTGGTGCTGTGGGTTACGGGCGGGGGATACGCGGCGTGGTGCTGGGCGAAGCCAACCCGCAGACCTTCGTGCCCTACCTGGCGTCGTTGTACGGCGATGGCCGTTTGCCGTTCGACCGTTTTGTGCGCTTCTACGACTTCGCCGATCTCGATCGCGCCGTGGCCGATGCCGCGCGGGGCGAGGTGGTGAAACCCATCATCCGCATGTAAGGCGGGTTTTGAGCGGCGGCGGCATTTCGCCGAATATGTTGGCATCCCCAAACGGAAAGCCGCCATGCAACAACTCCCGCTCACCGGCCTCATCGTGCTGGACTTCGGCCAGGTGTACAACGGGCCGTACTGCGGCTTTCTGCTGGCGCAGGCCGGCGCGCGGGTCATCAAGGTGGAGTCGCGCATCGGCGAGACCTTGCGCGCCCGCGGCCGCCGGTCCGCTGCGAGCTACCCGTTCGCGCTGCTCAACAGCAACAAGGAAGGCATCACGCTCAACATTCAGTCGCCGGACGGCCAGGCGCTGCTCAAACGCATGGCGGCGGATGTGGATGTGGTGTTCGAAAACTTCGCCCCCGGCACCATGGAGAAGTACGGCATCGGTGCCGAGGCTTTGCGCGCGGTGAATCCGAGGCTCGTCTATGCATCCTCCACCGGCTACGGCAGCGGTGGCCCGTACCGCGACTATCTGGGTATGGACGTCACTCTGCAGGCGATGACCGGCGTGATGAGCATCACCGGCGAGGGCGACGGCCCGCCCATGAAAACCGCCGCCACGTTGGCAGATATGTTGGGCGGTGTGCATATGTACGCCGGCATCGTCTCCGCGCTGTTTGCGCGGGAGCGTACCGGTGAGGGCGCGACGGTGGACATCTCCATGCAGGACTGCGTGTTCCCCACCCTCGCTACGGCGCTGGGGTCGTTCTATCTGCACGGCAGCCAGCCCGAACGCCAGGGCAACCGTCATCCTGGCCGAGCGCTTGCGCCCTACAATGTGTACGAAGCCGCCGATGGCCATGTGGCGATCATCTGCATCCGCGAGGGCCACTGGCGCAAGCTCTGCGATGCCATGGCGCGCCCGGAGCTGGCAGAAGATCCGCGTTTTGCCACCATGGCGGCGCGCTGCGAGCACATGCCGGACGTGGACCGCGAGGTAACCGCCTGGACGCGCGCGTTGCCGAAGGCGCGAATCTTCGAGATCGGCCAGGCGCACGGCGTCATCTGCGCGCCGGTGCAGACCCTTGAAGACGTGGTGGATGATCCCCACTTGCATGCCCGCGGTACGCTCGAGACGCGGACGCACGAAGACCTCGGCGCCATCGCGCAGATGCACTCACCCTTACGGTTTGCCGGTGTGGCGCCGCGCGCGCTCACTGACCCGCCAGCGCTCGGCGAGCATAACGCTGCGGTCTATGCGGAGCTCGCCGGGCTCGATGCCGAAGCGCTCGAGCGTCTGGTGGAGGACGAGGCGCTGTGAGATGAGGGCGCGTGAGATGTGATAGTCTTCGCGCCCGCCCGATCAGGACCACACGACATCATGAGCACGCCGTTCGACTCCGTACAATCCGCCCTCGACGCCATCGCTGCGGGAGAAATGGTCGTGGTGGTGGACGATGACGACCGCGAGAACGAAGGCGACCTCATCATGGCGGCGAGCAAGGCCACGCCCGAGCAGGTGGCTTTCATGATCCGCCACACCAGCGGCATCCTGTGCACGCCGATCCTCGAGGAGCAGGCCAAGCGGCTGCATCTCGACCCGATGGTGGCCCGCAACGACGCGCCCATGAGCACGGCGTTTACCGTCTCCATCGACTACAAACACGGCCTGACGACCGGTATCTCCGCCGAGGAACGCGCGGCAACGGTGCAGGCGCTGGCCAACAGCAACGCCGGTGCTGAGGACTTCGTGCGTCCTGGCCATATCTTTCCTCTGGTTGCCCGCCCCGGCGGCGTGCTGGTGCGGTCCGGTCACACGGAAGCTGGCATTGACCTGTCCATCCTTGCCGGCCTGCCGCCGGTGTCGCTGCTGGCGGAGATCGTCAACGACGACGGCACCGTGCAGCGTCTGCCGCAACTCATAGAGTTCGCGCGCGAGCACAAGCTCAAGATCATCTCTATCGCCGACCTCATTGCCTACCGGCAGCAACGTGAGCAGTTGGTGGAACGCACCCACGAGTTTGCGGTGCGCACACCCATCGGAGAAGCCAAAGCGGTGGCCTACAAGACGCGCTTCGAAGACGCCGAGCACGTGGCGCTGGTGTTCGGCGCCATCGCTGAAGACGCCTCCGTGCCCGTGCGCATTCACCGCGAAAAACTGGTGGAGGATCTGTTCGGGCCGCAAAGCCCTGAACACGATGAGAGCCTGCTGGCTGCGTCTCTACGCAAAATCGAGTCGCTCGGAGGAGGCGTGCTGATCTATCTGCGCTCCGGCTTCGTGGGAGTCCCTCTGGATCAGCTGAAGAACAGCTCCAAAGAGGATACCCGCCGGCAGGAGTGGTTGGAGATCGGCGTCGGTGCGCAGATCCTGCGCGATCTCGGGGTGAAGCGCTTTCGCTTGATCGCCGGGCGCGAGGTGGACTACGTGGGCATGCAGGGATTTGGTCTCACGCTCGAAGCCACCGAGCTTCTTTGAGGTTTGCTTCAGCGCCGGTAGCGGAACGCGGCGGCGCGCTCACAGGGCCCTACATAGACGATCCGAAGATCCTGCCGTCGCACGCGACAGCCGCTGCAGCGTAAACGGCGCCGCAGGGTTTCCACCGGCATGGTAGGGTCCAGCGCACCGATATCCACCGCCTCCATGCGCGCGCAGGGGATGCACACGGCGTACACTTTGAAGCATTCGACAAGATCAGCGACGGTTTGCATGCTGTATATATGTACAGTAAATATGTGGGGCGAGCAATGAAGCCCGTCGCCATCACCATGGGCGACCCGGCAGGCATCGGTCCGGAGGTGCTCGCCAAGTTTCTGCACGCTCGTGGCAGCGGCGACGGTCTGCTGCTGGTGGGCCCGCACTGGGCGCTGCAGCAGGGCGCGGAGATTGCCGGTGTCAGCTTGCCGCGGGTGCAGTTTGAAGCCATCGATGTTGAGATGCCGCCCGGATTCGTGCTGGGGCAGGTCGATGCCGTTGCCGGCGACATCGCGGTACGCAGCGTGGAGGCAGCGGCGCGTCTGTGCCTGAATGGTGCGGTGTCGGCCATGGTGACCTGCCCGATCAACAAGGCGGCCATTCACGCGGCGGGCTACGTGCAGGATATCGGCCACCAGGAAATTCTCGCCCGCCTCACCGGCAGCGAGTGGACGGCCACCATGCTCATGACGCCGGGCTTGCGGGTGGCGCATCTGTCCACGCACAAATCCCTCATCGAGGCAGCGCGCTACGTCACCCGCGATAACGTGCGCGAAAAGGCACGCCTTTTAGATGCCACGCTCAAAAGTTGGGGATTCACTGCGCCGCGTATCGCCGTTGCGGCACTCAATCCCCATGGCGGCGAAGGCGGGCTGCTTGGTCGTGAGGAGATTGATGAAATCGCCCCGGCGGTGGCGGATCTGCAGGCGCTGGGCATTCAGGCTTCCGGTCCCATACCTGCCGATTCGGTGTTCTACCGAGCCATCGACGGTGAGTTCGACGTG
>JAUIED010000227.1 GCA_030428905.1 Gammaproteobacteria bacterium
ATTTCCTCAACGGTCATGCCGCCGAGCGCGAGGGCTAGGCGGTGCGCGAAGTGCCGACGGCTTCGAGGGTCGGCGCTGCGTCCTTTCCCGCGGTCAGGCCCTCAATCTTCGACCAGAGGCTGCCCAGTTCCTCACCGGTGAAGGCGGCAACAAGCGGACGATCTTCAGCCTCAAACAGCGCCTTGCCGTCCGCATCGACCGCTGCGCACATGATCGCGTCAATCATCATGTTGAGCGCGTCCGCGTTGCGCACCGGGCTGCCGTCGTCGCCCAGTTCCACGCCGTCGTAAAGCTCCACCGCCTCGAGCGCCGTCAGGCCCCGAAGCCGCAGCTCCTTACCACGGAACGGAACCTGATCAGTATTCGGGCGATGGCCAACCAGATCCTCGCGGGTGAACAGCATCAGGAGCCCTCAACCAGAGTGCGGCCGCCGGTGACGCGCAGGCTGATCGACAGTTCGATCCGGCTCTCTACCTGGATGCCGAACTCGGCAGACTGCACGCGCGCCGTAAAGGTCAGCGTGGTGGCCGTGGCGTGCCCCGCATCCACGTCGATGGGGAACGTGATCTTGAATACGCGAGCGGCCGGCGGATCGGTATCAAACAGGTTTTGCAGTTCCTGCTGCCCTGCATCTCCTGGCTTGAAGGCGAGGTCCAGTTGCACTTCGCCGTGGTCAGCCAGGCCGAGAAGATACTCCTTGCCGGTGCTGGTCAGGTGGGTGTCGTCAATCTCGCCGCGCGAGGACGACGGCCCGTTGATGTTGGTTACCTCACCGATCGCAATGTCGGCAGTGTCGCCAGCATTGCGTACCGAGATGGTCGTGCCTTGTGCGGAAAGTCCCATGGGTCAAACCTCTATACTGTGTGCCATACAGAAACTTCGAACACGAGCCGGTGCGCCTGCTGGTCGTCCTCATAGAACGCCACAGGTGCACTGATCGCCTGTGCTCGAAACGTGGAAGCGCCGCCCAGAGCAGCGCGGACCGCTTCGCAAAGCAGGGATGCGTCAATCGCCTTCTTTGCGAAACAGTCGAATTGGAAAATCGGGTTGCGAAGTGAGCCCTCACCACCGAGGCCGCTGTCGTTCGTCCCTCCGCTATGCCGGAACAGCACGAGCGGGAACGTGTAGGAGGTCACGCGGCCGGTGTACACCCGAGTGCCAACGAGAGCCGTCACGCCGGCGTCTGCAATCAGGTGATCGCGCAGATCCTTCTCAACGGGCACGCTTGGCCTTCACCGCTTTGATGCGCTTGCGCATTCGCTCGGCCACCTCGTTCAGCGCCTGCTGCGCGTTGTCTCTGAGTGCCCTGGTAAGCCACCGGGCGGGAGCAATGTGCACCGTGCCGAACTCCAGGAACGAGCCGTAGAACGTGTCGCGTGTATTCCTGACCGTTGCAGTCACCGCTCGCTTTCTTCGATCAATTCGGGCCGAGACTTTCAGGCTGTCCGCCAGGTTGCCGGTACGGCGGTGCGGCTCGAGGTTCTTTTGCGCCGCCTTCTTCACGTGCACGGCGCCGGCTCGAATGCCGGCACGCAACACCTTCGGGGCGTCGTCTCCAAGTTCCTGCAGTTCGCGCTCGAGCTCCTTGAAGCCCTCCAGCTTGATGCTGACCATCAGGCGCTCGGGTCCACAGATTCGGCGATCACCACCGCGTCAGCATTGCGCCCCAGCGGTGCGGGCTGCGCTTTCACATCCAGCGTAAGCCCCGCCCAGGTCAGCCGGTGGCCGTTGTCGATCGCTTCGGTCACTGAGTCCCTGCGAAACCGAAAGCGGTAGGACTGCCCGTACAGCTCCAGCTCGTTGACCACTCGCTCATTCGTGGTCAGCGGGCGAACCTCTGCCCACCGGTTGCCCACAGAAGCAAAGGATTCGGCCTGTTCACCGTTGGCGTCCACGACAACCGTGCGCTGCAGAATGTCGACCCGTTCAGTGCGGGCGCCGGCGTTCATACAGTGATCAGCCGGTAGGGGCCGAGAAGCATCTCAACGGCCATAGGCACCTGGGCGGTAATGGTCCCAACTACAACAGCCTCACGGTGTGCGTCCCAGTGCCCAATCAACAACAGCGCAGCCTGCCGTATAGGTTCAGGCACATCGCTGGCATTGTCCCCATAGCCAACCGTCAGCCGGACGGTCACGGCGTTGGGGCGCTCGTGTGTGCCGGGCCAGGTGTTCACCGGCTTGATCATCACAGGGTACGCCAGGGCATCCACGTAGTAGTTCGACCCAGCAACCGTCTGCTCTACATCCGCCGCGTCGATGTACTTCACCGAAACGACAGACTGAACCGGGTACAGCCGGTCAATCTCGATCGCGCCGTCGAACTCATCGAGGGATACGTCCCACGTCTGCGTGATCAGCTGCCGGTCGAGGTACTGCTCTACCCAGGCAACCGCGGCGTCACGCAAGTTGTCGAGGTACGTGTCTTCGTCGGCGCCATCAATGCGCAGGTGCGCCTTCACCTCGGCTGTGGTCAGTACCGGGTTTACAGGCGCAGTGACGAGGGCGCGGTTCACTTACTTCTCCGCCTTCGCCTTCGGTTTCGGCTGCTCGCTGAGGCAGACAGAGCCATCCTCGAGATAGCGCTGCCAGTCTTCCGCCGTCAGCGGGGAGGTGTCTTTCTCCGTGTCCACTTCATCCTTCACATTGAAGGAAAAGTCCAAACCCATGATGGGCGTGAGTACGGTTACTTTCATGCGTGAGAACCGCCGGGCATTGCTGCCCGGCGTCCTGTTTGAGAGCTCGCGCTCAGGGTTACGGGTGCGTCAGCTTCTTGACCGCCGCGGTGTCCATCAGCTTGCCGTCCAGCCGCTGGTAGGCCATGAAGCCCACCTGGTGGTAGTCGGCGTACCGCTCAACCAGCCGCATCAGGCGGGTGTCGGTCACGAGGCGCAGGTAGTACTCAGTCAGCCGACCGAACACCACCGAGACGTTACCCGTGGCCACGTTCGCCATGGACTGATCCGTGGCGTACTCATAGCCGTAGATCGTCGCGGGAACCGCATCACCGACGCGAGGCAGCCACAGCGGGCGACCTTCAGAGTCAGCCGTTTTCTTCAGCAGCTTCAGCGTGGTGTCGTTGAACATGAACTTACAGCCGCCCAGTGCCCGGTAGGCAGGGTCGACGCTGTGCTCAAGTTCCACGAGGTCGTTGAAGGTCAGGGCAGCAGCGCCGGCAGCAGTCGCACCAGCGGTGGCAGATGTGACGATGCCTTCCGGCTTCGCCGAACCATCACCCACGGCCAGGTGCGGAGCAACCGCCCGGCCAATGCGCTCGCCCAGCTTGCGGGTCAGATACGCTTCGATGTCGAAGGCGCTGTCCTGCAGGAGCTGGAAGGGCACGCGCACAGCCTTGGAGCTGTACATGTACGCCTTGAGCATGCGCTGCGTGAACACGAAGTCCTGCTCGCTGACCTGAGCGTTCTCCGCGATCAACTCACCAGCGTTGCCGGTGTCGTTGTTGCCGGGGAACGGCAGATCGTTACCGGTCGCCGTGCGGAACGTGAACGCCTGGGCTGCCGTGCCGCCAAAAGCAAGCATGGTTTCGATCAGGCGGTCGCCGAAACCCTCGGGGACCAGATAGCCACCAGCGCCATCCGTGCCAACCGCCTGCGCCCGCACTTCCATGCGGTCGATGATGGCGCGGTGTTCCGGCGTGAGGCCAGAAACGCCAGAGGCGCGAGACTGGATGAGCGCACGGAATGCCATGGCTTCTTCAGACCGGCGAAGCTCTTCGGGGTCGGCGTCGTCGTCGACGTTGTCATCGCGGTTGCTGCCGCGCGTGTCACCCGGCAGTGCGTTGATGGCGGCGTCGATGCCGTCCTTGTCCTCGATCAGCTTGCGGACCCGCTCTTCCTGGGTCTTGAGCTCATCGACGCGAGCGGACACTGCAGCCCACTTCTCGTTTTCGTCGGAGGTGAAGCTGCGCTCTTCCTTCCGTGCGGTCTCGTGCATAGCCCGCATGTCGGCGCCGAGCTTGTCGCGCTCCTGCAGAATCTTCTTCAGTTCTTCCCACATGGTTATATCTCCCGTGTTGGGTGTTTTCGAAACAAAGGGGTTCCCGGCGTCTGTGCGACTCAGCGCACCCGCCTACCGAGGAACGGCGCTCAGGCCGTCAGGCGTTAAGGAGTTCCAGTTCGCGGGCGCGTCGTTCGTGCTCGCGGGCGGTGCTGGCCGAGAGTCGACCAGTGGTGAAAGCGTCGAGGCTTCGAGCCGCTACGCTGGTGTCCGAATAGCCGGGGTACGTCACCGGCGAAACGTCATAGAGCCGTCGAATCTTGTGAATGGTGCGGATGATCCGCCCCTCATCGTCCTCATCCCACGAATCCTCTTCGACCCAGAACGCAAACGAACTTTGCGTGATGTCGCCCCGGCCGATGGACTCAACCAGATCCTGAGCGTAGGACTGCCCGCCGACATCGAACTCATACCGCAGGCCGGTAGAGTCCACACCCAGCTTCATGGTGCCCGGAGAGCGGGCCAGAATCAGGTTGGCGTCGTGGTTGAACAGCGCCCGCACATCGTCGTTGAGCACGTCGTCAAACGCGCCTGGGGCGATCTGCTCGCGGAACCCGCCGAGATTCTCCGACAGCGTGTTGAACAGCGCGCCATAACCGGTGATGGTCCGCTGCTCGTCACCTTCCGCCCGAAACTCGAACGGAAACGCGCGGCGCTCTTCGCCTTCTCGCAGTGCTTTGATGGTCATGGTGTCGTCTCCGTGTATCGTCGGTCGAACATAGCGAGCCAGGTGTCCCGCTCGCTGGTGGTGATGTCATAGGGGCGGTTCCGCTGAATGGCTTCGGTCCAGGTTTGAACGAACGCATCCCGCACCGCGGCGGTCAGTTCGTTGTCGCCCAGCACCTCACCAATGGGAGCGACGTGCCGATCGATCACGGCGGCCGTGTCCTCAGAGGCGAGCCACTGCTCAGCCCGAGCAGCGAAGCCGTCCTCGCCCTTCTTCAGCAGCCGAACCATGGCGTTATTGCCCAGAGCAGCCAGCGCATCACAGGCCCGGATCACTACTGGGCGAATCTGGCGAAACAGTGTGCGATCTTGCGGTTCCTGATCCTCTGGCGGCTGGCCGGCGGGCTGCATGTTCATCGGCTCGAGGAAGGCGTCGAGGCCGTCCACATCGTTCATCTCTTCCAGCCGCCGCACCTCGTTGCGGGACATGAAACCCGCCTGAATGGCGGTGTTGTACGCTGCGTATCGCTCGGTCTGCGTGCCTCTGAGCAGCCCCTGCACGGTGAACTTGAAGTAGTGGCCCTGATCCCGCTCTTGCTCAGTGAGCAGCTTGCGGTTGAGCTCTTCCTCCCACCGAGTCACCCACGGCATCAGGGTGTAACGCAGGTACTGGATAGACTGCTCAGTGATGTTCGAGAAGGTCGCCCGCTCCAGGTCCCCGACCATGTGCGGAGGAACCTTGTAGATCGCCGCAATCTCCGAGCGCGAGAACTTCCGCGTCTCGATGAACTGCGCTTCCTCCGGGGGAATACCGATAGCCTTGTATTCCATGCCCTCTTCGAGCACGGCGGTTCCCTGATAGCCGTTGCCCTTGAGCTGGTCCCATTGCATCTTCAGGTTCTTCAGCGCGTCACCCTTCAGGCTTTTCGGGTGCGTCAGCACGCCGCCGAGGGAGGCGTTGTTCCCGAAGAACGTAGAGCCGAAATCCCGCGCAGCAATC
>JAUIED010000228.1 GCA_030428905.1 Gammaproteobacteria bacterium
GTAGTGGTGGACATCAGCATCGGCCTCAGGCGCACCTGCACCGCGTTGATCACCGCCTCGACCACCTCGTGCTGGCCCTCGCGCCTGAAGCGCAGGGCCTGGTCGACCAGCAGGATGGGGTTGTTGACCACCGTGCCGACCAGGATCAAAAAGCCCAGCATGGTGATCATGTCGAAGGGCTGATTGACGAAGATGTTGAGCAGAGCCAGACCGATGATGCCGCCGGCGATGCCCAAGGGGACGGTGGTCAGGATCAGCAGCGGGTAGCCCCAGTGGGTGAAGATGGCGACCAGTATCAGATAGCAGAGCAGCACCGAGACCAGAAAGTTGCCCGAAAGGGCTTGGCGAGTGGCGTCCAGCTGATCGCTGGCGCCGGAGATCTCGAGGGCGACGCCTTGCGGGACCTCGCCGCTCCGAGTGAGCTTTCCTACGACCTCCTCGCGCACGATGCCGACGGCAGTCTCGAGGGCGACCTCGCGTGGCGCGATGATGTTGAGGGTGACGGTGCGGCGTCCATCCACGCGGCGAATCGCATCGGTATCGACGGTCTCGACGATGTCGGCGAGGGCATTGACCGGTTGCACGCCTCCGCGTGGGGTGTGGAGGGAGAGATCGCCAATGGTGCCGACCTGTCGGGCGGTCACATCGCGACTGTAGAGGAAGATGTCGATCTTGTCGTCATCGAGAAAGAATTCGTCGACATAGGCGCCATCGGTGAGCGCGGAGACAGCGTAGCCAAATTCCTGCGAAGTGAAGCCCAGTTCGGCGGCGCGTTCCCAGCGGGGACGGAGTTCGACGAGAGGTTGCCCGAGCACGAGATTGGAGGGAGAGGAGCCGATTTGCGGATTGGTGAATACCTCGTCGGCGATACGGCGCACGATGCGCACCTGATCGTCCAACTCGGCTTTGAAGCCCACGAGCGGAATCATGATCTCCGGTCGCGCGGCCGGGCCGCGCTTGCCCCGTCGCTTGTGCTCTTTTGTCACCTGCGCGGCGGCCTGGAAAATGGCTCGACTCTGCATCTCGGTGATCTCCGGGTACAGCACGCCGAGGCGGCAACCCCGGCAGCCGAGCATCGGGTTCTCTTCGTGCAGCGCCTTGATGCGCTCCACGACGAAGTCGTAGGACACGCCGAGCTTCG
This sequence comes from Gammaproteobacteria bacterium, assembly GCA_030428905.1. GTDB lineage: Bacteria > Pseudomonadota > Gammaproteobacteria > Pseudomonadales > Azotimanducaceae > SYFY01. Next base: position 1,142 of record JAUIED010000228.1, read on the forward strand.
CGGCGAGATCGCGGCGCACAGCGTTGTCGTTGGGCAGAAACTCGTGCAACGGCGGATCGAGCAGGCGGATCGTTACCGGTAGCCCGTCCATGGCGCGAAACAAGCCGACGAAGTCTTTTTTCTGGAAGGGCAGCAGTTTGGCCAGGGCGGCGTGACGCTGCTCGTCATTGGCGGCGAGGATCATCTGCCGCATGAAGCCGATACGATCGTCTTCGAAGAACATATGCTCCGTGCGGCACAGGCCGATACCTTCGGCACCGTATGCGCGCGCCTGTTTAGCCATTTCCGGGGTATCGGCGTTCGTGCGGATCTTCATGCGCCGGTGCTTGTCCGCCCAACCCATGACTGTGTTGAACAGCTTGTAGTTGTGGCTTTGCGATGGCTTCAGTTTGCCGTTGATCACCTGTTGCACATCCGAGGGGGCGCTGGGAATCACTCCGGCGTAGATCTCGCCGGTGGTGCCATCAATGGAGATGTCGTCGCCCTCGTGCAGCACGACGCCACCGGTGGTGAGCGTGCGCGCCTTGTAGTCGATGCTGACGGATGCGGCGCCGCACACGCAGACTTTGCCCAGCTGTCGGGCCACCAGCGCTGCGTGCGACGAGACCCCGCCGCGCGACGTGAGGATGCCCTGCGACATGAGCATCGCCTTGAGGTCATCCGGTGAGGTTTCCGTGCGACAGAGCACCACGTGGTGGCCTCGGTGGGTCTCGAATTCGGCCATATCGGTGGAGAAGACGATTTTGCCGCTGGCGGCACCGGGGCCTGCGGGGAGCCCGCGGCCGATGGGTTTTGCCGCCTTGAGCGCTTTCTGCTCGAATACGGGCACCAGCAGCGAGTCCAGCGAGCCGGCAGGGATCTTCAGCAGCGCCGTGCGCTGATCCATGAGCCGCTCGCGGTTCATTTCCACGCTGATGCGCATGGCGGCAAGTCCAGTGCGCTTGCCGTTGCGCGTCTGCAGCATGTAGAGCTGATTGCGCTCGATCGTGAACTCGAAGTCCTGCATATCGCCGAAGTGCTTCTCCAGGCGTTCCTGCACATCCACGAGCTCGCGAAAGCTCTCCGGCATCTCTGCCGCCATGTCCTCGATGGGCTTTGGCGTACGCACTCCGGCCACCACGTCTTCGCCCTGAGCGTTGATCAGATACTCGCCGTACAGACGTTTTTCGCCGGTAGCAGGGTCACGTGTGAAGGCCACACCGGTGCCGCTGTCGTTGCCCAGATTACCGAATACCATGGCTTGCACGTTCACTGCCGTGCCCCACTCTGCCGGGATGCCATAGCGTTGCCGGTAGATGATGGCGCGCTCGTTTTTCCAGGACCGGAACACGGCGCCGACCGCGCCCCAGAGCTGCTCGTACACATCCTGGGGAAAGTCGCGCTTGGTGCGGCTGCGAATCAAGCCTTTGTAGCGCTTGACCAACGACTTGAGTGATTCGGCAGTCAGCTTTGAGTCTTCTTTAACCGCCACCGACTCCTTGAGCTTGTCGAGCAGCACCTCGAACGGGTCCTCCTCTGTGGCTGCTTCCGCAGTGACCTCCATCACCACCGAGCCATACATCTGGATGAAACGGCGGTAACAATCGTAGGCGAACCGGGCGTCGCCGGTGATGCGCGCAAGCCCCTCCACGGTGTCGTCGTTCAGGCCGAGGTTGAGAATGGTATCCATCATGCCCGGCATAGACTCCCTCGCGCCGGAGCGCACGGAAAACAGCAGGGGATTGGCCGTGTCGCCGAAACGTTTTCCGAGCTGCGACTCCACCGACTTGACCGCCGCAAGCACCTCCCGCTCAAGGCTTGCGGGGTAGCGCTGGGCGTTGTCGTAGTAGTGCGAGCAGACTTCCGTGGACAGGGTAAAGCCTGGCGGTACCGGCAGGCCGATGGCGGCCATCTCGGCGAGGTTTGCGCCCTTGCCGCCTAACAGGTTACGCAGACTTGCGTCGCCGTCAGTCTTGCGGCCGAAGTGGTAGACGAATTTCGGTGATGCTTTTGTTCTGGCCATATCCGTTTGTCAAATTGGTTCTTGTTGGTGCTGTCGAGCGGCGGCCGGCTCGAAGCCGTGGACTGCTTAGGATACCATTCCGCTCGCAGGGGCGGATCATCCGTCCCGGGCCGTGGGATGTCCGGGAAACCAGTGAGAATCTGGTACTGGCCTCGCATCGGTAACGCGAGTGGCAGCCTGTCATGCAAGCCACTGTGCCAGCTGTTGAAAGGCATGGGAAGGCGACAGGTTCGGGGGTTAGCCCTCACTCCGAAGTCCGAAGACCGATCCTGCGGTTGATCGTCAGCTCGCGCGCACGAGTGCCTGCGCCGTCACGAAGGATTCAAACATGACTTTCCGCTTTCTCATGCTGCTCGCCGTTTCCGGTGGGGCACCGTTTTCCCATGCCTCAGATACACCTCCGGTTTCCGAAGAGATCGTGGTAGTCGCCTCCAAGCTGCCAATGGATAGCCGTACCACTGGTCGGGCCATCGCGGTGCTCGATGCAGACACCATCGCGGATTTGGGCAGCCCCTACGCGGCGGATCTCTTCCGCTTCATGCCAGGCGTGGCGCTTTCTCGAACCGGCGGATATGGCGGTCTGACGCAGCTGCGGGTGCGTGGCTCGGAAGCTAACCACACGGTGGTGCTCATCGACGGTGTAGACGTGTCCTCCGCAGGTACCGGTGAGCTCGACTTTTCGTCTCTGCTCTCCGAAGACATCGAGCGGGTCGAGTTGCTGCGGGGCCCGCAGAGTGGCCTGTACGGATCGAACGCGATGGGCGGGGTGCTGAGCGTCGCCACGCGCTCGCCGGACGTTGGCCTTAGAACGACACTGCACGCAGAGGTGGGTGAAGACAATGCTGGCCAGTATGGCGTCTCGATCAGCGGCGGCTCGGATCGCGTGCGCGGACACCTCGGTGTGGTGCAGCGGCAAACCCGTTTCGATCTGTCGCAGGACGATTCGTTGTCTGGCCCGGAAGATGATACCGACCGCAACCAGACCTGGTCTGGACGCGTGCACATCCAGGCCACGGAGCATCTGACGATTGCCTTGAACGGGCGTCGCACCGATCGCGAGGTCGAGAGCGACGGCTTCGACTTTTCCGGCGGCGCGCTGCAGGGGTTGCCGGTAGACGATGACAGCGAAAGCGACACCGAGGACCGTTCGTACGGTGCGAGTGCTACGCTCGAGCTTGCGGAAGGCCGGTCGGTCAGCGTGCTGCGCGTGCAGCGCACCGAAAGTCTTCTGGATGGAGGTAGCTTTGGCAACGAAGCACAACGGCGGCAGATCAACCTGCAATCCAGCCTGCAGTGGCCCGTGCATGGACACGCCCGTCATCAGACGACGGTCTTTGTCGAAGACGAGCAGGAATCCTACGAGCATCTCTACCCGTTCGACCCTTCGCAGTTCGCCACCCAGCGTCGCGACCTGAGGGGCTATGGCGTCGAACACCGTGCATCCTGGGCAGAGCGGCTGCACGTGGGCCTGGCGGTGCGACGTGATGACAACGAGGGCTTTGATGACGCAACGACCTACGCTGCGAGCATCGCTGCCTACCTTTCGGATATGGTACGGGTGCACTCGAGCATCGGAACCGGGGTGACCAACCCCACGTTCTTTGAGCAGTTCGGTTTTGTTCCGGGCCAGTTCGCGGGCAACCCGAACCTGCAACCGGAGACCTCCAAGGGCTGGGATGCGGGTGTGGAGGTTTCCCTCCTCGAGTCAGCGCTGTCTTTCGATGTGACCTACTTCCAGGCCGATCTCGAAGATGAGATACGCGATGTGTTTCCAAGCGTCGTCAACACCCAGGGGCGAAGCGAGCGCAACGGTGTGGAAGTGCAACTGCGCTACGAACCAGCGCCTGGAACGACGGTGCGCGCCTCCTACACCTACACCGACGCGGATGAACCCGAAGGTGGCGAAGTGCAGCGGCCGGCTCACACGGCCAGTGTGTTTGCCGCAACGGCTGCTTTGGATGGTCGTTTGCGATTCAGTGGCGGCGTCGCCTACACCGGCGCGCAGCTCGACACCGACTTCCGCCGATTCTTCGCCAATGGTTTCACTGCCGAGCGCACGCGTGTGGAGCCATTCGTGCTCGCCAACGTCATGGTACGTTGGCTGCCGAGGCCGGAGATGGAATTCTATCTCCGGCTGGAGAACGCCTTCGATGAGGAGTACGAAGAGCGCATCGGCTATGCGACGCCGGGCAGGAAAGCCTACGTTGGTTTGCGGTACCGGTTTGGCAGCTGACTGACGGGGCGCGGTGTCACAGGTACTCGTGCTTGCCGAGCTCTTGCAGCACTGTGGCAAGGACGCGTTCCGGCTGCAGGTTGCGATCTGCGCACCACTGCCTGCCTTCGGACTTCGACAGGACGACTGCGTCTGTCAGGTAAGCGAGCGTGCGGCAGGCGTTCGCCTGCATGTAGTCGACCATTCCGCCTGGCTGGCGCTGCGCCCACTCAAAGTCCGCTCGAATCGCGGCCAGGTAGTCCCGTTGCGGAATCTCTGGCAGCTCGGAGGAAATCATCAGG
>JAUIED010000229.1 GCA_030428905.1 Gammaproteobacteria bacterium
CGCGCGGCTCAGAAAAACTCTGTTCGTGCATGACAGAGACTCCGACGGCGAGGTGCTCGACATCCTGCAGACGGCCGGCAACACACCATCACAAGTGATCGTGCACTGCTTTACCGGCGATGGGGCTACGCTTGATGGCTATCTGCAAGCCGGTTACTGGATCGGCATTACCGGCTGGGTGTGCGACCGCCGCCGCGGTGCGGGCCTCCGGGACATCGTTACCCGCATCCCGCTGGAGCGGCTGCTCATCGAAACCGACGCGCCGTTCCTGCTGCCGCACAACGTGCCGAAAGACATCGCCGATGCGCCGCGCGGGCGCCGCAACGAGCCTGCCTACCTGCCCTATGTTGTCCAGCAGCTCGCCACACTCTACGCGGTCACGCCGCAAGCGCTGGCGGCACAAACCGCCGCAAACGCGCGCCAGGCATTCGCCCTCAACGGGTGAGCAGGCGGCGCAGCAGCGACGCATCAAACGGCCAGGTCATCTCCTCACCGTCCACCTCAAGCACCGGCACGCGCTCACCAAACCGCTGCAGCAGCCCATCGTCGTCGGCCACGTCCACCACCTGCAGTGCGCGGCCGTTCAACTCTGGCATACTGAACAGCCAGTCCAACGCCTGTTCGCACAACGTGCAGTGATCTGTGGAGTAGAGAGTCAGCATCGACACCATTATGACCTATTCCGCCCGCTGGGCCGATGCGCGGAGCGCGCGCCGCTATCCACTGCCCGTGCGCGGTACCGCCGCGTTTACCCCGGCTGCACAGGGAGTCGAGCTGCGCATGCCGCTGCCCGAGGTACCCGCAAATCAGATCATCGTGCCGAGCTTTGCGAGCGTCGATGTCGAGCGCTACCAATGGCGCCTCGAGCACCAGGGCGAACACTGGCCGCTGCTGCCCGTACCTTCGGCGCGCGATGAGCGCCCGGATCGATTGCGCCCAGCAACGCGCGTCAGCAGCCACATCGACTGCTGGCACAGCCATGCTGCCCTCAGCGATGCCGAGCTGGTGTTGTGGTGCACAAGCGAACCCGCCACCTACATGATCGCGTTGAGCGTGCGCCCGTTGGATCTCGAGGCGCAACCGCCGCTGGATGCCTGCTCGGTCGCCCCCGCGCCGAGACAGCTGAGCCAGATGACCGCACCGGCAGACATCCGTCACCACACCTGCTCGCCCACGAGCACCGCCATGCTGTTGGCAAACGCCGCGCCTGATACCGTGGCAACCCTGTGCCGGGACGAAGCAACCGGCATGTTCGGCAGCTGGCCGCTCGCGGTAAGAGCCGCTGCCAAACACGGCGCCCTAGCTGCCGTGGAAGCCTTCAGTAGCTGGCAGCCGGCACTCGCAGTATTGGCAGCCGGGCTTCCCTTCTGTGCATCGATCCGCTTCGCCGAAGACGGCCTCGATGGCGCGCCGCTGAACCGCACGGGCGGCCACCTCGTGGTGGTGTACGGCGTGCGCGAAGGGCGTGTGCTGGCGCACGACCCCGCCGCGGAAAGCGTCGAAGCAGTGCCAAGGAGCTACGATGCCACCCAGTTCACGCGCGCATGGCTGGCGCATCGCGGTGCAAGCTATATCATCGCCCCATGAGGTACTTTCTACGTTTCGTGCTGCTGACGATCGCCTTCGCGCTCACCACCTGGGGCCTGCTCCGCTGGCAGGCAGCCGGTTTCGGCTTCGAGGGCTTTCTTTCCGTGAAAGACTTCCCCGCGCTGCACCCGGTGCTGTTCATGGTGTTCGGCCTCGCGTTGATCCCGCCGACCCTGTGGGACATCTTTCTGCTGGAAGGCGACAACAAGCCATGAGCGAGCCCGTCAGCCAGACCGCGGCAGAGCCGCGTGTGTACATCCGGCCGCTCATGTCGGCGGACCGCACCGAATTTCTGGACCTCATGCAGAGAAGCGTGGAGCTGCACCATCCGTGGATTTCACCTCCCACCACCGGGCCCATGTTCGACAGCTACCTGCGCCGACTTTCCCGGGACGACCACACCGGGCTTTTGATCTGCGAACGTCTCTCGGATGCCATTGTTGGCGTGATCAACCTGAACAACATCGTGCGCGGGTCCTTCCTCAGCGCCAGCCTCGGCTACTACGTGGGCGCTCCATACACCGGCCTGGGCTACATGACCGACGGCCTGGAGCTGGTGTGCCGGCACGCCTTCGAGCGCATGGGGCTGCACCGGCTCGAAGCCAATATCCAGCCGGACAACGAGCGCTCCCTCGAGCTCGTACGCCGTTGCGGCTTCGAGAACGAGGGCCTGAGCCGCAATTTTCTCTACATCGCCGGTGCCTGGCGCGATCATGAGCGCTGGTCGCGAGTAGACGACCGTCGGGGGCTGCGCCCCAAATGACGCAAACGCCATTGAAGATCGCGGTGCTGCAAGGCGGCTACACCCAGGAAGCCGAAGTGTCGCGCACCTCGGCGCGCGAGGTTGCTGCAGGGCTCACGGCCTGCGGACACTACGTGCAGCGCATCGAGCTCGACGCCGATCTCACGAAGAACCTACTGGCCGCCGCCCCCGATGTGGTGTTCCCGGCTCTGCATGGCCCGCCCGGCGAAGACGGCACCGTGCAGGGTTATCTGCAGATGCTGGGCCTGCCCTACGTCGGCGCCGGCGTGCACGGCTCCGCCGCGGCCATGGATAAGAGCATTGCCAAGGCCGTGTTTCGCCGGGTCGGCTTGCCGGTGGCAGAAGAGGTGCTCATCGCCGCAGGCAGCGATCCTGAACAAGCTGCCGAACACGTCGTGCAAACCCTCGGACCGCGGGTAGTCATCAAACCCTGCGCACAGGGATCGGCCCTCGGCGTCACACCGCTGCCCAACGGTGGTGACGTCGCGGCCGCTATCGCCAGGGGGCTGGCTGCCGGCGGTGCGGTGCTGGCGGAACCGTATGTGATGGGCAAAGAGGTTACGGTCGGCGTACTGGACCTGCACGGCGACGAGGCACGATCGCTGCCCGCAATCGAGGTACGCACCGCGATTGACACCTGGTACGACTTCGAACATCGCTACACCGCCGGCGCCAGCGAGCACATTCTGCCAGCGCCGCTGTCCGACGCCTGTCTTGCCCGTCTCGGCGAGATCGCGCTCAACGCACACCACGCACTTGCGCTTCGCGACCTGTCACGTGCGGATTTCATAGTGACCGACGCGGAAGACATCGTGCTGCTCGAGGTGAATACGCTACCGGGCATGACCCCGACGAGCTTGTACCCGGACGCCGCCGCGGCCATTGGTCTGCCATTTGCGCAGTTGATGGATGCACTGGTACACAGCGCCCTGCGCCGCGGCGCCGACCTGTGCGCTGTCTGATTTCTGCGCTGCTGTTTGTCTGCCTCGCTGCGTATGCGGAGCCGACATCTCTGGAATCGCGCCTGGCTGATGCGCTGGCAGCATTGCCGGAAAATCGCGTCGAGCCTTTCATCGGTTTTCTGAACATGGAAGCACTCGGACTACGCGTGCTCGACGGCATGGACGTGTCCACCACCGACAGCTTGAGCTTCCTGGCGGGTTTTCGAAAGGCAGAAAAACAATTTGTTGAACGCACGGCACAGCAGCTGGCCTCAACCGAACACATCCAGCATCTTTGGACACGCCCGGCGGGGGACCACCAGGATCACCTCTACCGTTTCGACCTCGGCGAGGAAGGCTTCTCCTACCAGCGCTACCGCCTGCACGTGGCAAGCGCTCAAATCGTCGACATATACGACTACGCCAGCGGCGCCTGGATCTCCGACAGCATGCGCATCGCTGCCCTCGGGCTGCTCGGCGCTGATTCGCTGGTCAACCGTATGACCCGATTGTTCGATGCGGACGCCGCCGCAGCAGCGACGTTGGGCGAGATGGTGCGCGCCATGGTTGACCAGGACTTCGCCCGTGTGATGGCGGTGTACCGCGAGGCACCGGAGTCGTTCCAAAGCAACGACGCAGCCCAATCATTGCTCGCAAACACGATCGCGCAGACCAGCGACCCGCTGTACAGCGAGGGCCTTTCGCTGCTCGGCGCCCGGGCCTCCGACAACCCACGCTTCACCTTCATTCTGCTCGATTACCACTACATCAACGGTGACTTCCCACGTGCACTGAAAGGCATACGCGCCCTGCAGGATGCGCTCGATGTCGAGGAGTCCGGCATGTTGCTGCTGGAAGCATCTGTGCTCATGGAAATGGCCGAACTCGATGAAGCAGTTGCCGCACTCGAGCGCTCCGCTGCCGTGGAGCCGGAGCGTTTCTCTACCTACGATCTGCTGCTGGGCTTGTACGCGAGCTCCGGCAGGTTCGAGGATGCCGCGCGCATTAACCGCATCATGCACGACCGCTTCGACAATGGCTGGACGGTGGAGGAGTTGCTCGACAACGAAAACCTGCGCGACTTCGGTGCATGGCTGGGCGAGCGCACCGCCTCATAGCCCTCTCAAATACAGTGCCGTTTACAACCGCACGGGGGCAATCAGCTCCGGCACCAAACCGCGAGTGAGTGAGGCAGCACTAGGCGCGTCGAGCACCTCGCCCAACGCTTCGATCATGTGCCGCTGACCATCGCCCAGCGCTTCCAGCAGGTCGGCAATACCGGAGTTGCGGGAGGCGAGTCCGGTCAACCTGCTCTGCGCGGGCTGGTACACCTGCGTAAGTTCCAGGCTCTGCGCCTGCCGCATGTCGAGCGCGAAAGTGGAGAGCTCAGCGGAATCGAAGTCCAGGCTCGCCAGAACCTCTGCCGGGGATGAGAGATCGCCGCCGAAAAAGCGGCTCGCGAGCTCACTGGCTGACTGTACTGCGCGGTCGATAGCTGCGAGTTCCGATTCCGACAGCTCACCCACCACTGACATGCTCACCGCCCGCTGTGACGCCTGCGCCGATTCGAAGCGCGTGGCACCGGCGGCGTAGCCAGCGTAGTCGAGCTGTTCGAAGTGCAGCGTCACGCGGTCGCCCTCGCGGGTGGTGACCTCGAAGGAGAGGCTGTGCTCCACACTCTGCTCGAAGCGTTCCGCACGAAGGTTGCGCAGATCACCGGCAGACACCTGGTGGAGTGGGCCATGACGGGCATGGTCGCTGCCATGGCCGCGTTCAGCGGCGCCGAGCGCATGTACTGGCCGAGGCACCAGATCGAAGGGCAGCGCGCCGAAGCGGCCAAACCCTTGGGAATCAGGGGCTTGCAGCGCCGCATCGGGACGCTGCGAAGCGGCCTCCTGCGCCGAGTCCGGCTCGTCTGAGAGCCGCAGAAGCTGTGCGATGTTTGGCAGCGCGTCGAGAGCACCGATCATGGGCAGCCATCCAGTTCATTACCCTATGACCGAGCTATCGGCGGTAAGACAGGCTTCTTGAGCGGAAGAAAGGAAAGTGTGCGGCCCGGCACAGGAAACGGCTGCGCATCGATATCCCGCCAGGGACGGCGAAGCGCAATGCAATCACGGCAGTGATTGCATTGGCGTGGGGTCCCACAGCACACGGACGTGCTGTGGGTGACAAGTGATTCGTCAGAATCACGGCTCAACAAGCAGCCGATAGGCCTGTTGAAAGACAGGCCTATCGATTCTCGCCAGGGATGGCGAAGCGCAATGCAATCACGGAAGTGATTGCGTTGG
>JAUIED010000230.1 GCA_030428905.1 Gammaproteobacteria bacterium
TGCACCGCCGCGGGCGTAGTGGTAGTTGTTGATTGAAAGCAGGCGGTCCATCGCGCTCTGAGGCTGAAAAGAGGGGCATATGCTAAGCGCAGAATGGGGCAAAGTCTGCCGCTCGTCTCACGTTCAGGGCACGCTGCGGGGCGAGTCACGGCTGTGTTGCATGCTTTCGTTTAGGATTCACCGCTGAACAATGATTGGGCATGCTCATGAAGGACATCGGCGGCGCCTCGGTGATGGTTACCGGCGGAAGGGGATTCGTTGGCCGGAGGGTCTGTGATGCGTTTGCCGCCGCCGGAGCGCAGGTGCACTCCGTCAATCGGCAAGTGGACGACAGCCAGCCAAACGTTACGCAGCATGCACTCGATCTCTCAGACTGGCAGGCTACTTCCCGATGGGTGCGCGATCAGCGACCGGATTTCATCTGCCACCTGGCAAGCCATGTGTATGGCGCTCGCGATGTGGAAATGGTGCTGCCCACGCTGCATGGGAACCTGACGTCTACGGTGAATCTCCTCACCGCCGCGCAGACAACCGGCATCGAACGCGTCGTGCTCACCGGCTCGTTGGAGGAGCCGGACGACGACGATGGCTGGCCGGTGCCGAGCTCTCCCTACGCCGCAGCCAAATATGCCGCCTCCTCATACGGGCGTATGTTTCACGCCCTGTATGGCATGCCGGTGGTACAGCTGCGCGTGTTCATGGTGTACGGACCTGCCCAACGGGACGAGAAGAAGCTCATTCCCTACGTATGCAATGAACTGCTGGCCGGCCGACGCCCTACACTGAGCAGCGGAGTAAGGGAGGTGGACTGGATCTACGTGGATGACGTAGCTCAGGCGTACCTCGCTGCGTGCACCGCTCCTGGAGTGGAAGGCAAAACCCTGGATGCCGGCACTGGCGTGCTGACTTCCGTGCGCGGGGTGGTGGAGATGCTGTTCGATATCGCAGGTGAGCAGGACGGCCCGGAGTTCGGCGGGCTCGAGGAGCGGGCATTGGAGCGGGTGTGCAGAGCGCGTGTGGACGAGGCCCGTTCAGCGCTTGGGTGGGAGCCTGCGTATGCGCTCGCTGATGGACTCCGGAAAACCTTCGAGTACTACCGACGGCGTAGTTGAAGCTCAGCCAGCCTTCGCCGTGCGGCCTTGCAGCACGCGCTCGTACAGCGCTACGTACTCCTCAGCGACGGCGCGCCAGCTGTAGCCGGCGACCGTTGTGGCGCTGGCGCCATTGAGGCGGTGCGCGAGCGCATCGTCTGCGCAGATGCGCTCCAGGGCGTTCGCCAGGTCTTCCACGCTCCCAGGATCCACCAGCAGGCCGTTGACCTCGTGTTCAATCACGTCGCGGTTGCCGGATATGCGGGTGACGATTGGCGTTGCCCCGGCGGCCATGCCTTCCAGCAGCGCCAGGGACAAACCCTCGGCGCCTTCATCCATGCTGGCGGACACGTAAGCGCGTGAGGCGCGCAGGAGCGCCGCCAGCACATCCGGCGCATCGTTGCCAGGCAGTGGTACGGGTAGCGTGCCCAGAAAGTGGATGAACTCACCGTACCCTTTTGCCGCAACTTCTTCGCAGAATGCTTCCGACGTACGGCCGACGATGGCGAGCTTCAGGTTGGGTACTTTCGCGCGGGCTGCGGCGACTGCTTCCACGAGTATTGCGTGCCCTTTACGCGGGTGGAAATTGCCGATGGTGGTGATCAGCTGACTCTCTTGCGGCCAGCCGAAGTGCGCCTTGACGTCTACCGCAGAAGCCCCGGCGAATCGTTCTATATCCACGCCGTTGCGAATGCGCACGATGCGGTCCTTCGGCGTTCCCACCTCCACCAACGAGTTGTATACCGTATCGCTGATCGCCGTACAGGCCGCAGCGTGGCGCACGGCGTATTCGATCTTGGGGGCCTGCGCGGGATTCAGGCGCTGACCGAAGCCGATTTCCGGGACGACGTTGATGTCTTCACCGTGAGGGGTAACAACCACTGGTGGCGCAAGGCCTCCCAGCTTCAGCGCGTTGTACCCGCACGGGTAAGTGGAGTGGGCGTGGATGATGTCGGGGCGGTGGCGGAGAATGTAAGACGTCAGTGCTGCTCTCCTCGACAAGTCAGGAAGCATTGAGGATACCGGCCAACGGCGTGTTGGATATTCAAACCGTGTCTTGCGGTCGTTGCGCCAGCCAGCAGCTCCTACAACTTCCACCGAAAGGCCCATGCCAAGGTATTGAGTAGCCAGATGGTGCACAACCAGTTCCCGCCCGCCGATGTTCGGAAGATGGCTGTTCACGTAAAGGGCAACTTTCAAGACGACTCACCTTGCGCAATCATCATCGATTGCTCGTCCCCTTTCGATCCGATTTGGTTCTTGTCAGCGGCAACGACCGATTCGTTCAATTGCCTGAGGATGAAGCGACCATAGGGTTCGAGCGCGTGCACAGTAAGGTGCCCGTGGTCCCAAATCAACGGGCGCCCGGCGCTATCGAACAACTGGCAGGAAGCCGTCGTCTCGTCGCAGAAGAACCTTCTCTTCTCTATCCAGCCGATATCGCCCGTTGAGTCAAGGACTTGGCGAAGACGATTACTGCTGCGGAGCCGATCCAGACGGAGGTTGCGGTACATCACCGGTCCCGAGGCATCGGCGCTGATGCCGTTTCTTGCGAGCAGCAGAGCCACACTCGATATATCGTTGAACTGCACTGAGCCGATGGCGCGCACGTTTGCATCGGTGTGCCCGCGCAGCGCGTCTACCAGGGGCAGGAAATTGGTGTAGGTGGAGTCCAGCCACTGCGCGCTTACGAGGATATCGCTGGCTTCGCTCAACAGTTGGGCGATTTGCGCTCTGGAGGCGTGTCGCACGCACGCCACCGTGTCGCTGGCGCCCGACAGGTCCGCGGCAAGCGCGTCCATGCACCCATCGTCGGCGTCGAGCAGTCGCGCGGACACGTCTCGATCTGAACCGGCGCGTAGCGCTAAGTAGGCATCGAGCGCGAAAGAGTCCCCCACGAGCAATACCTTGAGACGCGCGTCCGGATTGAAAGGTGCGTGTTGCTCGGCGCGCGCTGGTCTACGAATGATGGCCAGCGCTTCTTTTTCCTCGCTCACATCCACCAGTTTGACTCCATCACTGTCGGCATAGCGCTCCACGAAGTACGACATATAGCCTTTGCTGAAGTGCGCGGACATGCCCAGAGCGACGAGGATGGTCGCGGTGGCGCCAAACCCGGCAAACGCGGCCCTTCGCGAGATGCTGCGGGCGTGCCTGAGCGGCTTTTCGATGTAGTGGTAGCTCACGACGCTCAGGCAAACGGTTGCGGCGATGACGCCGGACAGTTCCAGGCCGGTCAGAGTGCCTTCTGATCCGGAACTAGATGCGGCCAGGTGCGCGTAGGACAGCAGCGGCTGGTGGTACATGTACAGGCTATAGCTCAGCAGGCCCGCGTACACCATGCCCGGGTGGCCCAGGATCACTCCCAGCAACCTGCTCTGGCCAGCACATGCCAGAAGGACCACGGTGGCGCCCACTGGCACCACGGTAGCCCATCCGGGGTGTGCCATGTCCGGTGTGATGAAGACGATGCTCGCGCCCAGTGTGGCAAGCGCCAGTGCACTCAATACGTCGAGGCTTTGCTGGTGAAATCTGCAAGTCGCTGCCAAAAGCGGTCCGCTGGTGGTGCCGAAGGCGAGCAGACTCCCTGCCATCAGTTCCCAGGCGCGAGTGTGGGTTGCATAGAAGCTCAGTTGCGGGTTGCTGGTGGTAGTGATCACCGCCATCGCAAAACTCGACACCAGTATCCCAACCAGGCCCAGGAACACGGCTCTGCGGCTGATGCGGCTAAGCGCCAGGAGAATTAGCGGGTAGAGCAGGTAGTACTGTTCTTCGACGGCCAGGCTCCAGGTGTGCAGGAGGGGATTGACGTTCGTGAAGGCATTGAAGTAGTCAGTTTCGACATAGAAAAAGAAGTTCGAACTGAATGTCATCGCCGCCGCAAGGCTTTGCCCGAGATCCATGATCTGGTGCGGCAGGAGCAGGGGGGCGAGGGCAATTGTCAGCAGCATCATGCAGATCAGTGCTGGAGCAATGCGACGCACCCGGCGTTCGTAGAAGTTGCCGATGGAGAAGCGGCCGTTGTCGATGTCGCGCAGCAGGATTCCGGTTATGAGATAACCGCTGATGACGAAAAACACGTCCACGCCCAGAAACCCACCGGGAAGCCAGTTGGCATTGGCGTGGTAGACGATGACCGCTGCAACGGAAATCGCCCTCAGGCCGTCGATCTGCGGTTGATACTGCACTCGGAGTCGTCCTTGCCGAAAGAGCCTCGTGCGATCCAGGAAGAGGCTGAATGTCGTCTACTCGATGCTAGATCCCGGGTGCGGCGCGTGCTGTGGCGTGAGTCGCAGGTTTTTTAGTCGGGCAGTCGTGGACGGAAGGGTAGGTGCCGGTGCTGAGATCTTTCGGGGGAACCTGAGAATTGGCCCACAGAAGGTCACTTACAAAGTCCTGAAGATTTCATATACTTTGCAGTCGGGATAAGGACCTAACCCGAATGTGTCTCCGGGCAACAAGCAGGAAGCCGGACGGAGGCGAACCAGCAGTATCGGAAATTTAGAGCACTATGTTCAGAACAGTCGTCTCCCAGGTCCGAATTGTCATGCCTCTGCTTGCTCTTCTTATTGGAAGCGTCGCTCAGGCTTCGACCACCTACTACGTGAGCGCGCGAAACGGCAACGACCAGAATGACGGGCGTAGCCCCTCGAGCGCGTGGCGGACCCTTGACAAAGCTGGCCGAAGCCGTCTCCAAACGGGGGATGACGTTCTCCTCGAGGCAGGTAGCGTGTTCGAGAACCAGTCCATCGAGGTTGACTGGAACGGCTCGGAGAATGATTGGGTCACACTTGGCTGCTATAGGCTCAGTAACGGTCGTGCGGCTTCATGCGACGGTTTGAACAAGTCTCAATGGCCTGAGATCAATGGGACGTTCGAGCGCTCCTGTGCCGCGAACATGACCTGCCGTATTGATGAGCCAGGAGCGGTGCCCGTGACTT
The DNA here is from genome assembly GCA_030428905.1 of Gammaproteobacteria bacterium. Classification (GTDB taxonomy): domain Bacteria; phylum Pseudomonadota; class Gammaproteobacteria; order Pseudomonadales; family Azotimanducaceae; genus SYFY01. The sequence goes on from JAUIED010000230.1 coordinate 5,033, forward strand.
CCTGGTCCGGCCTGATACAAGTCAACGCCGACTATGTCGAGGTAAGGCAGATCATTCTGCGCGACGCGGCAGGGATCCCACTCAACGTCGCATCGAACAGGAACCGCCATCATTACCTGTTTGAAGATCTCCTAATTCAGCACACAGGCCGCAAAGTACTGCAGCTTGGACGAGGCGCGCGGCACGCCACCGTGCGGCGGGTCGAAGCCAGTGAGTTCAATATTTGCCGCTACTACGAATATCCTACCTGCTACAACGGCAAAGGCTGGCCCGGCGCTATCACGATGTCGGACTCCAGTCGTGCGTTCGTCGTTTTTGAGGACAACGATATCAGTCACGGTTTTGGCGAGGGCTTCAACTGCCTACGGTCTTCCCACGTTGTCATGCGCCGCAACCGGGTTGGCAACATTCACTCCAATGCCTACTACATGGACAACTGTTCGAACACGATTGTCGAAAACAACATCGCTTGGGGTGACCGGGATAACAAATGGCAAGCGAACTACGCCTTCTCCGGGGTAGCT
>JAUIED010000231.1 GCA_030428905.1 Gammaproteobacteria bacterium
CCAGCGGGTTACCGCCGAGTGCCACCTCACCCATCTCACAGAAGAGGAAACCAGAGAGTATCTGCAGCACCGGGTGCGCGTTGTAGGCGGCAATCCAGAAGTGTTCCCAGAGGCGACCTGCAGCAAGATTTTTCAGTGCAGCCACGGGGTGCCCCGTCTGATCAACATCATCGCAGACCAAGCCCTGGTGCTCGCCTACGGTGAAGAAGCCGATCAGGTGAGTGAGGACTGTGTGCTGCAGGCGGTGGCTAATCGGCGCATTGGCGGCTTTTACAAGCCCGCTCCGTGCCCGAACTAAACCCACCTGGTGGCCACTGCGTCTGGTGTTGATCGCTCGCTGAGTACGCGCAGTGTGCCGGGCGTTGGCGACGCCGCGTGGTGGCTGCTTGTCGCTGGTGCGCTGCTGGCCCTGGCGGTAGTGGGTTGGGATGGGCTGGCGCACACCTGGTCTGGCTGGCGGCGAGAAGAATACAGTCACGGCTATCTTATCCCGATAGTTACCGCGTTGATGATCTGGTCAAGCGGCAAACTCCAGGCTTCTACAGAATCGCGTGCCTTGCCAGCGGTCTTGCTGGCAGCCTCCGCGATTGCTGCGCTCATGGGCGAGCTCGGAACCATCTACGCCGTTATTCAGTATGCCGTGTATGGCATGCTTGTAGCGTTGTTCTGGGCCGTGTTTGGCTGGCAACCGTTTCGACGCTCCTGGCCTGCGTGGTGTTTTCTGGTGTTCGCCATCCCCTTGCCGAGCTTCGTGTACTTCAACCTCTCGCAAGATCTGCAGCTTCTCTCTTCGTCCCTCGGTGTGGCATTTATCCGCCTGCTCGGTATCAGTGTGTTTCTCGAAGGCAACGTCATTGATCTCGGTGCCTATCAGTTGCAGGTGGTGGAGGCCTGCAGCGGCCTGCGTTATCTCTTTCCGCTCATGAGTTTCGGTTTTCTGGTGGCCTGGCTCTATCGCGGCCCTGCTTGGCAGAAGGTGGTGATTTTCCTAAGCGCCATGCCCATCGCCATTCTGATGAACAGCATTCGCATTGGTGTGGTCGGAGTATTAGTGGAGCATCAAGGGCTCGAAGCGGCAGATGGCTTCATGCACTACTTCGAAGGCTGGGTGATATTTGTCGCGTGCTTGCTGCTGCTGTGGGTGGTGATGTGGATGTTGGCTCGCCTGTCGGGTCATCGTGGCGCGTTGATTGCGATACCGGAGCTGCCGCCGTTCAACCTTCACTTCTCTGGGTCTGGTCGCCATTTCGCCCAGGTGGCCGTCGGTGTTGCCATCGTGGCTTGCTGCGCGGGTGTTGCCTTGTTTGTGGGCGAGCGTGAAGAGACGCGACCGCAGCGCGTGACGCTCAATGCTTTTCCTTTGTTTCACGAGGGCTGGGTCGGCCGAGAGCGGAGTTTTGACGTGCGAGTGATCGACGCGCTGGCGCTCACGGATTACGTCACCGCGGACTACACGAATCAGAAGTACGGCCTGCCGGTGAACCTGTATGTGGCCTACTACGGCAGTCAGCGTAAAGGCGCCAGCGTGCATTCCCCGCGCGCCTGTATTCCTGGCGGCGGATGGGTTATTGAGCAGATTGCACCCACCGAGGTGGATCTGTACCCCACAGCCAGCAACGAGCCGCTGCAGGTGCAACGCGTACTCATCTCCAAAGGCAATGTTCGGCAGCTGGTGTACTACTGGTTTGAGCAGCGTGGCCGCCGATTGTCCAACCAGTACGCCGTGAAGTGGTACTTGTTCTGGGATTCGCTCACGCGCAACCGCTCCGACGGTGCGTTGGTGCGCCTGGTGATACCGTTGCCTGCGGATGCGTCGCTGAGCGAAGCCGACGAGCAGATGGTGCACTTCATGCGCGACTTTGAGCCGTTGTGGCCCAGATATCTTCCGAAATAGATGTGTGATATCGGTATCATCGAAATCATCGGAAATTTTACATTTTGATTCGATTATTCGGCAAAGACGCTTGCGTTTTGCTGACAATTCACCTAACTTTCTGTGAACCCTGGCACATAACAACCATAGGGCAATTGACCGGGTCATAGGGTTCTGGGTGGGAATGCCCAGAAGCTGGTAGATCAAAGGACGGCAAGCAGCAGCACGCAGTACGGTGCTGAAGATGCCAAACGTGCCACCAGGGATTGGGCAACAACCATAGGGAACGGGGACATGTCACGTAGCATTGTTCGTAGTATTACCGCAATTCTTCTTTTCGCCGGCGCCTCTGCGGCAATGGCCGTACCGCTGAACGTAACAGCGTCACTTCCAGGCATTGGCTACTTCGAAGCCTCAGTGTTGCACACGTCGAGCCCTTCGAATCCGATGGTCGGCACGATTTTTGCACGCTTTGATAACGCATCAGGCACGTACGATCCGGCTACCGGCGACCTCAGCATAAGCTTCACCATCGGTGGCAGCACTGCAGCAACCATGACCGGATCGGGCTTCAATTTCGACGCCGGTTCAGGGCTGCTCACTACCACCGCTAGTGTTCGGCTGGAGATATTCCACGATTTTAGTGCCGACGGTTATCCGGCCGGATCTGTTTATAACGTGGAGTTTACGCCGGGCATTCAATGCTGTACTCGGCTTGGCACGAACATACCCAACACGCTCAATCAAACGGGGCCAGACACGTTTGTTATGACCTTGTGGGGCGCAGGTGGGCTGATCTCTGGTCCCGCGGGTGCGGCCGGAATGGTAGGGATGGATGTACAGGTAGAGTTGCAACCAGTGCCTTATGGCTACCCACTGGCGGCGTAAGCCTGAGCCGCAGGTTGCTGAGGGCACCGCGCTGGCGCACGCGGCGGCATAAACAACTAACGGTCAATTCGGTGACTGGCCCTGGCATCCGGGGCTGGTTGCTCGATTGAATGACAGGCCGGTGCTGGGCGAGTCTCCTGGCGCCGGCCTTCTACGTTTCTGGAGGCTGTAGTTTGGCAGGATTCACCGGATTGCGAACGGTTGTCGTGCCCGAGCGGTCTAGCGCGATGTTGCCAGAGTTTCTTCCACGATCTTTGCGAACCTCAGAGCGTTGTCGAAATAGCAGATGTGGTGGTGCACGCCTGGCAGCATAAATCGTCGAACCTTGCCTGTGACGAGCTGCTCCCATCCCATGTTCGGGCCAAACATCCGTTCCAGGCACAGATGATCGAAGCTCAGATTCTCTGTGCGCAGAAAGATCAAATCGCCGCTGAATCGGCCGGGTTGGTAAGCGGCAAACGCTCGATGGTGCACCTCTCTAACGCGTTTCAGTTGCTCGTGGAGTGTGTTTGACTCGGTGTTGGCCTGCCGGGAAGCAACCTCGTCCTGCGCTACTCTGCGCTCTTCTTTGTCTACGCGTAAGCGGCGAAAGAAGCGTGGTACGTCGAGCATCATCGTCAACAGTTTGTTCGCACGCCATCGCATTGGTGAGCGTTGTATGCCATGGTCAAACCACGTGTCGCCCACCATCAGGTATGCGACTTGCTCACCGGCAGCCTCGAGCTGCGTTGCCATCTCATAGGCGATCACTCCCCCCATGGAGATACCCCCAAGGTGATAGGGTCCTTGCGGTTGCACACCTCGCAGGTGTTCCACGTAGCGCGCTGCCATTTCAGGTATTGAGCTGATCGGTTCCTGACCATCTATGAGCCCGTAGGCTTGGATGCCGTACAAGGGCTGCTCATCGTGGAGGTGCTTAGCAAAGTCTGCAAAACCAACCACACTTCCGCCGATGGCATGCACCATGAAGAGGGCAGGACGTTGGCCGTCAGCGTGGATCGGCACAATAGGCGACCAGGATTGAACGCCATCATATGCGGCAATCCTCTCTGCAAGTTGGGCGATCGTCGCGCTTGCGAAGAGCTCGGTTAGGGGCAGCTCGCAACTGTACTGTCCGCCTATGCGTTCCATGAGGCGGAGCGCGTCCAGGGAAGTTCCGCCTGCGTCGAAAAAACTATCATCGGTGCTGACTGTATCCAGACCGAGTAGCGACTGCCACGTGTCTGCGAGCCAGCGCTCTACGTCGTTTGCGGGCTTGCGCGCTGGTGCCTGAGAATTCTCGGGTACGGTAAGCAAAGCGTGCAGCTTGTCGCGATCTGCTTTGCCGTTGGTGGTGAGCGGAATAGCATCAATGGTAACGATGCGGTCCGGCACCATATAACCGGGTAGCTTGCTGCCGAGGTAATGCCGTATATCAGCAGCGCTCGGCTTGGTACTCGAGGGAACCACGAACGCGATGAGCATCGTGTCGCCATGTCCCGGTAGTGTGTCAGCCACACACTCTTTGATGTGCGGGTGGCTGTCAACGACCGCTTCTATCTCTTCCAGCTCGATGCGATGCCCACGCACCTTCACTTGTCGGTCCAAGCGACCGAGGAATTCCAAGTTGCCGTCGGCGAGTTCCCGCACCAGATCGCCGGACCGATAAAGCAGTTGGTTCGGCTCGAATGGGTCGGCAACAAACCGCTCATCGGTAAGGGATTGGCGATTGATGTAGCCCTGTGCCAAGCCGACTCCGCCGATGTAGAGCTCTCCCGGCACACCTTGCGGCACTACCTGGCGACGCTCGTCGAGAATGCGCACGTAGGTGCCGTGAATGGGTTGGCCAATGGGCACGTGGCGTGCGTCTGCGGGGAAGCCTGCAGGAATCTGGTAGCAGCAGGTGAAAGTGGTGTTTTCGGTAGGCCCGTACCCATTGATCAGCTGGGTATCCGGCAGTGCTCGTTGGGCCAGGTGCACGTGTCTGGGCGATAACGCTTCTCCTCCGGTGAGGATGACGCGCAAACCGGCCAGTGCGTGCGGCGCTTCATCCACGAGCAGGTTGAAGAGCGACGCGGTGAGCCAGGCAACGGTGGCGCCGTGCGTGGAGATGGTTTCGGCCAGAACGCGTGCGTCCGGTGTGCCAGCAGGCACGATGGCACACGCACCGCCATTGAGTAGCGGGCCCCATATCTCGAAGGTGGCCGCATCGAACGTGAGCGGCGCTGCCTGTAGAAAAACCTGCTGCGGGGAGAAATCCAGGTAGTTCGTGTCGCGCACGAGCCGCACGACGCCTCGATGCGGCACGGCAACGCCCTTCGGCAATCCCGTGGAGCCGGAGGTGTAGATCACGTTGGCTAGCTGGTCGGGGTGCGCTGCGAGGCCAGGGTTTTGGTCTGTGCTTTGCGCGAGCTCGATGCGGTCCAGGCAAAGAGTTTGTGCAACGGTCTCTGGCAAACTGTCTGCGAATTCTGCCTGCGTGATCACGACGCGTGCGCCGGCGTCCTGCAATAAGTACTCCAGGCGCTCCTGCGGGTAGCTGGGGTCGATGGGCAGGTAGGCGGCCCCTGCCTTCAGGGCGGCGATCATGCCGACCACGGCATCGCACCCGCGAGGCAGCGCGATCGCGATCACGTCCCCGGGGGCGGCTCCCTGGGCCAGCAGATAATGTGCGAGCCGGTTTGCCTGGCGGTTCAGTACCTCATACGTGAGGCTGACGGTGTAGTCTGCGATTGCACGCGCGTTGGGGGTGGCCGCGGCTTGCTGTTCAAAAAGCTCGTGT
>JAUIED010000232.1 GCA_030428905.1 Gammaproteobacteria bacterium
GAGCATACCCAATTCCGGCGCATCTACCCAGTCGTCGTCCGGGCCCAGATGGTGTACCGGTGCCGCCGGCGGACGCGGCTGGCCCTCCGGCACAGGGTCCATGTACAGGCATTCCATGATGCATTCCTCATGGTTGTCACCGTTTGGCCGGAAACGGTAGACGATGCGGCTGAACGAACCCCAGGGGTGAAAGTTCGGGAACAGGGTCAGGTACACCGAATCCAGAAGCTCTGCGTCGCTGACGTTGTCCATCGCATCGCCGAGTGTTTTGCGATAGTTCTCGCGCACCGGCTCCGCCATCACCTGGCGCAGATTGCTACCGGGCGGAACCTTCGGTGACGGCGATAGCGGCACCACATTGCCGCCGGGCAGTTGCTTGCCTCCGATCCAGTCGATCATGTTGGGGTCGGCGTGGGTCATGGTGCCTTCCACCCAGGTGCCGTCGGGGCGGAACTTGCTCACCTCGCCGCGGCCGTTGGTGACATGCACGAGCCCGTCCAGGGCCATCTCGTACACATGGCCGGTGAGGGCGTGGCGCAGCTTGGTGAACAGACGGCCGTCTGGTAGCGGCTCCCACTGGTTGCCGCTCACGTGAGGGCTGGGCGTGAAGTTTGGCGACATGGCTCGGGAGTAGTTGCCGAACACGTCGTACTGCGTGTTGGCGTCGCCGATGCTCTCGAGGATGGTCGGGTGGGTGGCGATCACATGGTAGGCCTCGCTGAACGCTTCCTGCGCCACCTTCCAGTTGCAGCGCAGAATCTTCGCCACGTGCGCTGACTTGTAACGACGCTCGTAGGGAACTGCGGGGAACTGATCCGAGAGGTTGCCGATGAAATCCTCCAGTGGCTCGGCGTTGTCGTCCGGGTTGATGAAGATGAATCCACCCCAGCGCCCGACTTTCACCTCCGGCAGGCTGTATTTGTCCTCGGTGACCGTGGGGAAATCCCAGTGGCAGGGCACCTCCTTGAGCTTGCCGGAGGTTTCCCAGGCCCAGCCGTGAAACGAGCAGCGAAACTCGCGGGCGTGCTTACCGCCGTGACTTTTCAGCAGCCGACCGCGGTGCAGGCAGACGTTGTGAAAGGCCTTGAAGGTATCTTCGGCGCTGCGCACCACGAGAAAGGAGAGGTGCGCGATGTCGTAGATCAGGTAGTCGCCCACGTCCGGGATATCATCCTCGTGGCAGGCCATCTGCCAGGCGCGTTTCCAGACCTTTTCCACTTCAAGTTCGTGAAAGGCCCTGGAGGTGTAGCGCTCTGCCGGCACGACGGTGGGGCCCGCCGCCAGCGGCGACTCCACTCGGAAGATGTCCGCTACCGGGTGGCTGTCTTCGTCCAGCAGCGTCTGATAGGTGACACCGGCGGAGCGGTCGGTTCCGGTTTTCGTCTCGATCATGGCCCTTCCCGAATTTTGTGGTAGATCCGAGGCTAGGAAAGTCTGTAACGCGTTCCAATACGGGATACTACGAGGTGCTGCGCGCTCGGCGCTGTTGGGGCAGCCCTTTGGCTGAGCAGTTGTTAGACTGCCCGGCCACAGCTCAGAGATTGGTATCCATGCAACGACTGCTTTTATTTGTTTTTCTGGCCGTTCTCAGCGCCACGTCCAGTGCGGACACCTTCGACGCCGTCAAGAGCAAGCTCGAAGCCGCCATGGCGGCGGATGTACGCACCGACCAGGAGCGCGCGAGAGACGGCAACCGCCTGCCGGTACAGACACTCGAGTTCTTCGGCCTGCGGGAAGACATGCGCGTGGTGGAGCTGCTTCCTGGAGGCGGCTGGTATACCAAGCTGCTGGCGCCGGTGCTGCGAGACAAAGGCAAGCTCTACATCGCCATCGGCGCCGGCCGCACGGCGCAAGCGCTGGAGGGCGTGCCCGGCTTCGATCGCGTTGAAGTGGTTGCCGAGGACGCGGCCATCAGCCGTCCCGAGGGTGCGCGCCTGTTCGATCTCGAACTCGCCGGGCTTGGCGTGGATGATGCGGACATCGTCTTCACCTTCCGCAACTACCACAACCTGTCCGAGTCCGGGCGCAAAGCCATGAACGATGCGTCCTTCGCGGCGCTCAAGCGCGGCGGCGTGTACGCGGTGGTGGACCATACACGCCGGCACATGGAGGCAGACAGTCCCGAAAACGGCCGCCGCTTCGACCCGGTGCTGGCCATCAAGGAGATCCAGGCGGCTGGCTTCGTATTTGAGGATTACTCGCCGCTGCACTATCGCGCCGATGATGAGTTGCGCTATGAGGTAGGCCGCCGCAGCGTCACCGGTAACACCGATCGCTGGACGTTGAAGTTCCGCAAGCCCTGATACGCAGGCAAGGCATGCAAAGGCTGCGGTATCTATGGCTCGCCACCCTGGCACTTTCAGGCTGGGTGCACGCTGAGCGGCCGGTGGCCGTGCTCATGGGCTACTGGCCGCCGACCAACGAGATGCTGCGGGAGTGGAGTGCTGATGCTGATCGCAACCCGCGCGGCTGGCAGGGCGGCAACTGGCGTGGGCTGGGCTTCGATGTGTATGCCTACTTCCCGGAGTTTCCGCCCGATGGCGATCCCACCAACGATCAGATCGGTGACGTGGGTTCCGTGGGTTCGGAGGTGTCAGACCTGCGGGTGGACTATCAGGATACGTCTGAAGACTTCTGGCGGATTGTCGACACCCATCGTCCCGTGGTGCTCATCACCACCAGTCGCGGCGGCGATATCGCCTGGGAGCTCGAGGCGTTGGAGGGCGGTCATGGCGGGCCGACCGGTCTGCCCGCTGAGGACTGGATCAGCGATCGCAACGGCGCAGGGCTGCCCGCGCGGTCGTCCATCGACCCGCGCAGCTGGGCGCTGATCAGCCGCTACCGGGCCGGCCGGCAGTTGGCGAGCACGTTGCCGCTGCGAGCGCTGGTGCGTGAGATAGCTTTTCTCGATCGCGGCACCGTGCAGATCGATCGCGCCACCAGCGGCAACTATCTATCCGGCTTCCTTGGCCTGCACGGTCTCGGCTATCAGGCGCGCACCCCGGGTGTGCTCATGGCCGGGCATATCCACGTCGGCCGGCATGTCACGGTGGCGGACGCGCGGGCCATGATGACCCGCACGCTCGAAGTGGTGCTGGAGGAGGCGGGACGGCGTGCACTTACGCGCTGAAGATGTAGGGTCGCTGACATGGACCTGAACACCGCCGCTGCGCTGTGCCAGCGGTATACCGAAGGCGCTCAAGTGCTGTCCGTTACACGCCTGACCGGCGGGGTTTCAGCAGATGTGTTTCGGCTGGATCTCGATGCTGCGGCCGGCACACCACAACGCGTCGTTCTGCGCGTGCACGGTGCCAACCATAATGGTCACGCCGCTCGCCTCGAATACGACCTGCTGTTGGCGCTGCATCGGTTGGGGCTGCCAGTGCCCGAGCCGTTGCTGGTAGATGATAGCGGCAGCCTGTTGGCCGAGCCGTACCTGCTTCAGGCGTTCGTAGACGGCAGCACCGAGATACCAGCGCACGCGGCGGCGCAGCACATGCACGCTATGGCGGACATGCTGGCGCGTATCCATGCCACGCCGACGGCTGCGCTTCCGGCTCTGCCGCCACGCCTCGACCCATTGCCGGAGGTCTTCGACTTTCTGCCGGAAGGTGACGAGTGGAACGGTTTGCGCCGTTCCCTGGAGGACCTGGCTGGTACGGCGTACACCGGCACACCAAAGCTCCTTCACGGCGACTTCTGGCCGGAGAATCTGCTCTGGCGGGAGGGTGCGCTGTGCGGCGTGCTGGATTGGGAAGACGCCGCTCTGGGCGATCCACTTTCCGATGTGGCTGCGTGCCGTCTGGAGCTGCGTTACCGGTTTGGCCGCAGCGGCATGCGCATCTTCACCGATGCCTATGCAATGCATCAGCCGCTGGATCTGCAAAGGCTGGCTGTTTGGCAGGTGTATGTCGCCGCCGCTGCGCACAAGTACATGGGGGAATGGCGGCTGGAGCCCGAACGCGAAGCGCATATGCGCCGTGAGGCGTTGGCATGCGTGCGAGAGGCGGCCGCGGCAATCGGACAGGGAGCGTCGCTCTAGCGGCCGACGGATGCCAACCAGGCCGCAGCGACAATCGTGCGGTGCTCTTTGGTCCAGGATTTCGCCGTGTCGGGTTTCAGCGCTTTCAGCTGCGCATCGAGCCGTTCGACGCTGAGCCCGAGCTCGGTCGCGGCAGTTGCTAAGGTGTTTTTCTCATCCTGTTCCACGTAAGGCATGCCGATCGCGCGTAGCGCATGGCGGGTGGCATCCCGTACCGCTTCACCCTCGGCGATGTGGATGTGTGCGTGGGAGGCGAGCGACTCCTGCAGGCTGTGCACGATGCCGCGTCCAACCAGCAGCACGGCACCGGTCCAGCTCAGGCCCTGCTCGGCAAGCGTGGTGCGGAGTGTGTCGAGCTGTACCGCTGCCAGGGCATCCTGCCTGGCGCGCGCCTTGCGAATCAGCGCTTCGGGGCGGGGGTGTGGGTTGCCCTAACAGGCTGCTGAATAAGCAGCCTGGTATCCCGGCCAGGGACGGACGGGCCGCGAACCAAGCACGTAAGTGCTTGATTCGGCGTGAGCGGGCGACAGCCCGCGGTCGCTGAAAAAGTACAGGAAGTACTTTTTCAGCACCCTGCTAAGTCAGTTCCTCCCAGCCGCCGGCCACGTGGTACGGCTCATAGATCTCGCGGGGTTGATCGCGAAACAGATCCAGCCGCAGCGCCGCAACCGGGCGGGGCTGCGTGGATCTTTGCTCGGCGGCCACCACGGCGAGCCAGCCGAGGTGCGCTTTGAAGCCAACCGTGACGTCCAGAGTCGCCATGTGCTCTCACCCTCCGGCACCATTGTATAACCTACGCCGCCGCACCGCGCACGTTGAACAGGCGAAGCAGGAACTCGATGATCAAACCGAGCCCTACAAGCGTGACCAGGGCACCGATGACGCCGCCGATGTACGGGATGTTGACGGCTACCACAACGATCGCGAGCCCCACCAGCAGCGACTGCCAGCTGTTGCTGTCCTTGTTGAGCAGCATGCGACCGACGATGGCACCCACCAGTACCTTGGCGAGATACAGGGCGATCAGCCATATTGCGATTGCAATGGCGGCGAGCGGCAGGCCGATGATGGTCACGCCCACCACAAACGCCACCACCGGCACGGCGACTACCCCTAGCAGGCCGAAGCAGGCCGTCTTGAAGGTTTGCATGCCGCTGCCGAGCGAGATGTTGCGTATGCCCGGCAGGAGCCAGAGAAGCAACAGGCCGGTGACAAAGGCGCCGAACAGGTACGCTAGCTGCCACAGGTAGAACTCGATGGAACGGTAGCGACTGCCGCCGCCGGTCCCATCCGGCGCCTCCTCGAACGTTAGT
>JAUIED010000034.1 GCA_030428905.1 Gammaproteobacteria bacterium
AGGTGAACAATGGCGCGGGAACGCACTATCGCAGAAGCGTCCAAAGGCCAATGGCTACGAAGCCGAGCCCGGCGATGATCTGCAGCGTGCGTTCCCCAATCCAGTTGGACACCGCACCCCCCACCAGCACGCCGAGCCCCGAGGCGGCGATGAGGGCCAGGGAGGCGCCGATGAACACGAGCCAGCGGTTGGTGTCCTTGTCGGCGGCCAGGAGCATGGTGGCAAGCTGAGTCTTGTCGCCGAGTTCCGCCACGAAGATGGTGCCGAAGACCATCAGCAGTACCTTCCAGTCCATCGATTCGTTTCCTCGTCAGTTTGCCGGTTCGGTTGTCGCGCCGGGCTGGCCCGACGGTGCGGCGCCGAGCAGGTCCTGCGCTGACCATCGTCTCCAGGTGCCGTCGTCGTCTCGCCGCATCTCATAGAGCGGCCAGTAGAGGTGGTCGCTGATCAGCGTCACCAGCTTCGGCTCGCCGATGGTGTTGACGGTCTTCAGCGTCAGAGGCTCCCCGTGGCCGGTGGCCAGCAGCGTAAGCATCAGATCGTCCAGTGTGGTGATGGGCTCGCCGTTCACCTGCACAATGCGGGTTGCCGCATCGAGTCCGAAGCGGCTTGCGGGTGAACCGAATCGGTAGGAGCCCACATACACGCCGGTGGTGGGTTGGTTGAGCTGCATGGCCAGCGCTCGGCGCGGCGCGTGCATGACGACGCCGCCCCAGATCAGCAACCGATCAAGGCCTGTGCCCGACAGCGCGACGGTAGGTACATCCAGATCCAGCAGACGGCCTTCACGCAATACGGTAAGCGGGGCGATTGGCCGCTGGGAGGCGCGTTCGATATCCAGCGCCGATCGAGGAGGTGATCCACCGGCGGAAACGACGATGTCACCCACTTTGAGCAGAGACGCCGCCGGCGCTCCGGAACCGATGCGGGCTACGCTGAACAGCTGCTCTATGCTCTGCTTGCGCCAGATTGCTTCCGCATCGTCCGGCGTGCCGGTGCGGCGGGCGTCGGCCAGTGAGATGGCTCGCCAGTCGACCTCCAATGAGCGCCACGGTGCGCCGGAACGAAGATGCGCCAGCGTGTCCGAAACGAGCTCGGCATCGATACCGAGTCTTGTATAGGTGGTTTTGTTACCTGACTGTCTGGCGTAGTTTAACCAGAATGCGCCGACCCGTTGGTCGGCGCGCAGCAGCACGCCTTCGTAGTGGTCCGGGGCATTGGCCAGGCGCGCGCCGCGCACGGTGGCGCTGGCAAACTTCGGCGGGCTGGTGCTGGGGAACAGGCGGTGCCGCACCGTGGATACGGTAGTTTCCTGAGTGGCCAGGGCGTGCTCACTGTCGAGGCCTGCCAGCGTCACCGCTTCACCCACCTCGATTCTGCGGCCGCTGAGATCCGCCTGCCGCAACGGCAGGTCAGACACTTTCTGTGGGTTGTAGCCGATGATGGCGATGTTGTGCGTTGGGTGGAGGTACACCAGGTGGCCATCCACCTCACGATTGCCGCCGAATGTGATGGTCACTTCACCAGCAGCCACGGGTACCGTCGTGCGATCCACGAGCACCCAGCCGCGATCCAGGTCGACGATCACGCCTGTGCCAGACTGTTGCGATGCGCTCAGGCCCGACACCCAGTAGGGCATCTCGAACCGTACGTTCGTGAACATGTTGCGCAGCGGGTTGCCTTGCGATGGCTCAGCCGGCTGAATGTCATGCGAGTCTGTGGTGCTTGCGATGTCGATGTCGCGGCAGGTCCAGGTGCCGTCTGCATCGCTGCGCTTGCAACGTCGAGCGGGGTACCAGCGCCCGTCGATGCGGATGTTGGTGAACCGTTCGGAGCGCGGCTGCGCACGCGGATGGAAGCGCCCGCTCGTCCAGCTGCCTGCGGCGGTTGCGCGGAGCACCGCTTCGAGGTCGTCCAGGCTCTTCATGGTCTGCCCGTTCATGCTGGTGAGTACGTCGCCCAACCCGAGGCTTGCGTTTTTCAGTCCGAACCCCGGGTCGGTGATGTACAGCGCCGCAAGGTCGCGGTGGTAGTGGCGGGCTTGCTGGTAGGAGAGCTGGTGCACTACGGCGCCGTCGAACTCGATGTACTCATCCGGTGTGAGCGTATGCAGGTCGCTGACGGGCATCGCGAAGTTCAACGTCTCACCGCGGCGGGCTACCTGCAGGTCGATGGTTGTTCCGACCCGCTCATCGAGGGCCTGCGACAAGCCGTTGAAGTCGGTGATCTCCGTGCCGTCGATTGTGAGTAACACATCACCCACCTCAAGACGTTCCGCTGCGGCGCTGCCGGGCAGCAGCGCATCTACGGCCAGCAGGCCTTTGATCTCGGGGTATCGGCTTCTGTAACGGTCTTCCAGGGTTGCCGCGAGGCCGCCGCGTTTGAGTTCCGCGTAGGTTCGCCGCTCGAATGTCGCCAGCAGTGATCCTCGCGGCACGACCTCGCCGCGTTGCAGAAGTCCAAGGGCCCGCAAGGCGCGGTCCAGCGGCAGGAAGAAGCTCGCTGCACTCGCGCGGTTGGCGCCGGCGGCAAGGGCGATGACGCGGCCCTTGCGGTTCACTACCGGCGAGCCGGAGGAGCCGCCGGACATGCCGGAGGCGGCCTGAAAATAAAACGTGTTGAAGTCGTTGTAGCGCCCCCAGCCATAGTTCGGCGCGGTTCGGTCCGTGCGCGCCAGCGTGCCCTGCAGCACCGCAAGCTGCTCTCCGTCGTCGTTGCCGATCACCCAGATGGAGGTGCCGGGCAGGGCTTCCTCCGGAGCGAGTTTCAGGGGTTTGGGGCTGCTGTGCCGCAGAGCAGCTGGGTCGTAGCGAAAGAAGCCGAAGTCGTGCACCGGGTCGCGGTAGAGGGGTTGTAGTGGTACTTCCTCGCCGTTGTTGAACAGCCCACGGGCGATCACCGGGCCCGGGTTCACCACGTGGCGGTTGGTGAGAATGATGCCGCGCTCGGCGTCGACGACGAAACCGGTGGCTTCGGTGGACTGGTTGTACTGGCCATCGAAGGCGCGGGTCTGGTCCACGCGGATGGTAAGCACGCCGGTGGCGATGTCGTTGAACACGCGTAGCCAGGCGCGGTCGGACGCAATGGCCGAGCAGGGTGCGGACAGGAGGAGGGCCGTGATCAGAGTGCGAACGCCGTGCATCGGCTCAGTGTGCCCAGCAGCGCTGATGTGCGCAACGCAGAGATGTCGCACAAGCTGGCGGGCGGTTGGCCTGTGACCGCGCCTGCCCGGCACGATACACTGTGCGCATGAGCGATCACCTGCAATCTCCGGGAGCTACCCGAAATCTGCCGCCGGAACAGCACCGGCTGTACTGGCACAGCCGGCGAGGCATGTTGGAACTCGAGTTCGTGCTCGTGCCGTTCGTGCGCGAGCGTCTGGTCGAGCTCGCCCAACCGCTCCATGCCGCCTACGCCGAACTCCTCGAGCACGAAGACTGGGAGATATTCGACTGGATCCAGGGGCGTGAACCGGCGCCTACCCCGGCTCTGGCAGAAGTTATCGCTGAGATCATCGCTTACAACGATCGCCCGCGCTGATGCAGTTCCGGTTGCGTCGCGGCCGCTGGCGGTGCGCGGCGTACCTGGCGCTCGGCTGCATGGCCACCGGTGGAGGGTTCTTCTGGGCGGGTGCGGCTGGCGCTGTGCTGGCAACGCTCTGGATCGTGGCCATCTGGCCGCGCTGGCAGGCGCGCAGAGTCGCTTGGAACCTGGCTGAAGTGCAGGCGGTCTGGCTATGGGCCAATACGCTGGCGGTGCGTTTCTACGGCGGGCGCGTCGCCTGGGTGTTTGCCGATGAGCTGCCTGCAGCGGAGTTCGCCCGAATACGCCGGGAGCTGAAAACGCAGATCGAGGGGCTCTTGTAGGCTGTTCGGCGCGAGCCGCTAGCCGGCCGGGCGCAGCACGGTCAGGTGTTCCATGGAGCCCGGAAACAGGATGGTGTCGTCGGACTGCGACAGCAGGTCGGGGTAGTCCAGATTGTAGTGCAGCCCGCGGCTTTCCCGCCTCGCCATGGCGCTGCGCACGATCAGTTCTGCCACCGTGATGAGGTTGCGCAGCTCGATGAGGTCGTGGCTTATTCGGTAGTGGCTGTAGTACTCGTGGATCTCGGCCTTCAGCATGTCGATGCGCCGCTGCGCCCGCTGCAGACGTTTGTTGGTGCGCACGATGCCGACGTAGTCCCACATGAAGCGTCGCAGCTCGTCCCAGTTGTGGGCGATCACTACGTCCTCATCGGAATCTACCACCTGGCTTTCATCCCAGTGCGGGATGCGCACATGGTCGCTTGGTTCATCGAGCAGCGTCTGGATCTGATCGGCGCAGGAACGCGCAAACACCAGGCATTCCAGCAGGGAGTTGCTGGCCAGGCGGTTGGCACCGTGCAGACCGGTGCAGCTTACCTCGCCGATGGCGAACAATCCGGGCACGTCGGTGGCGCCGTTGCGGTCTACCAGCACGCCGCCGCAGGTGTAGTGCGCCGCAGGTACCACCGGAATGGGTTCGCGGGTGATGTCGATGCCGAAGTCCTCGCAGCGGCCGGCGATGGTGGGGAAGTGGGCGCGAATGAATTCCGGCGGCCGATGGGAGATGTCGAGGTATACGCAATCGTCGCCGGTGCGCTTCATCTCGTGGTCGATGGCACGGGCGACGATGTCACGGGGCGCCAGCTCGCCAAGCTCATGGAACCGGTCCATGAAGCGTTTGCCGTTTTTCAGCTTGAGCACGCCGCCTTCACCACGCACGGCCTCGGAGATCAGAAACGACTTTGCGTGCGGGTGGAACAGGCAGGTCGGGTGAAACTGATTGAACTCCATGTTGGCCACCCGGCAGCCGGCCCGCCAGGCCATGGCGATACCATCGCCGGTAGAGCTGTCCGGGTTGGAGGTGTAGAGATAGACCTTGCTGGCGCCGCCGGTGGCGAGGATGACGAAGCGTGCCTGGAACACTTCCACGTGGCCGGTGGACTGGTTGAGCACGTAGGCGCCGGCACAGCGGCTCGAGTATCGCCCGAGACGAGAGCGGTTGATCAGATCGATGGCGATGCGGTCATTGAAGAGCTCGATGTTTTCGTGATCGAGCACGCGCTGGTTGAGGGTCTCGGTGATGGCGCGGCCCGTAGCATCTGCCACGTGCAGCACCCGACGGAAAGAGTGGCCGCCTTCGCGGGTGAGATGGTAGGCGTTGTCTTCGATGTCGAACGCCACCCCCATCTCGATCAGGGCGCGGATGGCCTCCGGTGCGTTGCGCACGGTGAAGTCGACGATGTCCGGGTCGCACAGCCCGGCGCCAGCTGTCAGCGTATCCTGCGCGTGGGATTGGGTGCTGTCCTCGGCCGACATGACCGCTGCCACGCCGCCTTGCGCCCAGTGCGAGGAGCCGGAAGAGATATCCCCCTTGGCCAACACCGTAACCCGGGCGTGCGGCGCTAGGTGCAGTGCTGCGGACAATCCCGCCGCGCCGCCGCCGATGATGAGGATGTCTGTTGCGAATCGCTGTGTCATTTACCGTTCTTGCCGCGCTTGTTTCGCCGGGTAGTATAAATAGAGGTAACCCTGCAGAATATCGCCGCTCAGCACAAGGCGGGTCGTGGCACAGGATACCGACAAGGAACTGGTACGCCGGGTGAAGAAAGGCGATCGAGCGGCATTCGATCTCCTGTTCAGCCGTTATCAGCAGAAGATTCAGCATCTGGTGGCGCGCTATGTGCGCGACTCAGACGAGGTGCTGGACGTTACACAAGAGGCCTTCATCAAGGCCTTTCGTGCGCTGCCGAAGTTTCGTGGGGAAAGCCAGTTCTACACCTGGCTCTACCGCATAGCGGTGAACACGGCGAAAAACCACCTCGTGGCGCGCAGCCGGCGTCCCCCCGGGGTGGATGTGGACATCGCCGACGGCGAGTATATGGACGGCGGTGAGTATCTGCAGGATAGCGACGATCCACAGTCCACGCTGGCACGGGACCAGCTGCGTGAGGCGATAGACGATGCCATCGCCGCGTTACCGGAGGACCTGAAAACCGCTGTAACCCTGCGCGAGTTCGAAGGTTTGAGCTATGAGGAGATCGCCGTCGTGATGGAGTGTCCGGTGGGGACCGTGCGCTCGCGCATATTTCGGGCCAGGGAGGCGATCGACGATCGCATCAAGCCAATGTTGTCCGGGCGCGCAGTCAGGCGTTAGCAGGCTGCTGAAAAAGCAGCCTGGTATCCCGGCCAGGGACGGACGGGCCGCGAATCAAGCACGTAAGTGCTTGATTCGGCGTGAGCGGGCGACAGCCCGCGGTCGCTGAAGAAGTACAGGAAGTACTTATTCAGCACCCTGTTAGGTTACGGAACTTCGGGGACATTTTGCGGACAAAGAAGGCGGGATGATGTGGCAGAACCCATATTGGGACGGTGTTTGAAGCATGTCTGAAAAGTTGGAAGCATGTCTGAAAAGTTAAAAGAAGCGCTGTCCGCCGCGGTGGACGGCGAAGCGGATGAGTTCGAGCTGCGTCGGGTGATCGACGAGGCCGCGAAAGACGCCGGTTTGCGTGATACATGGGAGCGCTACCATCTGGTGAGCGCGGTGCTGGCTGATCGTGCCTCAGATGCATCCATCGCCTCGCGGCAGGCCCTGAAATCGCGCATCTGGGAATCGCTCGACTACGAGGGCGCGAATGCGGAAGAGGCGGTTGCCGAGGCGCCAGCCGGCGCGCCAAAGGCGGGTATGCCTTTGTGGATGGGCCGCGCGGTGGGATTTGCGGTGGCAGCCGGTGTGGCCGTGGCCATCATGTTCGGTTCCGGCGTGCTCGACGAGACACCCACGGGTCAGGTGGCGACTCTTGACGTTCAGGAAGTGCCCCCGAGCGACGCTGACATGACCCGCAGCGATGCCTACATGATGCACCACGTTCAGCATACGGCGCTCAACTCCAGTGGTGTGCTGTCGTTTGTGAAAGTGGTGACCTACGACCGGGGTGAAAGCCAACGGTGAAAGGTTCGCGTGGATATGTGGCGGCCTGCTTCGTAGCGTTGGTGTTTGCCTCCATCGGTGGTGCGGTGCGGGCAGAGGAAAATGACCCGCGTGTCTGGCTTGAGGCCATGAATCGTGCGTTTGCGGACCTCGCATACGACGGCACGTTCAGCTACTTCGGTGGTAACGACCTCGCAAGTCTGCGGGTGGTGCACAAGGTCGTCGACGGGCAGCAACGCGAGCGCCTGGTGCACCTGAACGGCGCGCCGCGGGAAATCGTGCGCTACGGCGAAGAGGTGGCTTGCATCGTCATGCCGGGCGATGCGCTGCTGGAGCTTGAGGCGAGCATACCGGCTGGCCCGTTCGCCAGAGCGTTCGTGCGGGGTTTCGAGCGTGTCGACAGCTACTATTCGCTGGCATTTGCGGGCAACGACAGAATTGCCGGTCGTTCTGCGGTACGCATCGATGTGACGCCGGTGGATGCCGACCGCTATGGCTACCGGCTGTGGCTCGACCTGGAAAATCGCATGCTGCTCCGCTCCGAACTGATGGACCAGCAGCACCGACGCCTGGAGATTTTTCAGTTCTCGAGCATTGTGTTCGGTGATGCGGTGGATTCGGCGTTGCTCGAACGCAATGAAGACGCGCAGGCAATGGTGAGTCATATGACGCTGGGTGCGCCGGCGCAGCCGCTGCGCGGCGCCGACGTTCCATGGCAGGCGGCCTGGCTGCCCACGGGCTTTCATATGTCGGCTGCCGACCTTCGACGGCTGCCTTCCCAGCTCAAAGCCGTGCATACGCTTGTATATACCGATGGCATCGCGGCGTTTTCGGTGTTCATAGAAGCCATGCCTGAGGCCGGTGCTGGTAGCATGCACACGCGTGTGGGAGCCACCGTGTCGGTCAACCGGCGCGTGTCCGATCCGTCTGGTGTGGAGCACCTGGTGACGCTCGTAGGTGAACTGCCTGATGACACGGCCAAACGCATACTCGCCAACGTGCAGCCTGCAGGCTGATGCAGCTGCTGCGGGAAGGTGTGGTGGAGCGCCAGGCTGATGGTCAGCTGCTGTTCACAGTGGCTGGTGTAAGCTGCTCGGGTTGTCATGGCTGCGCCCATCGCAATTCCCAGACCTTGACGCTGCCCGCAGCAACCCCCATATCTGGAGCGGCTGAAGGGCTGGCGAGCATTGCGATAGATCGGCGGCAATGGAATGTGGCCTTGTTGTTTGTCTTTGCCTTTCCGTTGCTTGCGGCGGCCCTTGGGATAGCGTTTGCGTCCTTGTTTGGCGCCGCAGAGATGTGGTCTGCGCCCATCGCTCTGGTTGCAGGCGCCGTGGCTGCGTGGGGCGCCGCATTAATCGTGCGACCAAATCGGCCGGTCGTGCATCTTAAATCAAAACCTGTGGACCTTGTTAGGTCTGACTGACCATCACTGACCGAGGATTACTGTGATAGCGATAGTTCGAAAGCTGAATCGTGCGGCTGTGCTCCTGGTATTGCCCGTCTTGTTTCTTGTGGGCAGCCCGGCAGCTGCCGCAGACCTTCCCGACTTTACGAAGCTGGTAGATCAGCATGCACCGGCGGTGGTGAACATCTCCACGGTTCGGCACAGCAACACTCCACGGCGTCTCGGCGGGCGTGGCGCGCCGAACGATGAGATGGAAGAGTTTTTGCGGCGGTTCTTTCCGCCGGATCGGTTTCCGCAACCTGACCGCGATGCGCAATCGCTGGGCTCCGGATTCATCATTTCCAAGGATGGCTACATCCTCACCAACTACCATGTCGTTGCCAGTGCCGATGAGGTAAAAGTGCGCCTGAGTGACCGGCGGGAGATGGACGCGGAGGTGGTGGGCTCCGATCGGCGGTCGGACCTGGCGCTTCTGAAGATTGATGCCAGTGGTTTGCCTACGGTGAAGCTTGGCAAATCCGCGGATCTGTCGGTGGGTGAGTGGGTGCTCGCCATCGGCTCGCCCTTCGGATTCGATTACTCGGTCACCGCGGGCATCGTCAGTGCCAAGGGGCGCAGCCTACCTACGGCGCAGGATGAAAACTACGTACCGTTCATACAGACAGATGTGGCCATCAACCCCGGCAATAGCGGCGGCCCACTGTTCAATCTGGACGGTGAGGTGGTTGGCATCAACTCGCAAATCTATTCCAACTCCGGCGGTTTCATGGGTGTGTCGTTCGCCATACCCATTGATGTGGCCATGGAGGTGGTGGAACAGTTGCGCGAAAACGGCCGCGTCAGCCGCGGCTGGCTTGGGGTGCTCATCCAGGAGGTGGACCGCGATCTGGCGGAGTCTTTCGGCCTGGACCGTCCGGGTGGCGCGTTGATTTCCCGCGTGCTCGACGATAGCCCCGCGGCGCGTGGAGGCCTGCGCGAAGGGGACATCATCACCCGTTTCAACGGTCTTGAGATCGATCGGTCCGGAGAGCTGCCGCACCACGTGGGTCGCACTCCTCCCAATTCCAAAGCGAAGCTCAGAATTGTGCGGGAGGGTAAGACCCAGGATATCGAGCTCACCATCGGTGAATTGCCGACCGGCGATGATGGCGAGGTTGCGGCGGCGGATGACGACAGTCTCGGCCTCGCCGTTGAGCCCATCGCCGAGGCGATTCGCGATCGGCTGGGCATCTCCGGCGGGGTGCGGGTCACCAGCGCCGCTGGTGCTGCTGCAGAAGCGGGTATTCAGCGGGGCGACATCATCCTGCGGCTCAACAACGCGGTGATCAACTCAGTGGAGGATTTCGACCGGGTGGTGGACAAGCTGCCGGCAGGGCGCTCGGTGCCGGTACTGGTGCGCCGCAACGACGCGCCGGTATTTCTCGCCCTGCGTGTGCCGGAGTAACGCTCAGGCGTTGAAGCGGTGGTAAAATGCGGTGTTTTGGCCCAGGGCAAAGCACCGCATGAACCAAGCACACAAGAAACCCCTGCCGGGAGCTGGCGTCGAGTATTTCGACACCCGTGAAGCCGTGGAGGCGATTCAACCCGGCGCGTACGACGGCCTTCCCTACACCTCCAAAGTGCTCGCAGAGAACCTGGTGCGGCGCTGTGATCCCGCGGCGCTGACCGGTGCTTTGGAGCAAATCATAGGGCGCAAGCGCGATCTCGACTTTCCCTGGTATCCGGCACGGGTGGTGTGCCACGACATCCTCGGCCAGACGGCGCTGGTGGATCTCGCGGGCCTGCGTGATGCCATCGCCGACAAGGGCGGCGATCCGGCGCAGGTAAATCCGGTGGTGCCGACGCAGCTCATTGTCGATCACTCGCTTGCCGTGGAGCACGCGGGTTTCGACCCGGAGGCGTTCGAGAAGAACCGCGCCATCGAAGATCGCCGTAATGAAGACCGCTTTCACTTCATCGACTGGTGTAAGACCGCGTTTGAAAACGTGGATGTTATTCCACCGGGGAACGGCATCATGCACCAGATCAATCTGGAGAAAATGTCGCCGGTGGTGCACAACCGCGATGGCGTGGCTTTTCCCGACACGCTGGTGGGCACCGACAGTCACACCCCGCACGTGGACGCACTCGGGGTCATCGCCATCGGCGTGGGTGGTCTGGAGGCGGAGAACGTCATGCTGGGCCGTGCTTCCTACATGCGTCTGCCGGACATCATAGGTGTGGAACTGACGGGTAAGCGTCAGCCCGGCATTACCGCCACGGATATCGTGCTGGCGCTCACGGAGTTTCTGCGCGAGCAGCGGGTGGTGGGCGCATATCTCGAGTTCTACGGCGAGGGGGCTGAGGATCTGACCCTTGGTGACCGCGCGACGATCTCCAACATGACGCCGGAGTTCGGCGCCACAGCGGCGATGTTCTACATCGATGACAAGACCATCGACTATCTCCGCCTCACCGGCCGTGACGATGACAACATTCGCCTCGTGGAAGCCTATGCCAGACAAGCCGGTCTATGGGTAGACGGCATGCGCGGGGCCGAGTACGAACGGGTGCTGCGGTTCGATCTGTCCAGCGTTGTGCGCAACGTCGCCGGGCCGTCCAATCCGCACCGCCGGGTGGCGACGAGCGACCTGGCTGAGAAAGGTATCGCCGGTGCGTGGCAGCAGGAAGGCGCGCTCATGCCGGACGGCGCGGTCATCATTGCGGCGATTACGAGCTGCACCAACACGTCTAACCCACGCAACGTCATCGCTGCGGGTCTCTTGGCGCGGAACGCCAATGCGCGGGGGCTGACGCGTAAGCCTTGGGTGAAATCGTCCCTTGCGCCGGGCTCCAAAGCAGTGAAGCTCTACCTCGAAGAGGCAGGCCTGCTACCCGAACTCGAGCAGCTGGGCTTCGGCATCGTTGCTTTTGCATGTACCACCTGCAATGGCATGAGCGGTGCCCTGGACCCAGCCATTCAGCAGGAGATCATAGACCGCGACCTATATGCGACCGCTGTATTGTCGGGTAATCGCAACTTTGACGGGCGCATTCACCCTTACGCCAAGCAGGCTTTTCTTGCCTCGCCGCCGCTGGTGATCGCCTATGCCATCGCCGGTACCGTGCGGGTGGACATCGAGCGGGATGCCCTGGGCACAGATGCAGATGGCAATCCGGTTACGCTGAAGGACATCTGGCCGACGGATGAGGAAATCGATGCGGTGGTGAGCGCCTCGGTGAAGCCGCAACAGTTCCGCGACGTGTACGAACCCATGTTCATCCGGGTGAAGGACGAAACCGAAGCGGTCAGTCCGCTGTACGACTGGCGCCCGCAGAGCACGTACATCCGCCGACCGCCGTACTGGGAAGGTGCGCTGGCAGGCGAGCGCACGCTGAAAGGCATGCGGCCGCTGGCGGTGTTGGGTGACAACATCACCACGGATCATCTGTCGCCGTCGAACGCAATCATGGCCAGCAGTGCGGCGGGCGAATATCTGGCGAAGATGGGCCTGCCGGAGGAAGACTTCAACTCCTATGCGACCCATCGAGGCGACCATCTCACCGCGCAGCGTGCAACATTCGCCAACCCGAAGCTGCTGAACGAGATGGTGGTGGAGAACGGCGAGATCAAACAGGGTTCTCTTGCGCGCCTGGAGCCGGAAGGCCAGGTGATGCGCATGTGGGAGGTGATAGAAACGTACATGGATCGCGGTCAGCCGCTGATCATCGTTGCCGGTGCCGATTACGGGCAGGGCTCCTCCAGGGACTGGGCGGCTAAGGGCGTGCGTCTTGCGGGCGTGGAAGCGATTGTTGCTGAAGGCTTCGAGCGTATTCACCGTACCAACCTCATTGGTATGGGTGTGTTACCGCTGCAGTTCAAGGCGGGAGATACACGCAAGACCTACGGTATTGATGGTACGGAGACGTTTGACGTGGTGGGCGAGCCTCAACCCGGTGCGGAGCTCACGCTCGTGATACATCGCGCGGATGGTTCGTCGGTGGAAGTTCCAGTGACCTGTCGGCTCGACACCGCGGAGGAGGTATCCGTCTACGGGGCAGGCGGGGTGCTGCAACGTTTCGCCCAGGACTTTCTCGAAGCATCGGCAGGTTGACGCTATGACACACGCACCGCAGATCCGTATCCCCGCCACCTACATGCGTGGCGGCACGAGCAAAGGCGTTTTCTTCAAGCTGGAAGACCTGCCGGAGGCGGCACGAGTGCCGGGCCCGGCGCGTGATGCACTGCTGTTGCGAGTGATTGGCAGCCCTGATCCGTACGGCAAGCAGACGGACGGCATGGGCGGCGCAACATCGAGCACGAGTAAAACCGTGATTCTGTCGAAGAGCAGCCAGCCGGAGCACGATGTGGACTACCTGTTCGGGCAGGTGTCCATTGATCAGGCGTTCGTGGATTGGAGCGGTAACTGCGGCAATCTATCCGCGGCTGTTGGCCCCTTCGCCGTAGCCAACGGATTCATCGATGCACAACGTATCCCCGAGAACGGCACCGTAGAGGTGCGTATCTGGCAGGCCAACATCGGCAAAACCATCATCAACCACGTGCCGATCACGAATGGCGAAGTGCAGGAGACGGGCGACTTCGAGTTGGATGGCGTCACCTTCCCGGCGGCGGAAGTGCCGGTGGAGTTTGTGGATCCGGCGGATGAGGGTGGTGGCTCCATGTTCCCCACCGGCAACCTCGTGGATGACCTGGAGGTGCCGGGCGTGGGTGCGTTCAAGGCAACCATGATCAACGCAGGCATACCGACAATCTTTCTCAATGCCGAAGACATCGGCTACGACGGCACAGAGCTGCAGGACGACATCAACAACGACGAAGCGGCTTTGTCTCGCTTCGAAACCATTCGTGCGCACGGCGCGTTGCGTATGGGCCTTATCCGTGACGTGTCCGAAGCCGCAGCGCGGCAACACACACCAAAGGTTGCTTACGTGGCCGGGCCGCGCAGCTATAGCGCTTCAAGCGGCAAAGAAGTGTCCGCCGAGGACATCGATCTTCTGGTTAGGGCGCTTTCCATGGGCAAACTCCACCACGCCATGATGGGCACCGCAGCAGTTGCCATCGGCACCGCTGCAGCGATCCCCGGCACTCTCGTCAACCTGGCCGCCGGCGGCGGCGAGCGCAACTCCGTGCGCTTCGGCCATCCCTCCGGCACCCTGCGCGTTGGCGCCGAAGCCACCCAGGTCGACGGCGAATGGC
The DNA here is from genome assembly GCA_030428905.1 of Gammaproteobacteria bacterium. Lineage (GTDB taxonomy): Bacteria > Pseudomonadota > Gammaproteobacteria > Pseudomonadales > Azotimanducaceae > SYFY01. The sequence goes on from JAUIED010000034.1 coordinate 13,560, forward strand.
AGGTGCTCAAAGCATCTATGAGCCGCAGCGCCCGCGTACTCATGGAAGGCTGGGTCCGCATCCCCGACCAGGGACACACCCGGTGACGGTATAACAAACAAATGAACACGGATCTGCGCGGTTTTTGGAGGCTGTAATTGTGTGGAGGCTGGATGCTGGGATTGCCTGGACCGTGATAATCCAGATGCAATAGACACTGACCTGTATGCCGGTGGGATATTCTCCCTATGAGCGAACTGCGGGCAATGGCACTTCGCGAGGAGTCAATCCCCGAGCTGCCGCCCAATCTGAGATCTCACGGCGACTGCCGATTGCGCGTGGATTGCGCTGGAGGACCTGTTTTCCCGAAAGCCAGCGTTCCGCGCGAGTCAACGAGGTTGTCCGTTTGGGTGGTTGGGTTGGGACCTGGATATCGCGTGTTTCGAAAGCTAGCAACTCGTGCAAGAAGTTCAGGTATTCCCGAAGTCTTACCTGCAATGTTGGGCGTTCCCTTTCTAGGCCATCCGCACTGGGATGGAGATAAGCGTCGAGCGCTTCCTTCGATACCTCACTCGCCCTGATCTGGCGTTCTAGGCCTGTATGCTTACAGCCTTTCAGGTGGTCGGTGATTCGAGCGCGAACCGGATTCAAGTCCACATAGGCCATCACCATCAGCAGAGCGTCTTCAGACAGAATTGCTCCCGAGTAGAATCGCTTTGCCCAGTAGTGGCCTTCTGTATTGCTTTCTTTGTTTGCACGTTCTGCGATTGGTTGCTTCAAACACTTCATGAATGCGCTGAGCGAGCCAAGCTGCTGACGACAATACTTGATACGTTGGGAGTCACCGGCCAGCAATCCAATTGCCTCAGCCCGGCATTCGGGATCTGCAGGGTCGTCGAGTTGTGAGGGATGCGCGATGTACCATCGTCTAGCTACTTCCTCGTCAGGCCACGAGCTGGCTGCAAGTGGGTCGTAGTAAACCACCATGTGGAAGTGGTTGCTCATGATCGCGTACGTCTGCAAAGACACCGCGAAGGCAGGCGTGATGGCTTCTAGACGGCGTATCAGCCAATCTCTTCGGTGGTCGTAGTTGATTCCGCTCACTGGATCCCTACCGAGGAGCCATGCCCGCTGCACGCACTTGGAGGTGATGTGATAGTAGAGGGGCGTTTCCGGATCGACTAGGTATTTGCGCGGTGTGGTCACGCATACATTGTCTGTCGCCTCGGGACAGTTTCCTGTGCGCGATCGCCTCGACGGTGCGTGAGCCGGGAAGAGGGTGTGTCCGGGGCCGAGGGTTGTTAACGGATGTCGAGGAGTTCGACTTCGAAGATGAGAGGGGTGTCGGGGCCGATCTTGGCGCCTGCGCCACGTTTGCCGTACGCAAGTTCCGGCGGCACGTACAGCCGCCACTTCGATCCGGTGGGCATCATCGACAACGCCTCGGTCCAGCCCTTGATGACCCGGTTCAGCGGAAAGGTCGCCGGCTCGCCGCGTTCGTAGGAGGAGTCGAAGACGGTGCCGTCGAGCAACGTGCCGTGGTAGTGGGTGACCACCGTATCGGTGACGGCGGTGTCGGGCCGCTGCCGTTTTTCAGCACCTCAAACATGAGGCCGGAATCGGTGGTCGTCACGCCCGGCTTGGCGGCAATCTCGGCGAAGGACTGCACCCAGGCCGCTTTGCCTTCGGATGCCCCCGCGCTGGTCTGTGGCCCCTCCGCACAGCCGCCAAGCAGCGTCAGCGTTGTGGCGAGCAGGATGGCGGTCCTTTTGTGGATCTGGGTGCGGATCAGGCGGAGCATTGGCAATTCGTTCCTCGGTCGCAGGCCCGCATTATAAGTACAATCGCGGTTCACACGGGGAGAAAAGCGCATGAAATTTGGCATCAGCATGTTCGTTACGGACCAGACCGCAAGCCCGGCCGAGGTGGCAGCGGCGGTGGAAGAGCGGGGCTTCGAGTCCTACTGGTTGAGCGAGCATTCACACATCCCGCTGCGCGAGCCGCATCCGTTTACCGGCTTCAATCCACGCGTGTACGCCGCCATGCTCGATCCATTCGTGGCGCTCACCGCCGCAGCCGCGGCCACCAAACGCATCCGCCTGGGTACAGCCGTGTGTCTGGTGATTCAGCGCGACCCGATCGATACCGCGAAGGCGGTTGCGAGTGTGGATTACCTGTCTGGCGGTCGCCTGGAGCTCGGCATCGGCGCGGGTTGGAATCGCGCGGAGATGATCGATCACGGCACCGATCCCGACACCCGTTTTCGCCTCATGCGCGAGCGCGTCGAGGCGATGCAGGCCCTGTGGATGCAGGACGTCGCCTCTTATGAGGGACGCATGGTGCGCATTGAAGACACCAACATCTGGCCGAAGCCGGTGCAGACGCCGCACCCGCCCATTCTCATCGCCGGCTCCGGGCCTAACATCCTCAATCGGGTGGCGCGCTACGGCGATGGCTGGTTGCCCGTTGTGCCGCCATCGGCAAACGAAGAAATGCGCGGCCGGGTTACGCCGTTCGATGAGTTCGTGGAAATGGTGCCCAGGCTCGAAGCCCTGGCCGCGGAAGCGGGCCGCCCGCGACCATCGATCTCGGTGATGGGCGCCGCCCCCACACCTGCGAATATCGATGCGTTCCGCGGCTTGCAGGTACAGCGGATGATCCTGGGCCTCGTTCCAGCAACGCTGGACGACGTGCAGCGCCAGTTGGATACGCATGTTGCAGCGCTAGCCGACGTCGGTGAGCGGCTCCACGGGTAGCCGCACCACAGCGCTGAACGCATCGCGCACCCGCTCGAAGGCAAGCGTCCCCCTGTGGCGCCGGATGACGTTGCTGGCGATTGTCAGCCCGAGGCCAGTGCCGCCACTCTGGCGGTTGCGCGATGCATCGATACGAACAAACGGTTCCAGTGCACGCCGAGCTTCCTCCGGGCTCATGCCAGGGCCGGGGTCGGTAATGCGTACTGTGCCATCCACAGTGCAGGTGATGCGCGCGCTGCCGCCGTAGCGCACGGCATTGTCGATGAGGTTGCCCAGTGCCCGTTTCAGTGCCACCGGCTGGCCGCGCAGTACCGGCCTGGCTGAGCTCTCAAAGGCGACGTCATGGCCAAGATCCACGTAGTCGTCGCTCAGCGTGTGCAGTAACGCTGCCAGATCGATCCGCACCGCGGCTTCATCCGAGGATTCATCCCGCGCGTAGGTGAGCGTTTCATCAAGAATGGCGGTCATGTCCTCAATGTCCTGCTCGGCGCGTTGCTGTTGCGTGCTGTCGGCGATGTGCTCCGTGCGCAGCCGCAACCGCGTGGCAATGGTGCGCAGGTCGTGCGACACCGCGCCGAGCATCTGCGTACGCTCCTCGATGAGGCCTGTTACTCGCTGTTGCATGGCATTGAACGCAGCACTTGCCCGGCGCACTTCGCTGGGGCCGCGGTGTTCCGGCAGGGCGTCGAATGGTTCGCCGGCGCCGAGCCTGTCGGCGGCGTCGGCGAGGGTGGCAAAGTAACGCGTCACGCGTCTCGTGGCGATCAGCACCGCCAGCACGACGACGATCAGCGTCAGCAACATGAACACCCCGGAAGCCAGATCCTGACCGAACCGCGTAACGTCGGTGCGGGTACTGGTATGCAGCCACCGAGCACCCACCGGTAACTGGATATGGAAGGTGGCGTTGCGAGAACGCCGCTCGGCGGTGAACGCCACCTGCACTTCATCTGCGCGTTCGAAGCCCTGGGCGCGCAGCCGCGCCACTACCACCGAGCGCACCTCGCTGTTGTGCCCCCACCGTTCGGTTGGAATGGCCACCGGTGCGTCTGCCCAGCCAACGTGAAACTCGCCGCCGATAATGCGGTTGAGCGTGGCCATGTCATCGGGCGCAACATCGACCAGAGCCAGCGTACGATCCGTTGTGCTTTCGGCAAACGTCTGCGCGCGCGCCAGCATGCGCTCGTGTCCCCAGAAGATGAAGCTGGAGATCTGCAGTGCGAGAAAACCCACGCCGATCCAGAGCGCCAGACTTGCAAAAAGCGAGCGGCCGCGTGTCATTCGTCGGGTAGCTGCTGCACTGCGGCGGCGAGCAGGTAGCCGCCGCCACGCACGGTCTTGATCAGTTCGGCATCATTCAGCTGCCGGCGCAGGCGCGAGAGCTGCACATCCACGCTGCGATCGTAGGGGTCCGGTTTTCGCCCTTTTGTTACCTCCAGCAGCTGGTCGCGTGACAGCACTTCGCCGGGACGCCGGGCGAAAGCCAGCAGCAGATCGTAGGCGCCGCCGGTCAGCTCCACCAGCGCCCCGTGCGGGTTGGTGAGCCGGCGCTTGTTCACGTCGAGCAGCCAACCGGCGAAGGCGTAGCGCTCGTTGCCAGCATGCTTGTGCACCGCGAGCTGCTGCGGGGCGCGTCGTAGCACGGCGCGAATGCGTGCCAGCAGCTCACGGGTGCTGAAGGGTTTGGTCAGGTAGTCGTCGGCGCCGATCTCGAGGCCCAGCACCCGGTCACTCTCTTCTGCAAGCGCGGTCACCATGATGACGGGTATCTGGGTTTCCCGTCGCAGCCACCGACACAGCGCCAGCCCATCCTCGCCGGGCAGCATGATGTCCAGCAGCACGACATCCACAGCGTTGGTCGCCAACTCGCGGCGCATCTCTTCGCCATCGCGCGCGGTGCGGCAGTGCATGTCGTGACGCTCCAGATAGCCGCTGACGAGGCGGCGGATCTCGTTGTCATCATCGACGATCAGAACTTGGGTCATGGGATCGATTATAGGGGGCCGCACCGAACGGGCCGGTAACAGTGTGTTTCAGATCAGGGCTTTGCAACGCACTGTTACACACCGATACCCCCAGGAGACCCAAGGCACCTGCAGCTGAGGCCTACTGAGTATCCCAATCAAGGAGAAGCTCATGACCCAATCCAAAATCATTCTGCTCGCCGTTCTCGGCGTGTTGCTCGTCGTGTCTGCTGCCGGTGTGGTGGCGTCGGGCGCCCTGGGCGGCAGCCATCACAGCGGCCATCACAGCGGCCAAGGCTGGCGTGGCCACGGCCACGGCGGCAATCCCTGTGCCCGCCTCACGCGGCATTCCAGCCGCGTCGCCGAAGTGCTCATCGAGGAGCACCTCGATCTCAACGACGCGCAGCTCGATCAACTGCAGCCGGTTCTGGCCGTGGTGGACGCCTGGCGCACGGACCTCGCGGTTTCCTGCGAATCCGGCCGTAGCGCTGCGGATGTACCGTCGGCGCTGGTGGCATTGGAGGATGCGCTCACCCGTTCTGCGCAGGCGGTACGTGAGCTGCGGCCAGCTTACGATACTTTCTACGCTGCTTTGAACGCTGAGCAACAGGCGCACATCTCCCAGGCGATGGCGCGCCACGGGGGCAACGGCGGGGAGGGCTGATCGTGGGCACACAGCAACCGAATGCGGCAGATCTGCATCCCCCAAGGGTGCTGCCGCCGCACTACTTCGTGGGCAGCGTGCTCGTGACGGCGCTGATTGGCGTACTGGCAACGCCTCGGTTGCTGCAGATGCCCTGGCCGCTTGCAGGGCTCGTGCCCATGGCGGCAGGGCTCTGGCTGGCCGTGCGCGGTTCCCGCCAGTTTGCCGAGCGCGGTACCAACATTATCCCGCTTAGCCGTTCCACGGCTCTGGTCACCGATGGCGTGTTCCGCATCTCGCGCAACCCCATGTACCTCGGCATGCTGTCGTTCCTGGCAGGTGCTGCGATTCTCGCCAACGTCGCCTGGGCCTGGGTCGTGCCGGCAGCATTTTTCGTCCTCATCCGCCAGGCCTTTGTGGTGCGGGAGGAAGCGCTCATGCAGGCGACCTTTGGCGCTGATTACGAGGCCTATTGTGGCCGAGTGAGGCGCTGGTTGTGAGTTCGCGCAACACCCGCTGATCCGCTAAACTCGCGCGCCGAAGAGAGAGCGGTTATGCCGCTCTCTCTTCTTTGTGCCCGGCGACGGGTGGCGTACTCACGAGCGGACAGCGGTGCCGGAACTCTCACATATTCGCAATTTCTCCATCATTGCCCACATTGATCACGGCAAGTCGACGCTGGCCGACCGCTTCATACAGATCTGCGGAGGCCTGAGCGAGCGCGAAATGGCAGCCCAGGTGCTCGACTCCATGGATCTGGAGCGGGAGCGCGGCATTACCATCAAGGCGCAGAGCGTCACGCTCGACTACACCGCGTGGGATGGGAAGACCTATCAGCTCAACTTCATCGACACCCCTGGACACGTGGATTTCAGCTACGAAGTGTCGCGCAGCCTCGCCGCCTGCGAAGGGGCGTTGCTGGTGGTCGACGCGGCGCAGGGCGTGGAGGCACAGTCGGTAGCAAACTGCTACACGGCCATCGAGCAGGGCCTGGAAGTCCTGCCTGTACTCAACAAGCTCGACCTGCCGCAGGCAGAGCCTGAGCGGGTATGCCGCGAGATCGAGGAGATCGTCGGCATCGACTCCGAGAACGCCTCGCGTGTGAGCGCCAAAACCGGTGAAGGGGTGGATGAGCTGCTCGAACGCCTGGTGGCAGACATCCCGCCGCCGGAAGGTGATCCGAATGGAGATCTGCAGGCGCTGATCATCGACTCCTGGTTCGACAACTATCTGGGCATTGTGTCGCTGGTGCGCGTCATGCACGGCACCATGCGCAAGAACGACAAGGTGGTCATCAAGTCCACCGGCCGCGCGCACATCATCGACGAGGTCGGCTGCTTCACGCCGAAGCGCACCAAGGTAGACGAGCTCTCGGCCGGCGAGGTGGGCTACGTCGTGGCCGGTATCAAAGACATTCGCGGCGCTCCGGTGGGCGATACCCTCATTGCCTCCAACCGCCCGGATACGAAGGCGCTGCCCGGCTTCGCGCGGGTCAAACCGCAGGTGTTTGCCGGTCTTTTTCCGGTGTCTTCAGACGACTTCGAGGACTTTCGCGAAGCGCTGGAAAAGCTCAGCCTCAACGATGCGTCTCTGTTCTACGAGCCCGAGACCTCCGATGCCCTGGGGTTCGGTTTTCGCTGCGGTTTCCTCGGCATGCTGCACATGGAGATCATCCAGGAGCGGCTGGAGCGCGAGTACGATCTCGACTTGATCACCACCGCACCTACGGTGGTTTACGAGGTGGTGAAGAACGACGGCAGTGTGGTGCAGGTAGATAATCCGTCCAAGCTGCCGGCGCACTATGACGAAATTCGTGAGCCCATCGCAGACGTCAATATCCTGGCGCCGCAGGAGTATGTAGGGCCGATCATGACCCTGTGTGTCGAGCGCCGCGGGGTGCAGAAGAACATGCAGTACTCCGGTGGGCAGGTGTCCCTGCACTGGGAGCTGCCGTTGTCCGAGGTCGTTATGGACTTCTTTGACCGCTTGAAGTCTGTGAGCCGCGGTTTCGCATCGCTCGACTACTCCCATGTACGGTTCGATGCGGCAAAGCTCGTCCGCCTCGACATTCTGATCAATAGCGAGCGAGTGGATGCGCTGGCGATCATCGTGCACCGGGAGCTTGCGCAGAGTCGCGGCCGGGCACTGACGGAAAAGATGAAAGAACTGATTCCGCGTCAGATGTTTGATGTCGCCATTCAGGCGGCCATCGGCGGCCAGATCATTGCACGCCAGACGGTGAAGGCGCTGCGCAAAAACGTCACGGCCAAGTGCTATGGTGGGGACGTGACGAGAAAGAAAAAGCTGCTGGAAAAGCAGAAAGAAGGCAAAAAACGGATGAAACAGCTTGGACGCGTGGAGATCCCGCAGGACGCATTCCTTGCAGCGCTGAAGGTTGAGCGCTGATGGATATCGATTTTCCGTTCGTGCTCACCTGGGCGGTGCTGATTTGCGGCGCCATCTGGCTGTTCGATGTGCTGGTGCTCAAGCCGCGGCGTGTGGAGAAGCTTGCTGACGGTGAGGAAGACAAAGAGCCCATCATCGTCGAGTACGCGCATTCCTTTTTTCCGGTGTTGCTGTTCGTTCTGGTGCTGCGCAGCTTTCTCGCTGAGCCCTACCAGATTCCCAGCGGTTCGATGATCCCGACCCTGGAGGTGGGTGATTTCATTCTGGTAAACAAATACGCCTACGGCATCCGCCTGCCGGTGCTGGGCACCAAAGTGGTCGACGTTGGCGAGCCTGAGCGTGGCGACATCATGGTGTTCGTGCCGCCGCATGATTCCCGCTATTTCATCAAGCGGGTGATTGGTCTGCCGGGTGATCGTGTCCGCTACGAGAACAAGACGCTGTACATCAACGGCGAACGGCAGGGGTATGAGTTCGTGGGTGAAGTGCTGCCCGGCGTGCGCCGCTACGATGAAACTGTGGAAGGGCACACCCACGCCACCCATCGCTTTGCAGGTGTAAACCGCGTGCATCCCAACTGGCTGTCGCGCGGTCAGGAGATCGAAGTGCCGGAAGGGTACTACTTCATGATGGGAGACAACCGCGACAACAGTGACGACAGTCGCGTCTGGGGGCTGGCATCGGAGGCTAAAATCGTCGGCAAGGCCGTGGCCATCTGGTTGCATAAGGACCCGGGGCTTGCCATGCCGAACTTCTCACGCAATTCCTGGCTCGAGTAGGAGGAGGTTTCCATGCAGCAGCGATCGAAAATGCAGGGCCTGACGCTGTGGGGCTGGCTGTTTGTCATCATTGTTCTGGTGTCTGTGCTGACACTGGTCATGCGGCTGGGGCCACACTACATCGATCACCAGGCGATCAGCAGCATCCTCAACGGTATCACTGCGGAAGAGGCGCGGGGTGCGAAGTCAGAGCTTCGCAAGCTCCTGGATAAGCGTTTTACCGTGAACAATCTGCGCGACTTCGATATCGACAAGATCGTCGACATCGATCGCAGCCGAGACGGCACGACTGTAACCATCGAATATGAGGTGCGCGAGCACCTGATCGGTAACCTCAGTGCGGTGCTGAACTTCCGCGACCAGCGTGCCTTCTGACGCGCTGCAAGCGCGCCTCGGACACGTCTTCAGCGACCAGGCGCTACTTGAGCTCGCGCTCACCCATCGCAGCGCCGGCGGTACAAACAACGAACGTCTGGAGTTTCTCGGCGATGCCGTGCTCGGCTATGTGATCGGTGAGGTGCTGTTCAACGAGCGTCCGAACGATCAGGAAGACATACTTACGCTCATGCGTGCGAGGCTCGTCCGCAAAGAGACGTTGGCGCGCATCGCCACGGAATTGGACCTTGGTCGGCACATTCGCCTGGGTGCAAGTGCGGCGAGCAGTGGCGGACACCGACGCGCGTCTATCTTAGCGGACGCACTTGAAGCCCTGATCGGTGCCGTGCACCAGGATGCTGGGCTCGAAACCGCCCGCGAGCTCATCACGCGGCTGTGGCGGGACAGCATTGATCAGTTGGATCCGGGTACGCTCAAGGATGCGAAAACGCTCCTGCAGGAATGGCTGCAGGGGCGGGCACTGCCGCTTCCAGACTACGAAGTGGTGCGCACGGAAGGTGCCGAGCACCAGAAGATTTACGAGGTGTATTGCCGTGTGGCATGCGAATCCGAACCTGCGGTGGGCGTCGACCGAAGCAGGAAACTGGCTGAAAAAGCTGCCGCGGCAGCGATGCTGGAGCGTCTGACATGACTCAGAAGTGCGGTTACGTAGCGCTGGTGGGGCGCCCCAACGTGGGCAAGTCCACGCTGATGAACCACCTGCTCGGTATGAAGCTCGCCATCACGTCGCGCAAACCGCAAACTACACGGCACAATCTGCTCGGTGTGGACACGCGCGGCGATGCTCAAGCGATTTATGTGGACACGCCGGGTATTCACGATCAGCTCAACCGGCAGATCAACCGCATGATGGTTCGCTCGGCTACTTCGGTGCTCAGTGACGTGGATCTCATCGTCATGCTGCTCGAGCACGACAAGTGGACGGACGAAGATGCGCTGGTCCTGCGGCATGTTCAACGCTCGGCGCGGCCGGTGATTGCAGCGCTTAACAAAACCGACCTGCTCAGCCGTAGAGAAGCGCTGCTGCCGGCCATCGAACGGTTGGCAGGGTTTGATGTGTTTCAGGAGTTTGTGCCGATCTCGGCGCTGAAAGGTCAGGGGCTAGATGCGCTGCGCGGCGTGGTTGCGCGATTTCTTCCGGAGCAGCCGCATCTGTTTCCACCAGATCAGGTCACGGATCAAAGCACCCGCTTTCTTGTCTCTGAGATCGTGCGTGAAAAAATCATGCGTCGCCTTGGTGACGAGTTGCCGCACCGAACGACGGTGCTCATTGAAGCCTACGACGAACGGCCGCACATCACCGAGATTCGTGCGGTGGTCTACGTAGAGCGCTCCGGACAGAAGCGTATCCTCATCGGCAAGGAAGGACAGATGCTGAAGTCCATTGGCCAGGATGCGCGGCACGACATTGAGCTTCTGGTTGGCGGCAAGGTGATGCTGCATCTCTGGGTCAAGGTGCGCAAAGGCTGGACCAACGACATCGCGCAACTCAAGCGATTCGGTTTGGGAGAAACCTGATGCGGGTGGCCGGCGAACCGGCGCTGGTGATGCAGATCAAGCCGTTTCGTGAGACCAGCAGCATCGTGCACTGCTTTGCCCGCGACGCTGGCCGCCTCGCCCTGGTACATCGAGGCGCCCGGCGCCGGCGCAGCCCCATGAGCGGGTTGCAGCCGTTTCATGAGGTGCAGATCAGCTACTCGGGAAAGGGCGGCTTGATGACGCTGTACGGCGCGGACCTTCTGGCCGCCCACCGGCTCTCCGGCGATCATCTCGCCGCCGGATTCTACGTGTTCGAGCTGCTAGTGCGGCTCCTGCGGGAGCACGACGGCCATCCGCGGCTCTACGCCATCACCCGTCTGGTGGTCGACGGCTTGCACCAGAACCAGGCGCCGGCGCCACTGTTACGGGTGTTTGAACGGCGACTGCTTGAAGAGCTGGGTTTCGGCATCGATTTCCAGCATGAAGCGACGGGGGGGCCGGTAGCGGCCGATGCCTGGTACGCCCTTCGGGACGGTGAGGCATTCGAACAGGTGGCCTCGTCAGAGTCGGCGTACGCGGGCAGCGTGCTTCTGGCGATTCATGAGGACGACTACCGCGCGCGCAGCACGCGCGTCGCCGCACGAGAGATCTTCCGGGTCGCCCTCACGCCTCACCTCGGCCCGAAACCGCTGACCAGCCGCGCACTGCTGAAGGCGACCCACTGATGGCGCGGCGCAAACCATTGCCTGCAGACTTGCCGGTTCAGGTCGAACGGCTTGATGACGAAGGGCTTGGCATTGGCCGGGTGCAAACCGGCGAGGTGGTGCGTGAGGTGCGATTGCGCAACGCGCTGCCCGGCGAAGCCGTGCAAGCGCGCATTCTGAAGCGTCGTCGCGGCACGTGGTTCGGTAACGCGCAGCCAGCGGAGGCGGCAATGCACGTTGATCGTCGCGCCACCGCGTGCGCGGTGTTTCCCCGCTGTGGCGGCTGCGCGCTGCAACACATGCCGGCGCATCTGCAGCTCGAGCGCAAGACAGCAGCGCTGGCGGATCTGTTGGCGGAGCACGGCGTGCGGGCGGCGCGCTGGCGCGCGCCGATCACCGGCCCTCAGTTCGGCTACCGGCGCAAGGCGCGGCTTGGCGTGCGTGTGGTGGGTGATCAGGTGTTCCTCGGTTTTCGTGAGGCGTTTGCCAGCCGGGTGGTGGACATGACCAGCTGCCCGGCGTTGGACGTGCGGCTATCTGCCCTCATTGCGCCGTTGCGGGCGGTGGTCGCAGCGTTGTCCGTTCGGCGCGCTGTACCGCAGATCGAGGTGGCGGCTGGCGATGAGGCGGTAGCCCTGGTGCTACGCCATCTCGAGCCTCTGACCCAGGAAGACGTGGTAAGGCTGGCCGCGTTGGCGCGGCAGCACGGGGTGGCGGTGTACACCCAGGCAGGAGGGTATGACACCGTCACACCTCTGCCGGGACATCCAGCGCATTTGCTCTCCTATGCGCTGCCAGAGTTCGGCCTGAACGTGCAGTTTTCCCCTGTAGAGTTCACCCAGGTCAACGCCGCCATTAACCGGTCGCTGGTCAGGCATGGTACCGCGCCGCTGCGCAGCTGCGGCCTGGTCGCGGACCTGTTCTGCGGGATCGGCAATTTCTCCCTGGCGCTGGCGCGCACGGGCGTTGAGGTCTGCGGTCTGGAGGCCAGTGCCAGTGCAATCCTGCGGGCGGAAGCGAACGCCCGGCGTAACGGCATGGCGGGCCGCGCCCGCTTCGAGGTGAGTGACCTGTATGGAGACGGGGCCGTGGATCTTCGTCTGCCGCAGAACACTGATGGGCTGCTGCTTGATCCGCCGCGCTCTGGTGCGGGGCCACATCTCGGGCGTTGGCTCACACCGCAGATCGGGGTGGTGTCCTACGTATCCTGCAACCCGCGCACCTTTGCGCAGGATGCGCGGCTGCTGCAAGATGCTGGATTCGCTCTCACCGAGGTCGGTGTGTTCGATATGTTCCCGCAAACCGCACACGTCGAAACCCTCGGCGTGTTTCACCGGCGCTGACGGTGGTTCAGGTCTCCGAAGCGCTGCCGCGCGCCGTTGACGGGGCGATCGATCTCGACACCTGGACGCAACGGCTGCAGGCAGCCCACCCGGCGGTGGATATCGGGCCCTTGCACGCGGCTGGCAGAGCGGTTGCCGAGCTTGCCGAGGGCCAGAAGCTGCTGGAGCGGGGTCTGCTGCTTGCGGAGCTGGTGGCCAGCCTCACCCTCGACCCGCACGCGCTGCTGGCAGCGCTTCTGTATCGCGCCCGTCGCGAGTCCGCCATGGATGAGCACACCATCCGCGCGCGCTGGGGTGATGCTGTAGCCGACCTGGTGGAGGGGGTGGAGAGCATGGCCAAGGCGAGCCTGCTTGAGCTCTCCAACGCGCGCCTGCTGGAAAGCGAGCGCCAGGATCAGGTGGAGAACGTCAAACGGCTGCTGGTGAGCATGGTGGATGACGCCCGGGTGGCGGTCATCAAGATCGCCGAACGGGTGGTGGTGATGCGCCAGGCCAAGCATGACGACGCGCAGCGTCAGCAGCGCATCAGCCACGAAGCGCAGGCGCTGTTCGCCCCACTTGCCGGACGGCTTGGCATCTGGCACCTGAAGTGGGAGCTCGAAGATCTGGCGCTGCGTTACCTTCAGCCCGATGTATACAGCGATATTGCCCGTCAGCTCGACGGCAGGCGCCTCGAGCGGGAAGCCCAGGTGCGACGCATTGCCGAGGAGCTGCGATCGCTGCTGGCGGATCACGGCATCCAGGCGAAAGTGGCGGGACGGGCGAAACACATCTACAGCATCTGGCGCAAAATGCAGGCGAAAAACGTCAGCCTCGACGAGGTGTACGACGTACGTGCCGTGCGCATCCTCGTGGATGACCTGGCCGCCTGCTATGCAAGCCTCGGCGTGGTGCACAACCGCTTCAAACACGTGCCGATGGAGTTCGACGACTACATCGCAGCCCCAAAGGACAACGGTTACCGGTCGATCCACACTGCGGTGATCGGCCCCGACGGCAAGACCCTCGAAGTGCAGATTCGAACCCACGAGATGCACCAGGAGGCGGAGCTCGGCGTTTGCGCACACTGGGGTTATAAGGGCGACGCCCTGGAAGACCGCAGCTACGGCGCCAAGATGGAGTGGCTGCGCCAGGTGGTGGAGTGGCACGACGCCCTGGGCGGCGAGCGCAGTCTGTCGGAGGAGCTGCAGGCGAGCTTTCAGCAGGAGCGGATCTTCGTCTACACCCCGAAAGGGCATGTCATCGACCTTCCGAGCGGTGCCATGCCGCTGGACTTTGCGTATCGGGTGCACACAGATGTGGGTCATCGCTGCGTAGGTGCGGTTGTGGATGGTCAGGTAGTGCGTCTGTCGACACCGCTTCGCAACGGACAGCGCGTGCAGATCGAGACCGACCCCGCACATGAGCCGGATCGTGATTGGTTGGAGCCACATCCGGTGTACGTGCGCACCAACCGGGCACGCAGCAAGATTCAGGGGTGGTTGCGGGCGCGAGGTGCGTCACGCAACGTCGCCGACGGGCAGGCGCTGCTGGCGGGTGCTTGCCGCAGCATGGCGCTGGCACCGCCAGATGCATCGGAGCTTCAGGCGCTTGCGTTAGCGTTCGGATTGCCGGAGGTGCAAACGCTGCACGAACGCCTGGGTAGCGGAGACCTGCAACTGGAGGTGGTCATCGGCCGCTGGTGTACGCATTTCGATGCGATGCAAACGCGGTTAGACTTGCCCGATTCGGCTGGCGTCAGCCCCTCTCACACGGTGGTGCTCCTCGGCTCCAACCGGGATGGGCTGCTGCTGGATACGTCCCGGCTGCTGGCTGATCTTGGCGTGTCGTTGAACGGGCTGCAGGGGCGGGTCGTATCCGAGGACGAGGCCGAGCTGACTCTGGACTTTGCCGCGCCGCGGTTGATCGACGTGTACCGACTACTGGTGCAGCTAGCGGCTTTGGACGGCGTGGTCAGCGTTTCCAGGGTTGAATAAATATATAAAATACAGATAGTTATGGAGATTTTATGAGGTTGATTCTGTTGGGTCCGCCGGGGGCCGGGAAGGGCACGCAGGCGCAATTCATCAAAGATGCGTTCAACATCCCGCAGATTTCCACTGGCGACATGTTGCGTGCGGCGGTCGCTTCGGGGTCTGCGCTTGGCGAGCGTGTGAAAGCCGTGATGGACTCTGGAGCCCTGGTTTCCGACGACATCATCATCGACCTCGTGAAAGACCGTATTACCCACGATGACTGTGCCAACGGCTTTTTGTTTGACGGTTTCCCCCGCACCATTCCTCAGGCTGAGGCCCTGGAAGCCGCGGCCGTACCGCTGGACGCGGTAGTGGAGATCAGCGTGCCGGATGAAGAGCTGGTGCGTCGCATCACGGGGCGCCGCGTGCACCCTGGTTCCGGGCGCGTCTATCACGTAGAGTTTTCACCGCCAAAGGTGGAAGGCAAGGACGACGAAACCGGCGAGCCTCTGGTGCAGCGCGACGATGATCAGGAAGATACCGTGCGCGAACGCATCAACGTGTACAACGCCCAGACCCAACCTTTGGTAGATTTCTATCAGTCGCGCGCCAACGACGGCCTGAAGTACCACCGCATCGAAGGCGTTGGCAGCGTCGACGACATCAAGTCGGCGGTGCTCAAGGCGTTGGGGGCGTCAACCTGAATCGGATGTATGCGCGTCTGTCGTAGCGCCCGGTGAGCCGGGCGCCGACGTCGGCCAGCCACATCTGCCAGCCATACTTCCTGCGCAGGGCTTGCAGTGCTGTGTCGATACCGACTTTATCCTCGACCAGTTCCGCGTGCGCGGATTGCCACTCGCCTCGTAGATTGCCGCGGGCATCGCACCGCGCAATTTCCGCGCGGCTGCTGTTGCGCAGGCGTTTGACTTTACCCGCATCACCTGCGGAGAAGACGTAGAAATCCTCGCCCGAACCGGCGAACCACACCGGTGTAGCCACCTTGCGGCCGTCCCGTCGGAACGTGGCAAGCGAGCAGTATTGTGCCGTTGCAAGGTCAGTCATGCCGGTGCCTCCTCGGTTTACAACGCGTGCAGCGGCAGAATCTGCACTCTACTGCCGGTAGGTAGATCGCCTGCGTCGGCGGGAATCTCCACCAGACAGTTCGCGCCATCGAACGACGACAGCCGGTTCGACGCCTGATCGCCGCAAATGTCCACCGCCAGCCCGTCGCTCTGCGCCGCTACGTCGTAGCGCCCGCGCTGGTATTCCGTGCGGCCGGGGCTGTGCCGCACCTGGCAGGTGAGCCGCGCGTGTAAACGCGCAGGCGGTTCAACCTGCGCACCGCACAGCGCCAGCACTGCCGGTTGGGCGATGAGCAACCAGGTGATGATGGTAGACACCGGGTTACCAGGCAGCCCGAAGAAGAGTGCATCGTTCAGCCGGCCGAAGGCGAGGGGCTTGCCGGGTTTGAGGTTCAGCCGCCAGAAATCCAA
This sequence comes from Gammaproteobacteria bacterium, assembly GCA_030428905.1. Taxonomy (GTDB): domain Bacteria; phylum Pseudomonadota; class Gammaproteobacteria; order Pseudomonadales; family Azotimanducaceae; genus SYFY01. The sequence goes on from JAUIED010000034.1 coordinate 29,457, forward strand.
AGAGCCCAGCGACTCCACGACGGCCTTGACGTGGTCGTGATCGCCGACGGAGACGCCGCCGCTGGTGACGATGACATCGCATCGCCGGGCGGCGTTTACCAGCGCCGAGCGGATCGCTGCCGGGTCGTCGGGCAGACTGCCAAGATCTTCGACGATAACGGGCAATCCTGCCATCAGCGCCATGAGCGCATGCCGGTTCGACTCATAAATACTGCCGGGTGGCAGAGCCTGGGCAGGCGTGCCTATGGGGGCGAGCTCATCGCCGGTGGAGAATACGCCCACCGTGGGGCGCGCGAACACAGTCAGCTTATCGATGCCCGATGCAGCATAGCGACCTACCCGGAAGGCATTGACGCGCACGCCGGCGGGGTCGAGCAGGCTTCCCGCGGTGAGGTCGTTGCCGCGGCTTCGGATGTTGCTGCGGGGTTCGGGGGTACCCGACACCACGACTGTGTCGCCCTGTGCGTCACAGTCCTCCTGCAGCAGTATCCGCTGTGTGCCTGCGGGCGTGGCCGCGCCAGTGAAGATACGCACGCACTCGCCGGGACGAATGCTGCCGGTGAACGGGTGCCCTGCGGCGCTGACGCCGATGCGACGGAATTGGCTGCCCTTCACATCCTGCTCGACTGGTGTGCACACGGCGTAGCCGTCCATCGCCGAGTTGTCGAAGGGCGGCAGGTCGATGGGTGAATGCAGCGGCTCGGCCAGCACGCGGCCGAGCGCATCGAGCAGCGTTGCCTGCTCCACGCGTTGCACGGGCTGAATACGGGCACGGATGCGCTGTGCTGCTTGTTCCAGGTCGAGAGGCGGACTGGGAGTGGTCACCGTTGGTTCGAAAAGCGTACTGAGGGCCCAGAGGATACACACTCTGGACATGTGTGTAACAGCGTGCTCTCCGGGTCAGATGTAGTACGCAAGCACATAGCCGGATAGCAAAAGCGCGATCCACAACGCGGTAGTGGCGATGGGTTGTGATCGGGGCATCAGCTCCACATCCGCTTCCTTCGAAGCATCGGCGTACGTCCGTTGCGCCAACCGGATCATGACGGCGTACCAGGTCTTCAGCCGGGTCATGAGCGTCTGTCTGGTTGTCTCCAGCAACCGCTGGCAATAGGTGTACACCCGCGCGAACAGTCTGCGCCACAACCAATCCGTATCCAGGCTGATCGTCAGTGTGCGCTTCATCAGCGGCAGCATGACGAAAAACGCAAGTCCTGAGAACAGGAGCAGCTGCAGATAGAACAGCACCTTACCGGCCTTGTAGGGTTCGTAGGCTTCGAGCGGATAGGGCAGGAACTCGTAGAACGTCTGCGGGAACACCCCGATGATGATGCACAAGGCAGCGAACACGATCATGGCCAGCGCCATGTTCCAGGGGGCATCCTTCGGCCGCAGGCCGGAGTCCTTCTGAAAGAATACGAACCAGGGAAACTTGATGCCTGCGTGCAGAAAAACGCCGGCAGAGGCGGCGGTGAGCACCAGGTACACGGCCACCAGGCCCTCGGACACGGCCGCTTCGGAGATCAGCGTCTTGGTGGTGAAGCCGGAGGTGAGGGGAAAGCTCGATATGGCCAGCGCACCGATGATGCCGCACACGGTTGTGATGGGCATGGTGCGGAACAGACCACCAAGATCGGTGCACAGATGCTTGCCGGTACGATAGATCACCACTCCAGCGCTCATGAACAGTAGGGCTTTGTAGATGATGTGTGCGAAGGCATGGGCCGCAGCGCCGTTCAGCGCAAGCTCGGTACCGATACCCACGGCACAGACCATGAACCCCACCTGGTTGACCACAGAGTAGGCGAGGATGCGGCGCGCGTCGTTCTCGAGCAGCGCGTAGATGATGCCGTACATGATCATGTAGATCCCCACCCAGATCAGCACCTGTTCGCCGGGAAACAGGAGCATCAGTGCCAGAACCGCAGTCTTTGTGGTGAAGGCAGAGAGGAACACGGAGCCCGTGGGGCTGGACTCGGGATAGGAGTCAGCGAGCCAGGCGGAGAAGGGCGGGGCGGCGACGTTGATGAGAATACCGATCAGCACCATCCAGCTGTCGAAATTGTGCGCGAGCATTGGCTGAAGGTCGATGGAGCCGGTATGGACCGCGATTCCCTCGATGCCCACCTTGAGAATGACGCCGCCGAGAAGGTGCAGGATGGCGTAACGGATACCTGCAGCCCGTGCCGCCGGGGTGCCTCCGCAAAATACGATGACGGTGGAGAAGAGCGCCATCAGTTCCCAGTAGATGAATAGCGTGATCAGGTCACCGGCAAAGCAGACTCCTACCGCCCCCGCTGCATAGGCGAGCGCTGAGCAGAGCTCGTAGGGCTTTGCCTGACGGAAGGCATAGAGCACGCCACCCAATGCCATGAGCGCAAAGACGGTGGCGAAAAGGCGCCGCAACGGGCTCCCTTCTACCGGTTCCAGCTGGTAGTACTCCAGGAACGTGAACGTGGTTGCGACGCCGTCCGGTACCTGCCAGATCGCCCAAAGGGTGGCCGCTGGGGCGGCAAACAGCACGGCGGTGCGCAGGCTGCCGCGTAACAGCGCGCCGAGCAGCGCGCCTGCCAGGAGTATCAAGGCCGGGGAAAAGAGCTCAGGCATCGTCGTCGAGCTCCTTGTCCCTGGGCTGGGCGTAGTAGTCGTCCGGCCGCTTCAGCAACCAGCCGAGCGCTTTTGCGAACAGCACCATGGCTACGCAGGAAAGAAATCCGTACACCGCACCAAACGCGGGCCAGTCGTCTACGCTGAAGCGGGCCTTGATGGGCACCATCCATTCGGCGGCAACCAGCAGCGCCAGTAGTATCAGCGACCCGATCCAGATGTTCCGTATGGTCGTCGGGCGCACCAGCCAGTGATCATGCGCGTGCTGCGTTGCATGCGGCTTGTCGTGGTCCATTCCGCTCATCCTGCGATGCCGCTGATCAGTTGTTGTTCCAGGCGGATGACCGGCCCGTTGAGGAGGAAGAATGCCAGCGTCAGCATGGCGGTGATGGTCAGTGCGGCCACAGCGGCCGGCGGTGCTTCACCATGGGGTTTGTCATCCTTTGCTGGCGCTTCGAACCAGGCCATATAGAGAATCGGCAGAAAGTAGGCGGCGTTCAGCGCTGTGCTGGCGATGATGGTGAAAATGGCGATGAAGTTATCCGCCTCGAATGCGCCCGCCAGGATGAACCATTTCGACACGAATCCGCCGGTTGGCGGCACGCCGATCATGCTCAGTGCGCCGATAGTGAAGGCGGCCATCGTCCAGGGCATACGCCGGCCGATACCGCGAAGCTGACCTAACTCTGTCTTCTTGGACGCAACGTATATCGCCCCCGCGGCGAAGAACAGGGTGATCTTGCCGAAGGCGTGCGCCACCATGTGAATTGCTGCGCCGATCTCAGCCAGCGGTTTGAGGATGGCCGCCGCCATGATGACGTACGACAGCTGTGCCACCGTCGAGTAGGCGAGCAACCGTTTCAAGTTGGTCTGCCGCAGCGCCACGATGCTCGCCGCGACAATGGTGAATGCGGCTGCGTAGAGCAACCAGCCGCTTCCCGGTTCGGAAAACAGATGATCGACACCGAAGATGTACACGATCACCTTTGTGATGGTGAAAACGCCGGCTTTGACTACCGCCACGGCATGCAGCAGTGCGCTGACCGGTGTGGGTGCCACCATCGCAGCGGGCAGCCAACGGTGCACGGGCATGACGGCTGCTTTGCCAACACCGAACACGAACAGTGCCAGCAGCAGGCCGAGCTCTGGGCTCGCGATGTGGCCCGCAAGTATGCCGCCAGGTGTGAAGTCACCGGTGCCGGCGGCGGTGTACACCCAGACGATACCCGGTAGCAGCAGCCCAATCGAGGTCGCCAGCAGCAGCCCGAGGTAGACACGGGCGGATCGCACCGTGGCACCGTCACCCTTGTGGGCTACGAGCGGGTAGGTGGAAAGGGTCAGCACTTCATAGAACAGGAACAGCGTCAGCAGGTTTCCAGCAAACGCGATGCCGATCGTGGCAGCAAGTGCAATGGCGAAGCAGGTGTAGAACCGTGTCTGGTTGGCTTCCTTGTTGCCACGCATGTAACCGATGGAGTAGATCGAGTTGATCAACCACAAACCGGACGCCAGAGCGGCGAACAGCATACCCAGAGGCTCAATGCGAAAAGCAATCGAAATGCCGGGTATCGGTTCCGCCAGCGCGACCGCCGGGCGGCCTCCCGCCAGGAGCTCAGGCACGAGCCCCCAGACGATCCAGATCAGCCCGGCGGCGGTGATGAGGGTTGCCGCTTCTCGTGCGTTTGCGCTCACCCGGCCGGTGAGAGAAATGGCCAGCGCACCGGCCAACGGCCAGGCCAGTGCCGCGACGATGGCGGTTTCCGGGCTCACGGCAGGGCCTCCTGCAGCGCTAACGCAGCCTCGGCCGCCAGCGTTGTCGGTAGCGCCGTGAAGATGCCGAAGTACACGTTGGCAGTTGCTGCGATGAGCACCACGCCGGTAACCAACGGCGGAACGTGTCCCGTTGGTTCGGTTCCGTCAGCCGGTGCGAAGTAGGTGCACTCGATGATGCGCCAGACGTAGGCAACAGCCAGTAGTGAGCCGGCGGCAATCGTGGCAATCAGCGGGATGGCGAGCCAGCCCTCATCGAGAGCGGCCATGACGAGGTACCACTTGCTGATGAACCCGGCAGTGCCCGGCACGCCGATGAGGCTGAGTGCGGCAACAACGAACGCTGCCATGGTCCAGGGCGCACGGCGGGCCGCCCCGGCGAGTTGATCAAGGCTGACGTCTCCAAATCGCATGGCCAGTGCCATAACGGTGAGGAACAACGCGCCCTTGGCCAGCGCGTGATTGAAGATGTGCACGACGCTCGCGGTCAGACCGGCATCGTTGACGAGGCTTGCGCCGAGCATGATGTAGCCGATCTGCGCTACTGAAGAATAGGCGAGTAGCCTCTTCAGGTTCCGCTCGAACAGCGCGACAGCCGAGGCAACGACAATGGCGAGCACTGCCAGAGGCATCAGGAAGTAGGCAAACTGCGTGTCGTGGCCCACCAGATTGGGTTGAAAGACCAGGAAATCGAAGCGGATCAGCACGTACAGTGCAACCTTGGTCGCGCAGGCTGCAAGAAATGCCGTTACTGCGTGAGGTGCAAAAGTGTAGGCATTGGGCAGCCAGGCATGCAGGGGGAACACGGCCGCCTTCAGCGCCAGCCCCACGGTGATGAACCCTGCTGCCACAAGGATCGGACTTTGATCCCCCACCTCGTGCACTCTTGCTTCCATGTCCGCGAGGTTCAGCGTGCCGGTCATCATGTACACCAGCCCGACCCCGATCAGATAGAACGTCGCGCCGATGGTGCCCATCACCAGGTACTTGAACACGGACGGCAGTGCCCTCCGGTCCGGCCCGCCGCTGATCAGCACGTAGCTTGCGAGCGAGGAAATCTCCATGAAAACAAAGATGTTGAACGCGTCTGCGGTGACGACGATGCCCGACAGACCGGTGAGTGCTAAAAGCCAGGCGGCATAAAACAGCGGTTGCCGTGCATCGGTGATCTGGCTGTCTATGCTGGCTCGAGCGCCAATCAGCGTCAGTGTGGAAGCGCCGGTGATCACCAGCAGCAGCAACGCGCTGAAGGCATCCACCGCAAGTGCGATGCCGAAGGGTGCTGGCCAGCCGCCCATGGCATAGGTGAGGGGCGCGCCTTGTAGGATGGCTGAGGTCATGGCGATGGCTATTGCGAAACAGACAACGCTCGTCGCCGTGGCGGCCAACCAGGCGAAGCCACGCGGTTTGAGCAGCATCACGAGCGGCACCGTCAGAAACGGCACCACGACCTGCAGTGCGGGAAGTTGGGCGAGCAGGTTATCCACGGGCGTCCTGCTCGTAGATTTCTGCCTCTTCCACGGTGCCGTAGGTTTCACGGATCCGCACGACCAGCGCAAGCCCGAGCGCCGTCGTCGAAACGCCAACGACGATGGCCGTGAGGATGAGCACCTGAGGTAAGGGGTTTGAGTATATCTGGTCAGGCAGGTCGGGCTGGAGAATTGGCGCGGTTCCACCCGCAACCTTGTCCATGGTGATGTACATCAGAAAGACGGCCGACTGAAAGATCGACAACCCCAGGAGCTTCTTGATCAGGTTGCCGCGAGTGATCACGGCATACAGACCGACCATGAGAAGCACGGCGAAGACCCAATAATTGTAGTAGCCGAGCAGTTCGAGCACGAATCAGTCCCTCGCAGCGAACGCGTGGAAAATGGAAAGCAGAGCACCGGTGACGGTGATGCCTACGCCGAGCTCTATGGCGATGATGCCGATCTGTTGGCCTGTGACCGGGTTGGAGTGCAGCACTGAGTATTCAAGAAAGTTGCCGCCGAGCAGCATGCACACAACGCCTACGGCGGTGTACAAAAACGCACCACCCGCGACCATCAAGCCCAGTGCCGCCGCCGGAACTGAACGCAGCGCAGCGGTTTCTCCTTCCAGGAGGGCGTGCAGAATGAGGCCAGTGGCAATGATCGCACCTGCCTGAAATCCACCGCCAGGTCCATACTCGCCATGGAACTGAACGTAGAGGCCAAACAGGACGATAAACGGGATGAGCAGGCGGCCGACGACCTGTGGTACGAGGTGGTGTCGAAGCCCTTCAGTATCAGGCGCTCCCGGTGACTTGGGCGGTGCGACGCTCAGCACGAACTGTACGCCGATGCAGGCCACCAGCACGACAAAGACCTCGCCAAGTGTGTCGTAGCCGCGGAAGCTGCCGAGCACGGCTGTCA
>JAUIED010000233.1 GCA_030428905.1 Gammaproteobacteria bacterium
GAAAAGCCGACTTGCGCCCCTTCCACATCCGCGCCTGGGCATCGGCCTCGGTGGCTACCTCAACTGTGCGTGCCCCGGAAGATTCAAAGACTGAAGTGGCAAGCGCGGTGCTCTGCGCGACCTCGGCCTGCGTACCATCCAGCTCGCACAGCAGCAACGCCGCCGCATCCCGCGGATAGCCTGCATGGGCGAAATCTTCTGCCGCCTGCACCGCCAGCGCATCCATCATCTCAAGCCCCGCTGGCACGAGCCCCGAACCGATCAGCCGCGCCACCGCATCGCCTGCCTCCGACAAGCTATCGAACGCCGCCATGAGCACGCTCTTACGCTCGGGTAAGGGCACGAGTGCAACCGTCACCTCCAGCACAATGCCGAGCATGCCTTCCGAGCCACACATGAGCGCCAGCAGGTCTATGCCTAAGCCATCGTGACCATGCCCGCCGAGCTCGAGGATCTCGCCATCGATGGTGGCAACGCGCAGAGCACGCACGTTGTGTACGGTGAGACCGTACTTCAGACAGTGCACACCGCCGGCGTTCTCCGCCACATTGCCGCCGATGCTGCAGGCGATTTGCGAGGATGGGTCTGGCGCATAGAAGAGCCCGTAGGGTGCAACCGCTTCGCTGATGGCGAGGTTGCGCACCCCTGGCTGCACCCGCGCCACGAGATTGTCCGGGTCGATCTCAAGAATGCGATTCATGCGCGCCAGGCTCAGAAGCAGGCCGTCCTGCAACGGCCGGGCACCGCCCGAGAGTCCCGTGCCGGCGCCGCGCGGCACGATGGGTATGTCGTGCTCGGCGCAGATGGCGAGCACCTCGAGCACCTGACCTTCGGACTCCGGCAGCGCAACAGCCCACGGCAGTTGGCGAATGGCGGTGAGCCCATCGGTCTCGTACGGGCGCCTGCCCGCTTCGTCCAGGATGAGCGCCCGTCCGGGCAGGATGCGCTTGAGCGCTGAGATGGCAGATGAGCGGCTCATACGCCGCTCATCTTACGAGAGAGTATCTAGAAGTGGTAATTCAAAGCCGCAAACGGACCCTGATAGTCGATGGATGCGTTGGTGATGTCGTCTACATCATCGAGCTTGATGCGCACCCACTTGAATCCGGCTTCGAGACCGAGCCCGATAGGTGACTCCCAGCCGAGCTTGACGCTGCCGTCGATCAGTTCGTTACCATCGTATGACATACCTTGCGCTTCCGCTGCTGCCCACCAGCCCGCGAGCATCTCGAGGCGAAAGGCGGTGTAGGCCATGGGGATGGTGCCTTCGAAATCCACCGAGGTGCGCGCCAGTGAGGTGCGCATGTCGATGGACCCTTCCAGCTTGCGGGCACCAAGCCCGACATCCCAGCTCACCACGTTGTCGAGCACCTCGTAGTACAGAATCAGGTCGGTCTGCTCGACAAAAATATCGGTTTCGAAGCCCGTAGGAGGCTGAATGGTGAGACCGTTGAACTCCAGGGTACGCGAGGCTTCCGCTGCGCCGTTCGAGCCGAAGCTCGAGTGCTGCGCACGCACGTTGGGCAGAAACGGGATGCCATGCTCAAGAGCAAGGTAGTAGAGATCGTCCTGGTCATCGCCGAGCGCCAGGTCTTCCTCCATATCAAGGTCCAGGCCAGAAGCGTTGACGTCGCCCGTAGAATCGTGGTGCCAGCTGCCGTAGCCCACATAGATGCCGAACAGCGTATCGGCTTGCACGGGTGCTGCCAGGCATAAGGCCAGCACAAAGGTCCATCTGTGCATGGTGAATCGTCCCTGTCGGAATTCGCTTCGAAGAAGTATAGAAGCCGCTGGCAATACCGCTGTGACGTAGCGCACACGATTTCCCGACACGTATACTGGCGCAAACCGTCTGGAAATTGCCGCCGCTATGCCGATCGAAGAGCGACTTGCCACACTCGGATTGGTGCTGCCACCGCCAATGGACACCTCCAAGCTGCCATTTCAGCTCACCCGTATCGATGGCAACCGTTGTCTCTTGAGCGGTCACGTGCCGCTGGCAGACGATGGCAGCGTCGCCCAGCCGCTCGGCAAGGTTGGCGGGCAGGTCACCCCAGAACAGGGCTACGAAGCCGCCAGGCGTTGCGGCCTCGGCCTGCTGGCCAGCCTGAAGCAGACGCTTGGCGATCTCGATCGCGTGGATGCGTGGTTGCGCCTGTTTGGTATGGTCAATGCTGCACCCGGATTCACCGCCATCCCGCCGGTGATCAACGGTTGCTCCGATCTCATCCTGGAAGTCTTCGGTAGCGACGTGGGTGCGCACACCCGATCGGCGGTGGGCATGGCCGAGCTGCCGTTCGGCGTGCCGGTGGAGATCGAGGCGGAAGTACGGATTCGCACGTGAAGGCCTACAAAGGATGAAACCGACCCTCATCGTGCTCGCCGTCCTCGTCGCGGCGGTTCTCATCGTCTTCAGCCTGTTTCGCGACCCGATCAGCTTCGCCCTGATGCGCTTCAGCCTGGAGCCCGGCGCTTCCTTCGCCGCCAGCACTCCACCCCAGGCACCGGATTACGCAAACGAAGCGCACTGGGCCGCACTGCCCTGGCGCGAGGACAACGCAGATCTCACTCCCGAAGGTGTGACCGATGCGCAGGCGTCGGCGCCCGTGGATGTATTTTTCATCCACCCCACCACGTACTACACCTCAGACAGTTGGAATCAGCCGCTGGATCACCCGCAGGCGAACGAGTTCACCGACGAGCAGGTGCTGCCCAATCAGGCGGGCGTATTCAACTCCTGCTGCCGGGTGTTCGCGCCCCGTTACCGTCAGGCCACACTCTATGCGTTCTTCGACGAGGGCACCGACGGCGCCGCGGCCATCGACTTCGCCTACGAAGACATAAAAACAGCCTTCGAACACTACCTGGAGACCTACTCCGCTGGCCGCCCATTCATCATCGCAGGCCACAGTCAGGGCGCGCTCCACGCCGGCCGCCTGCTGCGGGACTACATCACCGGTACCGATCTCGCCGCACGGCTCGTCGCGGCCTACCCGGTGGGGTTCAACGTCAGCACCGCCAATGGCATCGCGGTGTGCACCGAGCCCGCACAAACCGGATGCCAGGTGAGCTGGAACACCATGCGTCAGGGTGTGGCGCGCATGGGTGCGAAAGCCGACGACATCTGCGTGAACCCGCTGACGTGGAGTACGGATGAGGCCCACGCGCCGCATGAGGCCAACCTCGGAGCGGTCAGCTTCTCAAGCGGCGCCAAGGTCGAGGTGGGCGCCGCGGATGCACGTTGCCACCTGGGAACGCTGGAGGTATCCGAGGTGCGTTCCGACAACTACCCGACGGAGTCATTCGGCGACGGCAACTACCACATCTACGACTTCAGCCTGTTCCACATGAACATACGAGCCAACGCCCAGCAGCGCGTGGATCGCTACCTTGCGGAGCAGATCGCCTACGAGGGATAGCGAGCCGCCAGATCGCCGACGACGCGGAAAAACTCCTCCCGTATCTCGCTGATGATCTCCGCCACCGGCCGCACGCTGTCAATGCGGCCGCACACCTGTCCGGTGAGGGCGATGCTCGACTCCATGTCGCCGCCGAAGTAGAGGTCGATCGCCCGGCCGAACTCCGTCATGGCGTTGGTTTCCATGTCGAGCTCCAGGCGGGTGGTCTTCTCGGTGCGCAGCGCCCGCAGCGCCGGGGAGTGGGCGCGGTTGAGAAACACCGTATCCGTTTCTTTCGCGTTGATGATGGCGTTCTTCCAGTTGTCATGCACCGGCGACTCCGCTGCAGACACCATCCTCGTACCCATCTGAATACCCTCCGCGCCGAGGGCAAAGGCCGCCGCCATGGTGGCGCCGTCCAGAAAGCCGCCTGCGGCGATGATCGGCACGTCCACTTGTGAACGCACCAGCGGCAGCAGCACCATGGAGGCCACCTCGCGGCTGTTCTTGAAACCGCCGCCTTCACCGCCTTCGACAATGAGGCCGTCCACCCCGCAGGCGACCGCCTTCTTCGCCGCCGACAGGCTCGGCACCACGTGATACACCGTGAGGCCCGCCTTCTTCAGCTCCTCGGTATAGCGCTCGGGGCTGCCTGCGGACGTGGTGACGAATTTCACTCCCTGATCGATGACGAAGCGCACGATGTCCGGGTCGCGCACGAATGCCTGAGCGATGTTGACGCCAAACGCGTTGTCCGTGAGGTCGCGCATCTTGCGGATCTCTTTGCGAATGGCATCGAGCTCGCCGGAAGAGGTTTCGATGATGCCAAGCGCACCGGTGTTGCTCACCGCGGAGGCAAGCTGAGAGCGGGCAATCCAGCCCATGGGCGCCTGCACGATGGGAATCTGCGCGCCGGTGTCGCGCGTTACGCGGTTGTCGAATTGCATAGAAGCTCCTATAGGGGTACGGGAAGTTCGAGGTACTCGTCGTAGATTCGGCGCTGATGGGCACGCAACCGGTCGGATACGGCCTCCAGCACACGCTCGTCTTCACAGGTGTACGCACGACGGATCATGTCCACAGCCGGCATTTCAGCCTCCGGCAGCGGAATGATCAGGTTGGCGAAGGTTGCCCAGTAGACATCGGCCGCGGTGAGTTGATCGCCCACCAGGAACTCGGAGTGCTCCAGGCGCTGCGAGAGCATGTTCAGCGTGCTGACGACACGTCGCAGTGCTGCGCTCGCATGTTTTTCGTTGTACCCGTACTTGGCAGCCAGCATGCGCCGTACGGGTTGCGGGAAGGCACCCTCAGCGCTTTGAGGGTCGCCCACCATGTGCAGACGGTACGCCCAGCCGAGCCCCATTTCACCGCAGATCTCATGCGCCACGCCAAACAGCGCCACCCTAGCCTCCGCACCTGCAGGTATGAGCGGCATGGAGTCGCTCAGGCGTTCCGCCAGCAGCAGTATCTCCGCCCAACCGGTGCGCGGCTGCTCATCGTTGTACAGCACCACCGGTACGGAGGAGCTACCGAACGCCGCATGAATGGCATTGTCCACATCGTCTTCCCCCTGCGCGCCGTAGGTGCAGGCAAGACCTTTGATATGGAAAATCCCCTTCGCCGCTTCGCTCCAGGGGGATGGCACACCGCGCAACAACGCCATGCGCAGGCCGTCGGCTGCGAGGATGTGAGAGATGGAGTGAAACCGGGGCATGCGTTGCCTTCTTTCGAACAGGCGCTGGATTGTAGGCGATCCGATAGCGTGAGGGTAAAGTGGTCCCTCGCCCCGCGGGGCCAGGCCAACCCCTCAACGCAGCACTCAGGTCCCACATGCAAGCGACCTTTCGATTCAGAGACATCTTCCGCGACGGCGACACGGGCCTGCGTTACGCCGCCGTGCTGGGCCTGCAGATGGGGCAGTTTCTGCCGCTGTCATTCGTGGCGCTCATGC
>JAUIED010000035.1 GCA_030428905.1 Gammaproteobacteria bacterium
CGTCGTACCAGAACACGCCGGAAGTGAACGACAGATTGTCGGTGACGTCATAGAACGCCTGCAGTTCGTGCGAGGAGTAGGTAGCCTCGTGGTTCACGTAGAACTGGCGGTCCAGAAACTGGCTGTGCGTGTTGTCGTCGTCCGTGGTGCGCTGATACACCAGGGTGTTGTGGCCGTACAGGTACTTCACCTGGAAGGTGTCGGTGACATCCCATGCGATGTTGAACTGGATGCCTTCCTGGTCGAACTGCTCGCGGTTCAGGCCATTGGTGCCAGCACAGACGTCGTCGCCGCTGATGTCGCCGGGGAATACGCACTCATTGAGTGCCGCGGCGCTCTCGGGGCTCGTGACACCGAAGCCATCCATCATCGCAGCGGCGTTGCGGAAGCCGTCAAATTCCACCACGTCTACACCCAGACGAGCGTGCTGCGCCTGGATAGGTGCTCCGGTGATCGGGTCGTTGAACGTGAGGATAGGCTGGGTTGTGTCGTACCAGGAGCTCTGGGCGAAGTTCGCTGGATTCGTGTTGGCCGTATCGATACGACGGAAGCCAGGAACGATGTTCGTCGTATCGCGGGTGCCGCCGCCGAGTTCGTCCAGTACCACCAGACCGCCGCCGTTAGCGCCACCGAATGGACGGTCGATGTCCATCTCGTTCAGACGCAGGTTAGCTTCGATGGTGTCGGTGGGGGTGAAGCGCAGCTGGATGGCGTAGTTCTCGGTGCCGAGGCCGTCCAGGTCGCTGCCAGGGCCGATCTCGTCAATGACGCCGTCGCGATCACGCAGGCTGAAGTTGAAGCGCGCGGACAGCACGTCTTCGATCAGGCCGCCATTGATCATGCCGTAGAATTCTTCGGTGCCGTAGTTGCCAACGATGCCGCGCAGCGCGTAGTTGAACTCCTGCTCCGGCTCCTTGTAGAGGATGTTGATGGCGCCGCCGACGGCGTTACGACCGTACAGCGTACCCTGCGGGCCGCGCAGCACCTCGATCCGCTCTACGTCCCAGAAGGTCGCGGCGGTGGCGGTGAGCAGGTCTTCCGAGTAGATGCCGTTCATGTAGGTGGCAACACCCGGGTCGCCGCCCAGGGCGCGGAAGTTTCGACCAACACCACGCACCGTGGCGTCGTAGGGCTGAATCGTGGTTGCAGGAATGAAGTTCTGCAGGTCTTCCTGGTTACGGATACCGAAGTCATCCAACATCTCGCCCGTAAAAGCGGTGATGGAAATCGAGGTGTCCTGCACGGAAGCCTCTCGGCGTTCCGCGGTGACGATGACTTCCTCGATCTTTCGACCTTCGGCGGCGGAAACCTGCAACGGTGCGATGGCACACATCAGGCTTGCCAGCAGGACGAGCCCGCCGAGCCGCGAATCAGTGAGTTTCAAAATTGACATCTCCCAATGGTCAGAGCACACAGCAGCCTTGCCTTCTCCGAGGCAGGCCGTTCCCTGACTTCAACGTATATCGACCTGGACCGATGCCGACCCAAGGCCCCCTCTAGTCGCTTTCCGGCCAAAACACTGCGACCCGTTGCGGGCGCTGCAATGCCAGGAAGCATTCCCAAGAACTTTATAAAGGCTCGCCCTTGCTGGTGTCAACGGCGGGCAGCCGTTCGTCGGATCAGAATGTCGGAAGGGCAGCCATCTTCTCAGCCATGCGCAGCACCGACCACTCGTCGGTGTAGTCCTGCAGAGCCCCAACCGGCACCCAGGCAAGCGCATGGGACTCGTCCGTGACGCTGAAATCCGCGCGTTCGGCAACGAAGGCAAAGCGCACATCGAAGTGCGCATGCTGCGGATCACCCTTGCGCGCCGGTATGTCGTGAATGTCGAGGTCGAATACCGCCTCATCCAGCCTGCGCACCTGCAGGCCGGATTCTTCCAGGGCTTCGCGGCCCGCTACGCGCCAGGTGTCTTCATCGCCGTCGGAATGGCCGCCGAGTTGCAGCCAGCGATTGAGTTTCTTGTGATGCGTGAGCAGCACCCGGTCTCCCTGCGGATGCAGAATCCAGGCTGACCCCGTAATGTGCCCGGCCCAGCAGTCGTTGTGGAAGCACCGCGGGTGCTCGTCCAGCAGCGCACGAAAGCGCGCCACCACATCGCCCTCCCCCGGGTAGCGCAATGCATACGCCCGCAACGCCATCTGCAGTTTGCTTCGCGCCATGGCGTTCGGCAGACTCCCGCGTCCTGATAACCCAATGAGGCCACATCATGATCGCAGTGATCGCCAAGCTCAACGTCGCCGAGGGCAAAGAGAAAGAATTCGAATCCGCCATGCTCGCACTCGCAGCACAGGTTCGCGCTAACGAGCCGGGCAACGACATGTACACGCTCTGCAAGGATGCCGACGGCAACTACCTGATGCTGGAGCTTTACAAGGACGCCGAGTCACTCGCAGCGCACGGCCAGAGTGAGCATTTCAAGGCCTCCGGCCCGTCATTCAAGGGGCTCATGGCCGGCGCGCCGGAGATTCAGCGGCTGGAAGTGATCGGCTAGCGTTAGTCGGTGGGTGGGAGAGGTCCGTCCCGCGTCGAGTTCGGTCGCGCAGTGCCGCTTTTCGCGAGGCGAGAAACGGAGGATTCGTGGGGAAAGGACTCGCTGGAGAAGAGATCGGGTCGCGCAGTGCCGCTTTTCGCTCTGCGAAAAGCGGAGGGCGCGACTGGAGGGGATGACATGCGGAGAGGGCCGCACTTTTCGGCTGAGGCCGCTCCAGATTTAGACGGGTACCTCGAAAAGTGCGGCGAGCTGATCCGTCATCGCGCCGCCCAATTGCTCCGCATCGGTGATCGTCACCGCGCGGGAGTAGTGGTGGGTGACGTCATGACCGATACCAATGGCGATCAGCTCCACCGGTGAGTACTTCTCGATCTGCTCGATTGCGTACTTCAGGTGCTGTTCGAGGTAATTACTGGGGTTTACCAGCAGGGTCGAGTTGTCCACCGGCAGGCCGTCGGAGATCACCATCAGCACCTTGCGCTCCTCGGAGCGGGTGACGATGCGGTTGTGCGCCCAGATCAGCGCCTCGCCGTCGATGTTCTCCTTGAGCAGCTCCTCGCGCATCATGAGCCCGAGGTTGCGCTTGCAGCGGTGCCAGGTGTCGTCGGCAGCCTTGTAGATGATGTGCCGCACGTCGTTGAGGCGCCCGGGATTCGCCGGCTTACCGTCGCCAATCCACTTCTCGCGCGACTGACCGCCGCGCCAGGCGCGGGTGGTGAAGCCGAGGATCTCCACGCGCACCGAACATCGCTCCAGCGTGCGACCGAGGATATCGGCGCACATGGCGGCGATGGTGATCGAGCGGCCGCGCATGGACCCGGAGCTGTCGATCAGCAGTGTTACCACGGTGTCGCGGAACTTGGTTTCTTTTTCCTGCTTGTAGGCCAGCGGGTTCATCGGATCGATGATCACCTGCGCCAGCCGCGCGCTATCGAGAATGCCTTCTTCGAGATCAAACTCCCAGGTGCGATTCTGCCGCGCCATTAGCCGGCGCTGCAGACGGTTGGCAAGCTTGGATGTGGCGTGCTGCAGAGGTAGGAGCTGCTGATCCAGCAGCGCCCGCAGACGCGACAGCTCCTCCGGCTCGCACAGCTCCTCAGCGCGCACGGTCTCGTCGTACTCGTGGGTGTAGGCGCCGTAGTTGAAGTCCACATTGATGCGGCCGGCATCGTCCGGCATGGGCTGCGGCGCCTCGTCCGGGTCTGCTTCGGCGCCGAGCTCGTCCATATCCATGTCGGCATCCATGTCCATCATGGTGGTCTCGCCGTCCATGGACTCCTCAGTGCTGCCGTCTTCGTCCAGTACGACATCTTCCGGAGAGAACTCGTTGCTGGCGTCTTCGTTCTCATCGATGGTTTCGATGTCGTCCTGATCCTGCTCTCCTTCCGGCGGCTCGTCCGCTTCAGAGATGAGCCCGAGATCAGCGATGACGCGCCGACACATTCGCGCAAAAGCGGCCTGATCGTTGACGTGCTGCCGCAACGCTTCAATATCGTCGCCGGCTTTCTCCAGCACGTGCTCACGCCAGAAGCGCACGACGTTTTCCGCCGACGGCGGCAGCTCGCGTCCGGTGAGCATCTGCCGCACGAGCAGGCCAACCGCCACGCTCAACGGCGCTTCTGTCTCGGCGGTGACCGTATCGAACGCTGCCTGTTTGCACTGCACCTCGAGATTCGCGTCCAAATTCTGCGCCACACCTTCCATGCGTAACGAGCCGATGGACGCAACCCGCGCATCCTCGATCCACTGAAACATTTCCTGGGCCGGCCCTGCCTGCGGCGAAAACGACTGGTGCAGACCGGCGTCGTGATGGCGCAGCTTCAGCGCGAACTCATCGCCGATGCCACGAATAGCACACACCTCTTCCTGCGTAGCACCCACCGATGGCAGCGGCACACGCATGGTGCGACCGCGTAGCGACGGCGTGCCCTGGCCGAACGACACTTCGAGCTCTTCATCGCCCGCAATGGCGCGAATCGTCGCGGTGGTAGCGCGCTTGAAAGGCTCCAGCGGATTCTCTTCGCCGGTCATGCCGACTTGAGGGTGATCCCGGCCGTGGCGTCACCCAGGTCCTCACCCATGCAGCGCTGGTAGTACTCGGCAACGATCGGCCGCTCGAGCTCATCGCACTTATTGAGGAACGTCACCCGGAAGGCGAAGCCGATGTCGCCGAAGATCTCCGCGTTCTGCGCCCAGGTGAGCACCGTTCGCGGTGACATGACTACCGACACATCGCCGTTGATGAACCCGCGGCGCGTCAGCTCCGCCACGCTCACCATGTTGGCGATCAGACGCTTGCCCTGGTCCGTGTCGGCATAGCTCTTCGCCTTGCCAAGCACGATGCCCACCTCCTTGTCGTGGGGCAGGTAGTTGAGTGTGGCAACGATGCTCCAGCGGTCCATCTGACCCTGGTTGATCTGCTGCGTGCCGTGGTACAGGCCCGTGGTGTCGCCGAGGCCGATGGTATTGGTAGTGCTGAACAGCCGGAAATACGGGTGCGGCGTGATCACCTTGTTCTGGTCGAGCAGGGTCAGTTTGCCTTCGACCTCGAGCACCCGCTGGATGACGAACATCACATCCGGCCGGCCGGCGTCGTATTCATCAAAGACGATAGCCACCGGGTGCTGCAGCGCCCACGGCAGGATGCCCTCCTTGAACTCCGTGACCTGCTGGCCGTCCTTGAGGACGATGGCGTCCTTGCCCACCAGGTCGATGCGGCTGATGTGGCTGTCGAGGTTAACGCGGATACACGGCCAGTTCAGCCGCGCCGCTACCTGCTCCACGTGGGTGGACTTACCCGTGCCGTGATAGCCCTGGATCATCACGCGGCGGTTATGCGCGAATCCCGCCAGGATGGCGAGCGTGGTGTCTCGATCGAAGAGATAGTCTTCATCCACGGCAGGCACATAGTCGGATCGCACCGAGAACGCCGGTACCGAAAGGTCCTGATCGATGCCGAATGCGTCCCGCACGTTTACCGTCGTGTCCGGGGCGAGGTCGGGGGACAGTCCTTCTTGATCGTAGTTCACGGTGGTTTCCTCAAGTACAGCGCATTGTCGCGGGCAAAGCCGGCTATTGTACGTGGCCTTGGCGAAAGAAACACGGCACGAGGCCTTCGTTCAGCGCCGTAAAGACGCCAGGTTCTCGCCGAGCATCTTCAATTCCTTCTTGCCGCACAGGCGCAGCATCATGCGCTCCAGCGACTGCCAGGCATCGCCCAGGATCTGCCCCTTGCCCTGCTGGTCGATGAGCGCGCACTCCGCCAGCACGCCATCCAGTCTTCCAATCCGCCGGGTAAAACCCTCCGCCGCGCGCGCCCGCTCACGCGGCATCCAGCCGCCGCCACCCTGCAGTTGGCGGATCTGCGCAACGAACGGGCCCAGAATCGCAAAGGGGCTCAGCCCCGCATCCTGCAGGCTCCTGAGGATGTGCGCCACCCGCGCCGCGTCGCCCGCGAACACCGCGTCCACCAGGCCGAATACATCGTAGTTGCTGGCATCTTCCATGGCGCGCTGGAGGTCTTCGAGGCTGATCGGTTGCGTCAGGCCGCCGAGCTTGAGCTTCTCGATCTCCTGCACTGCGGCCAGAAGATTACCTTCCACCATGCCGGAGAAAGCAGACAGCGCTTCTGCCTGCAGGCGTACACCTGCCGCAGCCAGTCGCCGCTCCAACCAGCGCGGCCAGGCGGCGGCGTCAACACCCCAGATGTTCACCACGACGCCTGCCTTGTCGAAGGCTTTCACCCAGGCGCTGGAGCGCTGGCTACGATCCAGGCGCGGGGTGCGCATGAGCAGCAGATTGTCCTCGGGTGGATTTGCCAGATACTCGCGCAGCACCTCAGAAGCGCCGCGGTCCACCTTGCCGGAGGGCACGCGCAGATCGATGACTTTGCGCTCCGCGAAGAGTGACATCGACGCGCCCTCGGCCAGCAGCTCCCCCCACTGAAAGCCGCTTTCTGCAAACATCACCCGCCGCTCGCTGAAACCGGCCGCCGCCGCTGCGTCACGCACGCTGGCAACCACCTCTTCCACCAGCAGGGTTTCGTCGCCGCAGATGAGATAAGCCGGCTGCAGTCTTCCCTGCAGGTGGCGGGCCAACTCCTCGGGTCTAACCTGCACGGCTGCCGGTGACCGCGTTGATGGTGCGCACCACGGATTGCACCAGGTCGGCGCGCATCTCCCGCTCGATCAGCACCTGTTCTTCGTTGTTGCCGACGATGTTGTCACGATCCACACGGAAGACGCGTTCGCGGGTGATCCACTGCGGCTCGGTGAGTTCCTCACCGGCGCCGTTTTGCAGCCGGAACAGCACACCAAGCTCGATCTCATATTCTGCTGCTCTGGCACTACCGGTGGTGGACACGCTGCGCCGCTGCCGTCGCTGGTCCATGAGTTCTACCACCAGCTCCGCCTCCATAGCCGTGGCCGCCTGGGTCGCGCCCGCCAACCGCAGACCCTGGCGCAGCTCATCCGCAAGAAAATGCTGGGAGGCGCCATCCACGTAAAAACTCTGCACGTTGGCATCCAGGGTGTAGCTGCGCAGATGAAAACCGCAGCCGGCAACGACAACAGCCACCACCAGGGCCGTGACCAGCCGAAACCCATCCTTACGCTGAACGTCGAAGCGCATGCGTTGCCTACCTTCCACTGAAACGCCGGCAGGATACCATCACGCGCCGGCGCGGCGTGCGACCAGCAGGAGCAGCGCCATGAGAATGCCAACCGGCCAGTAGCCGATCCGCTGATAGGGTGTGGAGCCGCTGCGCAGCTCGAATTCCGCCACCAGCACATCCGCCTCGAACTGCGGTAGCCGCGCCGTGATGCGGCCACGGTGATCCACCACAGCCGTGATGCCGTTGTTGGTGGCGCGCAGCAACGATCGGCCGAGCTCCACTGCGCGCATCTGCGCGATCTGCATATGCTGCGCGGGGCCAATACTGGTGCCGAACCAGGTGTCGTTGGACAACGTCAGCAGGAGCCCGGCATCTGCCGCGTGCCGCCGCACCAGCTCGCCGAATGCAATTTCGTAGCAGACCACCAAGGCGCCGTTGAAACCGCCCAGCGCCAGAGGCGTCTGGCCCGAGGGCCCCTCCTCCATGCTCGACATGGGCAGATCGAAAAACTCGATGGTGCCGCGCAGCAACGCCTCAAAGGGAACATACTCGCCGAACGGCACCAGGTGTTGCTTGACGTAGCGCCCCTCTCCCACACCGAGTGCGATCGCCGCGTTGTGATAGCGCCAGCGGTCTCCCTCGCGCTCCACCACCGGGATACCAGTGACGAATGCGGTGCCAGCCGCGCGCGCGCGCCGATCGATGCCCTCGAGCACGGTATCTGCGTTCCGCTCGGCAACAGTGATCGCCGCTTCAGGCCATACCACCAGATCCGCGCCCCAATGCGGCTGGGTCAGATCCAGATGGTTCTTGATGATGGCCGCCACCTGATCGCGCTGCCACTTGCTCGCCTGGGGGGTGTTGCCCTGTACCAATGCCGCCCGCTTGGTGCCGGCCGGCTCGGTCCATTGCACGGTAGCGCCCATCCAGCCCAGACCAACCAGCAACACCACGCCAGCCGCCGCCATCCACAGGCGCTGGCTGACCGCCACTACCAGCAGCGCCGCACACAGCACCACCACCAGGCTAACCAACAGCACACCACCGAGGGGCGCATAGCCAACCAGCGGGCTCGACAGGTGTGCGTAGCCGACAAACAGCCACGGGAAGCCGGAAAACACCCAGGTCATGAGCCACTCCGCTGCTACCCACAGCATCGCAAACAGCGCCACATCCGCAGCAAGCCGCTGCCGGCGCAAGCGTCCATAGGCCGCACATTGAAGCCAGGTGAACATCGAGAGAATAAGCACCATCAGCAGCACGAGAAACGCGGCCAGAGGTGGCGGCGCGTTGCCGTAGACATGAATGCTCACGTATACCCACGAGGCGCCGAGGCCGAACTTGCCCAGACCAAAGCCCGTGCCGATCCAACCCGCCTGGTGCGGCTGTCGCTCCAGCAGCCAGTACAACCCGCCGGCAGCAGCGAAGGACAGGGGCCAGATGTCGAACGGGGCAAATGACAACACCAGCGCCGCCCCACACAGCGCTCCCAGCAGCGTCGCTGTGAGGCGGCTCAATCGATCTTGCGCACGCTGAGCAGGCGCAAGCGTCGGGAATCAGCGTTGAGCACCTTGAAGCGAAAGGACGCCACATCTACCGACTCGCCGCGTTTCGGCAAGCGTCCGAATGCCTTCAGCACGAGGCCGCCGATGGTGTCGAACTCATCGTCTGCAAACTCACCGCTGAAATACTCGTTGAAGTCTTCGATGGTGGTGGTGGCCTTGACGTTGAAGCGGCCGTCTTTCATCGCCTTGATGAAGCCGTCGTCGTGCACGTCGTGTTCGTCTTCGATCTCACCGACAATCTGTTCCAGCACGTCTTCGATGGTCACCGCACCCGACACATGGCCGTACTCGTCCACCACCAGCGCCATGTGGTTGCGGGTGGCGCGAAACTCCTGCAGCAGCACGTTCAGGCGCTTGCTCTCAGGGATGATCGTTGCCTGGCGCACATAGTCTTTGAGGTCGACGCGCCGATCGTCCTTGGGTTGCAGCAGAAGCGGCAGCAGATCCTTGGCATGGAGAATGCCCTTCAAATCGTCCAGATCATCGCCCACCACCGGGAAACGTGAGTGTTTGGAGGTGATGACCACACCCAGCAGTTCCTCCAGCGGCGTGTCCTCACAAACGTGCACCAGGTGCGACCGAGGAATCATGATGTCACGCGCCTGCATATCCGACACGGCAATGGCGCCGTGGATGATGTTCAGCGTATCGGTGTCCATGATGCGCCGTTCCGCCGCATCCACCAGCACGTCCATCAGTTCGGAGCGGGTCTCGGGTTCGTCGCTGAAAAGCTGCGAAAGCCAATCCAGCACGCCGCGTTTGTCGTCGGTTGTTTGCGCAGGTTCACTCATTGGTAGGGATCCCGTATGTCGAGAAGTGCCAGAAGCTCCACCTCCAGCGACTCCATGGCGGCAGCGTCGGCTTCCGCTTCGTGGTCGTAACCACACAGATGCAGCAATCCGTGCACCAGCATGTGTGCGTAGTGGTCTTGCGAAGTTTTCCCTTGCTCGCGCGCCTCGCATGCGACGACGGGCGCGCAAATTGCCAGATCGCCCAACAGGTTCAGGCCGTCGAGCGTCAGTTCCGCGGGAAAGCTCAATACGTTGGTTGGTTTGTCTTTCCCGCGATACTGCCGGTTGAGCGTGCGACTCTCCTCGGCATCGACCAGCCGCACGCACACGTCGTGGTCGCGGCGATCGCAGCGTGCGAGGGTGAGCTCGGCGATCTCTTCAAATCGCTCAACGCTCGGTACATCGAGTGCTGCCGTTGCCATCTGCACGTCAATGCTCATCCGGGGTGTCTTTGAAGGCTGCGTAGGCGTCCACGATCTTCTGTACCAGCGGATGCCGGACCACGTCGCGGGAATTGAAGATCGTGAAGCTGATGCCGTCGATCTCCTTGAGCACCCGGCGAACGTGCACGAGCCCGGAAACCTGGCCCCGCGGCAGATCGATCTGCGTGACGTCACCGGTAATCACGGCGGTGGAGCCGAAGCCGATGCGGGTGAGGAACATCTTCATCTGCTCGATGGTGGTGTTCTGGCTCTCGTCGAGAATGATGAAGGCGTTATTGAGGGTGCGCCCGCGCATGTAGGCCAGCGGTGCTACCTCGATGACGTTGCGCTCGATGAGCTTGTTGACCCGTTCGGTGCCCATCATCTCGAACAGCGCGTCGTAGAGCGGCCTCAGGTAAGGGTCGATCTTCTGCGCCAGATCACCGGGAAGAAAGCCGAGTTTTTCGCCTGCTTCCACAGCCGGCCGCACCAGCACGATGCGCGATACCCGCCGGGTTTCCAGCGCTTCCACAGCGCAGGCCACGGCAAGGTAGGTCTTGCCCGTGCCAGCCGGACCGATACCGAAATTGATGTCGTTGACGCGAATCGCTGCGGTGTAGCCGGTCTGGTGGCCACCGCGCGGCATGATGGACTTGCGCGTGGTGCGAATTACCGGATCGTCGGACCGGCTGCTGTCGTCCCGCCCCTCCAGCAGCGCATCTACGCCAGCCTCCTGCAGAAACAGATGCACGAGATCCGGCTCGATCGTGTCGCGTGCCGCCGTCTCTTTATAGAGTGCCGTGATGATCGCCGCAGCAGCGCGCACCACACGATCCGCCCCGGTGATCTGGAAGCGATTGCCACGGTTGCGCACGTGCACGCCCAGGCGCTCTTCCAGGTGCTTGAGGTTCTGATCATACGGGCCGCACAGTGACGCCAGCCGCTGTGGGTTGTTCGGTTCGAGCGACACCGTCTGGGTGTGCTCTGTCTTGTCTACTGATTCCGGACTGTCGGAGTCGTCGAGGGTCTCGGAAAGGCTGCTTTCGCTCAATCCATCCTCTTTATTGTGTCCCTGTCGCGAAGCATATCGACGCAGCCTCCCCTGTCAAATCAGGAATCGGCCGGCAACAACGTGCCGCGAAGAGAGTTGGGTAGGGCTTCGTCGACACGGACGATGCTGAAGCCGCCGATGAGGCGATCATCTGCGGCACGAAAATTCACCACACGGTTGTTCTCGGTGCGCCCCTGAAGCTGGCCAGGATCGCGGGCAGACCGGCCGGTGACGAGCACACGCTCCTCCCCGCCCACCATCGCCGCCGAGATGGCTGCCGCCTGCTCGCGGATGCGGTCCTGCAGGATGGCCAGCCGATGCTTCTTTACGCTCATGGGCGTCGGGTCCGGCAGGTCAGCTGCCGGCGTGCCGGGACGGGCGCTGTAGATGAAGCTGAATGACGTGTCGTAGCCGACGTCATCGATGAGCTTCATGGTGGCTTCGAAGTCGGCATCGCTCTCCCCGGGAAAACCGATGATGAAGTCTGAGGACAGGCTGATGTTCGGTCGCACCCGGCGCAGGGCGCGGATCTTCGACTTGTATTCCAGGGCCGTGTGGCCGCGCTTCATGGCGGCAAGAATGCGGTCTGAGCCCGACTGCACCGGCAGGTGCAGGTGATCCACGAGCTGCGGCACATCGGCGAATGCCTGCACCAACGCATCACCAAAGTCGTTGGGGTGCGAGGTGGTGAAGCGGATGCGCTCCACCCCCTCGATGTCCGCTACGTAGTAGATCAGTTCCGCCAGGTCCGCTTCGTCGCCATCGATCTCACCCAGGTAGGAGTTGACGTTCTGACCCAGCAGATGGATTTCCTTCACACCCTGATCCACCAGAGCGCGCACCTCCGCCAGTACGTCGTCCACCGGCCGGCTCACCTCTTCGCCACGGGTGTAGGGCACCACGCAGAAGCTGCAGTACTTGGAGCAGCCCTCCATGATGGACACATAGGCGCTGGCGCCATCGGCATGCGGCGTGGGCAGGCGGTCGAATTTCTCGATTTCAGGAAAGGAGATGTCCACCACGGTTACGCCGCCGCCGGTACGGGACTTCTCCTCCACCAGCTCCGGCAGCCGGTGCAGGGTTTGCGGGCCGAACACCAGGTCGACATACGGTGCACGCTGGCCGATGGCCGCCCCCTCCTGGCTTGCCACACAACCGCCGACGCCGATCATCACCTCCGGGTTGGCCTCCTTGAGCCGCTTCCACCGGCCTAGCTGGTGGAACACCTTCTCCTGGGCCTTTTCGCGGATAGAACAGGTGTTGAGCAGAAGCAGGTGCGCCTCGCTGGCGTCCTTCGTTTCCTCGTACCCCAGATCGTCGCGCAGCAGGTCACGCATGCGTGCCGAGTCGTACTCGTTCATCTGGCAACCGTGGGTCTGGATGAAGACTTTCTTCATCGGCGCGTACCGAAAAAATGGGCGGCGGATTATATACGAGGGGGCTACACTTGAAATTCTTCTGTTTCGACCCCACTTCCGGGCGTCGGCCGTATGACGCAGGACACATGAGCAAATCCAATCGCGAGATCGATCAGAGCATCTACCGGGTGCTGTTTCACAACCAGGGACAGATCTACGAGGTCTACGCGCAGGCGATCTATCAGAGCGAGCTGTACGGCTTCATCGAGATCGAGGACTACATCTTCGGCAAGCGCTCGCAGATGGTCATCGACCCGAGCGAAGACAAGCTGCGCACCGAGTTTGAAGGGGTGCAGCGCAGCTTCGTGCCCATGCACGCGGTGATCCGAATCGATGAGGTCGAGAAAGAAGGCGTTGCCAAGATCAAGGAAGCCTCGGGCGACAAGATCACGCCGTTTCCGGTGCCCATGCCTAGAGACACCACGCCAAAGTCGTAAACGTCAGTAGTCGTCCACCAGCGGAAAGGCGCTGAGGACATCCGGCGGCGCCAGAGGCGCCTCGCGCACCAGCAGATCCGGTTGCAGGGCGTCCAGCGAAGACACGCCGAGCAACGCCATGGCGGTGACTACCTCATGCTCCAGGATCTGTAGCGCGTTTGTCAGCGCATCGCGGCCGCCGGCAGCCAGCGCCAGGCCTTCGAAGCGCCCCATGCCCACAGCCGCCGCACCCAGGCACAGCGCCTTGACCACGTCCGCGCCGCGCATGAAGCCGCCATCCACCCACACCGGCGCGCGACCGGCCACTGCCTCCACCACCTCTGGCAGCACGTCGATGCAGGCGCGGGTGTGATCCAGCTGACGGCCGCCGTGGTTGGACACGTAGACCACATCCACCCCCATTTGGGCGCAACGCGCAGCATCGTCGGCGCGCGCCACGCCCTTGATCACCAGGGGGATGTCGAAACGCTCCTTGATGTGCGCCACCGTATCCCAGGTCATGCGCGCCTGTTCGCCGAAATCATTGCCCTGCACCTGCCGCCCCGAACCGGGTATGTGGCGCTTGAGCATGTCGCGCTCGCGCCGCGAGTAGACCTGGGTGTCGGCCGTGAGGCAGAAGGCGGTGTAGCCGGCGGCGATGGACCGCTCGATGATGTCGTCCATCCACGCCTGATCGCGCACCAGATAGAGCTGGTAGATGCGCGGCCCGGGTGCTTCTGCAGCCAGCGTTTCGAAATCCGGCTGGCACACGGAGCTGAGAATCTGCAGCACGCCGAACTCATCTGCCGCACGCGCCACGTCCAACGCACCTTCAGGGTGAAACACCTGCACCGAGCCGATGGGCGGCATCACCACGGGCAAACGTACGGAATGACCGAGCAGGCTGGTGCGGGCGCTGGCGCCACTCACATCGTTGAGAATGCGCGGCCGGAAGAGCCACGATTCCACACCCGCCCGATTGCGCCGCAGCGACGCTTCCGTCTCCGCCGCGCCCATCAGGTAGTCCCATTCATTGCGGTGCAAGTTGCGCCGCGCCGCCTGTACCATCTCGGTCAGCGTCAAAAACCGTTTCTCAGCCACCATCCCATCCCTTAACCACCCAGGAGCCGACCGTGAGAGCATTCGCCACCCTCTTGAGCATTGCAACCTTCCTGTGCCTCGCGGGCGTCGCCGCGCACGCCGACGACTCGCGTGACCCGAGCGGGCTGTGGGCCAACGACAAGTCCATGCTGCGCATCAGCGTGGAAGGAGACACCCTGCGTGCCGAAGTGGTGGCGCTGAAGAACCCTACCTACACGGCAGAAGAGGAAACCAACTGGCCGGTGGGCACCGAGCGGCGCGACGACAACAACCCCGACGCGAGCCTGCGAGCCCGGCCGGTGCTCGGCATCAACCTCCTCAAAGGCTTCATCTGGGATGACGGCAAATGGCGCGGTGAGCTGTACGATCCCGAGTCCGGCAACTGGTACTCCGCGCATATCACGGTGTCGCGCAAGGGTGTACTGCGCATGCGCGGCTACATCGGCACTCCGCTGCTCGGGCGCACCGCGGAGTTCGTGCCAGCGGCGCGCTGCACGGAAGACGTCAAGGCGATGATCGCCGGCACAAACCTCGTTTCCTGCTGAAGCGCTGGGTAGACTAGGCGGTTTCAGGTTTCAGGAGCGGTCATGTCCACCGTCGTAATCATCGGCGCCGGCCACGGCGCCGGCCAGGCAGCAGCAAGCCTCCGCCAGGAGGGCCACGAAGGCCCCATCATCATCTTCGGCGATGAGGCGCACATTCCGTATCAGCGCCCGCCGCTGTCGAAGCAGTACCTGTCCGGTGAGCAGCCCATCGAGCGGGTGTATCTGCGGCCGCAGAAGTTCTACGACGACAAAGATGTGGACGTACGCACCGGCGTGCGCGTGACCGCCATCGACCCGGAAGGCAGAACGGTTACCACAGACGGAGGCGAGACCGTCGCCTGGGACCACCTGATCATCGCTACCGGCAGCCGTGCGCGCATCCTCAACATCGAAGGTTCGGATCTGGGCGGCATTCACTACCTGCGCACCATCGGTGATGTGGACGCGATCCGTGAAGAGATGGGCGAAGGTAAGAAGCTGGTGATCGTCGGCGGCGGCTACATCGGCCTGGAAGTGGCCTCCGTGG
This sequence comes from Gammaproteobacteria bacterium, assembly GCA_030428905.1. Classification (GTDB taxonomy): domain Bacteria; phylum Pseudomonadota; class Gammaproteobacteria; order Pseudomonadales; family Azotimanducaceae; genus SYFY01. The sequence goes on from JAUIED010000035.1 coordinate 14,942, forward strand.
CAGTGGAATCCGGCATGGAAGTGCACGTCATCGAGATGGAAGACCGCATCCTGCAGCGCGTCACCACACCGGAGATGAGCGCCTATTACCACAACCTGCACACCTCACGCGGTGTCAACATACACACCAACACCGGCGTCAGCGGCTTTGAGGGCGCCGACGGCCGCGTCACCGCTGTGAAGGCGGGCGAGCAACGCTTTGCCGCGGACGTTGTGATCGTCGGTATCGGCATCATCCCCAATATCGAGCTTGCGCAGGACGCCGGGCTTACGTGCGACAACGGCATCGTCGTGGACGATCACTGCCGCACCTCCAACCCCGACATCTATGCGATCGGCGACTGCAGCAACCACCCCAACCCGCTGCTCGGCAGACGGCTGCGCCTGGAATCCGTGCCCAACGCCATGGAGCAGGCGCGCGTGGCCTGCGCCAACATCTGCGGCGGCGACAAGGTGTATGCGTCCATTCCCTGGTTCTGGTCCGATCAGTACGAACTGAAGCTGCAGATGGTGGGATTTTCGGCAGACGGCGACCAGCAGGTGCTGCGCGGCGATCAGGCCGCCAATCAGTTTGCCGTGTTCTACCTGAAAGACGGCAACGTGGTGGCGGCTGACGCGGTCAACAGCCCCAAAGAGTTCATGATGTGCAAGCAGATGATCGGCAAGCCTGTGGACGCACAGAAGCTGGCGGACCCGGATCAGGACCTCAAGGCCCTGATGCAGTAGTCCGCCATCTGCGCGAGCGTTGCGAAGCTTGCGCTTAGCAGGGTGCTGAATAAGTACTTCCTGTACTTATTCAGCGACCGCGGGCTGTCGCCCGCTCACGCCGAATCAAGCACTTACGTGCTTGGTTCGCGGCCCGCCCGTCCCTTGCCGGGATACCAGGCTGCTTTTTCAGCAGCCTGTTAGGCAGCGCGATCTTCAGCCAGCCAGGCCTCCACATCGTCTGCGCCACCTATCCGCTGGCCGTTGACGAACACCTGGGGGAACGTTGTGGCACCCGCGACCGCGCGCATCGTGCGGTCGCTGATACCTGAGCCGAGCTCCAGCTCCTCGAACGCAAGCCCTGCGGCGCTCAACGCGCGCTTGGCGCGGGCGCAGTGGCCGCAACCGGCACGGGTGAACACCGTCACATCAGCCGGTGCAGCCCGGCCCGGCGCCAGATACTCGAGCACCGTGTCGGCATCCGACACATGGAAGGGGTCGCCCGGCTCCTCGGGCTCAACGAACATCTGCTCGATGACACCGTCGTTCACCACCATGGCGTAGCGCCAGGAGCGACGTCCGAAACCGAGATCATCCTTGTCCACCAGCAGGCCCATGCCTTCGGTGAAGGCGCCGTTACCATCCGGCAGAAACCGGAGGTTCCATGCCTGCTGATCCTTCTGCCACTGGTTCATGACAAACGCATCGTTCACCGACAGGCAGACGATCTCATCCACACCGAGCTGGCTGAACGTGTCCGCGAGCTGGTTATATCGCGGCACATGCGCCGACGAACAGGTGGGCGTGAAGGCGCCGGGCAGGGAGAAAACCACCACGCGCCGACCGTCGAAGATTTCGGCGGAAGTAACATCGGCCCACTCGTGACCGTTGCGGGTCTTGAAGGTGACCTGTGGTACGCGGTCGCCGGCTTGAAGATGTTGCATTGGATACTCCTGACTGCTTGATTGATGCGATCAGGATAGGCAACGAACACTATTATATGAAGTTGATTGTTTTTATAGAAACAATCGCAAATAACTATCGACCATCTACAAACCCAACACCTGCTTGGCGATGATGTTGCGCTGCACCTCAGTGGCACCACCGGCTATGGTGTAGCCGCGATGGTGGTAGGCGCCAGACGCCACGTACTCGAAGCGCTCCGGGCCCACGCAGCCCGATCCCGGCTTGGCAGCAGTATCCAGAGGCAGGGCCCAATGCGCCGCCGCTTCGAAGAGCAGCTCATCCATCGCCTGCACCAGTTGTGAGCCTTTGAGCTTCAGCATGGACGGCTCTGCGCCAATGCGGCCGCCGCCGTCTGCGTCGCTGAGGATACGCAGCGACGTCATCTCCAGCGCCTCAAGGCGCACCTCAAGTGCATCCGCCCGCTGTCGGAGATGCTCCGCGCCTGGCGTGTCGGCCAGCGCTTCACGAACCAACGTCAGGCACCGCCTGTTCTCTGCCACCCGCGACACCATCAGGCGTTCGTCGCCGAGCAGGCTCTTGGCCACGGTCCAGCCGTGATTTTCTTCACCCAGGCGGTTTGCCACCGGCACGCGCACGTCATCGAAAAACACTTCGTTCCACAGCATCTTGCCGTTGAATGCATACAACGGCCTACGCTCGACACCCGGTGCGTTCATGTCGATGAGCAGAAAGCTGATACCGCGCTGCTGCTGCACCTCCGGGTCTGTGCGCACCAGGCAGAAGATCCAGTCCGCGTGCTCCGCACCGGAGGTCCAGGTTTTCTGGCCGTTCACCACGTAGTCATCGCCATCACGCACGGCGCTGGTGCGCAAACTCGCAAGGTCCGAACCGGCCTGGGGTTCGGAGTACCCCTGGCACCACCACGACTCAGCGTTGAGGATCCGCGGCAGATGCGCCTGCTGCTGCGCCGATGTGCCGAACCTAATGATCGCCGGCCCCACCATGTTGAAATTCATGCCGTGCAAAACCGGCGCGTGCGCCAGACGACACTCCACGTCGAAGATGTGCCGCTGCACCAGCGACCAGCCGGGCCCGCCGTGCGCCACCGGCCAACCAGGCGCCGACCAGCCTTTGGCCGTGAGCGTGCGTGTCCATGCTTCAAGCGCCTGGCGATCTACCGATGCCCCCAGCCGCACCGCTCGAGCCAGCTCCTTGGGCAGATTGGTTGCCAGGAACCCGCGCACGTCATCTTGAAACGCTCGTTGCGCCCCGGTCAGGCCAATGCGCATGTCAGGCCGTGACCACCAGCGGCGCCCCATCGGTGACTATCAGGGTATGCTCGTACTGTGCCACCAGGGCGCCCTCCGGCACCGACAGCGTCCAGCCATCCGCCTGTTCCTCCACCCAGGAAGCCGACGTGCAGAAAAACGGCTCAATGGTCAGCACCATGCCCTTCTTCAGCTTGCGTTTCTCCCGGGGGTTGTCCAATGGCACGTAGGATGGTTCTTCGTGAATGGAGCGCCCGACGCCGTGGCTGCCCAGATTTTCGACGATGCGGTAGCCTGCAGTGTCGGCCACCTTCTGCACCGCCTTGCCGATGACGTTCAGCGAGCGGCCGGAGCGCACCTGGGCAAGGGCCGCACGCACCGCCGCCTGCACCGACCGGCAGATACGCAGGCGGGCCTCGTGCTCCTCGTCCGGATCCAACACAAAAGACTCGCCCATGTCGGCGACAAAACCGTCCAGCTCGGCCGATACGTCGATGTTCACCAGATCACCCGAAGTGAGCACTCGCTCACCGGGAATACCATGCGCTGCCTCTTCGTTGACGCTGATACACGTAGCGCCGGGAAAGTCGTAGTAGAGGCGCGGCGCGGAGCGCGCGCCATGCATGGCAAGCATGCGGGCGCCGATATCGTCCAACTCAGCGGTGGTCATGCCGGGGCGCGCCGCGCGGCGCATGGCGAGAAAGGCCTTGCGCACCGTAGAACCTGCGCGCGTCATGCCGGTGATGTCGTTTTGAGTGCGGGCGTTCATGACTGCACTCTATCAGGTTGCAGGCCGCACGCTACGGCACCGAGCAGGCAAGCACACGGGAAATCTGACACAGGGGCCGGCCGCTCTGTGTATGCCAGGTGTTGAAGGCAGCCTGCACTGCCGCCAGGGCTTTCTTGCTGGTGGGCTCCCGATCCACCACACCCTGCTGCTTGAGGGCCGTGAGCACGTCCGCGGAAAGCACCGGTGTGTCCTTACCCAGGAAGCGCAGCACGAAGCGTCCGGTCTGACCTCCAAGGCGATCACCGTGCGCTTTCAGATCCGCCCAGAGCCCGATGACGTCATCAGTCGGCCACTCCGCCAGATAGCGGCCGAAGCTACCGTGCTGGTCACGCACTGCCTGCACGAATGCCGCATTGCGGGATACGGAGCGGATCTTCGCGCCGTTGCGCACGATGCGATCGTCCTGACCGAGGCGTTCCAGATCCTCATCCGACAGCATGGCGCAGCGGTTCACGTCGAAACCATGAAACGCCGCTTCAAAGCCGGGCCACTTGTTCTCGATGATCTGCCAGACGAAGCCCGCGCGGAACACACACTTCGTCATCTCCGCCAACGCTTGCGCGTCCGTGATGGCGGCAAGCTCGGCGTTGGAAGCCGGCTGAGGCAGCAACGCTTCCAGCGCCGCCGCTCCCCCCTTGCGCTCGCTGGCACGCTCGAAGATGCTTGAGAAGGATTCCATGGCAACTGCCTCCAACCGGAAAGGTTCGAGATCATCGACGTCATCGACAAATCCCGTCAAGGCAGCGACGCCGATCTGGAGCGTCGCAAAGAGCGCACGCGGCCGCGTGATAATGACTATGTGTACTGCGCGACATGCTCCAGCGTGCTGGCGCTGCGCCACGACCGCATCGACGTGAACGGCGCCCACGAACACACCTGTACCAACCCGCACGGTTTCACCTTCCACCTCGGCTGTTATGCTCAGGCGCTGGGCTGCACAATTGCCGGCCAGCCGATGGCCGCAGATACCTGGTTTCCGGGCTTTCAGTGGCGGCTGGCCGCCTGCAGCGAGTGCAACGTGCACCTCGGCTGGTATTTCGACCGGGGTGATGCGTTTTTCTACGGGCTCATATTGAACCGCATACAGACTGAGTAACATGTCGACAACCACCATCGAGATCAGCAAGGAGTACCTGCACTTCGCCGCTGCCCACTTCACGATTTTCAGCGCCACCGAGCGCGAAGATCTGCACGGCCACAACTTCTACGTGGCGGCCAACGTGGACAGCGACGTGGGGGAGGATGGCCTCGCCTTCGACTACAACATCGTCAAAACCGCGCTGAAAGGTCTGTGCGATGCCTGGGATGAGCGAATGCTGCTGCCCGAGAACTCGCCGCATCTGCACATCAGCGAAGACAACGGCTACGTGGTGGCGCTGTTCAACGGCGAGAAAATTCCTTTTCTGCCCCGCGACGTGCTGGTGCTGCCGGTGCGCAACATCACCGTCGAAGAGCTCGCGGCGCACATGCTGGAGCGGCTACTGGCGCAGGACAGCATTGCCGCGCAGCCTATCTCGCGCCTGGAAATCAAGGTATCGTCCGGCGCAGGTCAATGGGCCGGCGCGGTCTGGAGAAGAACATGAAAACCCTGCTGATTACGGGCGCTTCCAGCGGCATCGGCCTGCATACCGCGCAGCGCTTTCTCGCCGAAGGCTTCGAGGTGATCAACCTGTCACGGCGCCGTTGCCCGCTGGAGCAGGTCACCCATATCAACTGCGATCTGGCGCAGCCAGGCTTCATCGAGCAGGCAGGCCCGGTGCTCATGCCGCTGCTCGAACGCTCGGATCAGATTACCCTCATCCACAACGCTTCGCGTCTCGACAACGACTCTGCCGTGGAAACGCCCAGCAACGCGCTGCGGTCGGTGATCGAGGTCAATCTGGTCGCCCCCAACAGCCTCAACTTTTTCACCATTCCCTACATGCGTCCGGGCTCCAGCATTCTCTACGTGGCTTCGACCCTCAGCGAGAAAGCGGTGCCCAACAGCTTCTCCTACGTCACCACCAAGCACGGCCAGATTGGCATGATGCGCGCACTCACCCAGGACCTGGCCGGCCGTGGCGTGCACACGGCTGCCATCTGCCCCGGCTTCACGGATACCGAGATGTTGCGCCAGCACGTACCGGCAGACGCCATGGAAGCGGTGGCCAACATGTCAGCGTACGGACGCCTCATCGAGCCAGACGAAATCGCCTCGACTCTGTGGTTCGCCGCAACCAGCCCGGTGCTGAACGGCGCTGTGATTCATGCCAATCTCGGTCAGGTAGAGCGCTAGAGCCGCGCTTCCTCCTCGCGCTGAATGGCCAGCGCCTGGCCCACATAGCCGCGATTCCAGGTGGGCGACACCGTGAGGTCGTTGATGCACACATGCTCCGGCAGCTCCGCCAGAAAGCGCACCACCGCCCCGCAATCCTCTGGCTGTACCATGCGCGCGCGCTCTTCCGCCGAAGGTGGTTGCGGACGGTTGTCGAGAATCGGGGTAGCCACCTCGCCAGGACAGACCGCGCAGGCGCGTACGCCATGGATGCCGTTCTCCATGTTGATGCTTTCATTCATGGCGTTCATAGCGTGCTTGGACGCCGTGTAGGCGGGGCCGGTCAGCACGCTCACATGCTTGCCCGCCCACGAAGAGATGTTGACGATCAGCCCGTCGCCATTTCGAATCATGTGCGGCAATACAGCATGCGCGCAGTAGAACGCACCATCCAGGTTAACGCGGATCACCTGATCCCAATCTGTCGGATCCACCGTGTGCCAGTTGCGTCGTGCGAAGTTGATGCCGGCGCTGGAAACCAGCACATCGATGCGGCCGTACTCGCCCGCGATGCGCTCGACCACAGCCTGCACGGCCGATCGGTCAGATACATCCAAAGGCGCCACCATCCCGCCGGTCTGTTGCGCCACATGCTCGAGCTTGTCCGCGCGCCGACCGGAGAGCACCACCTGCATACCAGCGTCTGCCAGCGCTATCGCAGCCGCCTCGCCGATACCCGTACCCGCACCCGTTACCCATGCCACCTTGCCGCGCAAATCCCGCATGACGCATCTCCCTCCTTACCCACGTTGAATTGCACATAGTGTGCCTGAGCGGTCAGTCGCCGTCCGCCTCGCGACGCAATCTCAGATAGACCTGCTCCAACCGGCGGAACAGCGCCACCAGGTCCTGCGGCGGCTGCAGCTCGCCGCCGCGCATGCATTCCAGAAAATGCAGCGCCAGCACCGGGCCATCGGCGCGCACCACCTCCGCCGGCAGGCGGGCAAGATGCTCCTCCAGGAGAATGCGGGCATCCAGACGGGTGTTGGCGCCCACCCGCAGCTCGCCGCAGCGCACGAGCATGCCCGTCAGGCTGATATCCACCGCCTCACAGTCGTAGATGGTGCTCTTGTGCACCAGCGTAACTTTGATGTGATCGCCGATGTCGCCCGGCAACGCGTGCACCGGCACACGAAAACCGGTGCGGGTTTCGTCCCATCGCTGCCGCGTGATGAAGCTGGCAAGCGCACCCGCATCCCGCGGACACAGCTCTGCCGCGGCATGTTTGCTGCCGGATTGGATCTCCAGGCGAATACCCTCTTCGAGGCTCTCGGCGGAGAGAGGTCCGAAGTTGACCTTGCTCATATGGCAAGGTTAGTTCACCTGCCGATCCATGCCTTCCCAGTAAGGTTTACGCAACTCCCGCTTGAGCACCTTGCCGGACGGGTTGCGCGGCAGCTCGTCGATGAAGTCGATGCTCTTCGGGCATTTGTAGCCGGCGATGCGCTCCCGTGCGTAGCCGATCAGCTCGGTCTCGTCCGCTTCCGCCCCGGGTGACAGCACCACGACAGCTTTGACCGCCTCGCCCCAACGCTCATCCGGCACGCCGATCACGGCGATGTCGGCCACCGCCGGGTGGCCGAAAAGCGCGCTTTCCACTTCGGCCGGGTAGACGTTCTCACCGCCGCTGACAATCATGTCCTTCACCCGGTCATGCACGTACACGTAGCCATCTTCATCGAGGTAACCCGCGTCCCCCGTGTGCACGAAGCCATCGATGAGCGTTTGCTCGGTGGCTTCGGCCAGGTTCCAGTAGCCGGTCATGTTGGCCGGCGAGTAGATGCAGATCTCGCCCACTTCACGGGTCGGCACTTCGCGGCCGCTTTCGTCCACCACCTTCAGCCGTGCGCCCGGGTAGGGTTTGCCGGCGCTGCGCATGCGCTCGTTGCCCGCCACATCGTGATCCTGCGGCGGCAGGTACGTGGCCGCTCCGGTGGTTTCCGTCATGCCGTAGAGCTGTACGAAGCCGCACTGAAACGTTGCCAGCGCCTCGCGCAGCAGATCCAGCGGAATGGGTGAAGCACCGTACATCACATACTCCAGCGTGGAGAAGTCCGTGCTCGCCGCCTGTGGGTGCTGCACGCACATGCGGATGGCCGCCGGCACCATGAAGGTCTTCGTGATGCCTTCCTGGGCGATGATCTCCAGCGTCTCGCCGGGGTCGAACTCCGGCGTGATCACCAGGCGCGAGCCGCCGTACAGGCCCCAGATGCCGTAACCGACGCCGCCGATGTGAAAGCTCGGCATGGCCACCAGGCTCACGTCGTCCGGCGTCCAGCGATTCCAGGCCATGTCGTCGTTCGGCGGCTGCGACTGCAGGTCGAAAAAGCAGCGGTGCGGCAACTGCACACCTTTCGGGTGGCCGGTGGTACCGCTCGTGTACATCTGGATGGCAACGTCATCCGGTGAGACCACCGCATCCGGCACGGCGTCACTCTGGCCGTCCCGCCAGGCGTCGAACGCAGGCCAACGCTCGTGCCCTTCGTCCATCGCCACCACTGGCAGATCACGGCCGAGCACCCGCAGTGCTTCCTGCGCCAGGCCATAGAACGCTTCGCTGACAAACAGGGCCGAGGCGTCGCAGTCCTCGAGTATGTAGGCCACTTCCGGCGGCGCCAGGCGCCAGTTGATGCCCACCGACACCGCGCCCCGCCGCGCGCAACCGAACACCAGTTCATAGAAGTGATCCGAGTTGCGGCCGAGATAACCCACCCGCGCGCCTTGCGCCACGCCGAGGCGGGCAAGACCCTGGGCAACCTGATTGGCATGCCGGTCGAACTCCGCATACGTGGTTCTCCGCCCCTCGAACAGAAACACGTCCCGCTCGCCCTGCTGCTGTGCGTGATAACCGAGCAACTCCCCCAGCGTGCGTACGCTTCGCGGTGCCGCCATGCCTCCCTCCTATACCATCAGATTCGAAGATCCTGATGCCCACACTACCGCGGGTCAATCTGCCCCGGTGTGCGCCGGTCAGCTACGCCGCCCCTCGCACCGCCGTATAATGCCGCCAATGCCGACCCCCCTACCCCCTGAGCTCAACGCGCTGGCCGACGCCCTGGCAAGCGCTTCATGCCATGACCCCTTCCGCCTGTTGGGTCCACACCAGGCGGAAGACGGGTTTCTGTGGCGCGCGTGGATGCCCGCCGCACACACGGCAGAGCTGCTCCTTGACGATGCGGCCGTCGCCTTGCTGCCGGTGCCGGGCCACCCTGGCCTGTTTGCCGGCGAGGCTGCCGGCAGTGACCCGTCCCGGCCGGGGCGCCTGCGATTCACCGGCGACAGTGGTGCCTGGGAAGTGCACGATCCGTACAGCCTGCCGAGCACCTTCCAGGCCGGTGACCTGTATCTCTTCAACGAGGGTACCCACCAGGGTGTGCATCACTGGCTCGGCGCACAGCCGATGACCTGCGCAGGCCTCGAGGGTTACCGCTTTGCAGTGTGGGCACCCAACGCAAAGGCCGCCTCGGTGGTTGCAGACGCCAACGGCTGGGACGCGCGTGTGCATCCCATGCGCCGACACACACCATCAGGGGTATGGGAGCTGTTCCTGCCGGGCATAGATGCCGCGCACCACTATAAATACGCGCTCACCCTGGCATCCGGCGAGCGGGTGGAGAAAGCAGATCCGGTGGGCGCCTGGCAACAGAACCGTCAGCAGACCGCTTCCCTGACCGCACCGCCGCTCGCCCCTGTGACCGGAGAATCGAGGCGCCCACAAAGCACCCACGATCCGGTGAGCATTTATGAGGTGCACGCCGGGTCCTGGAAGCGGCACCCGGATGGACGCTACTACAGCTACGACGAGCTGGCAGATGCGCTCATCGGCTATGTGGTGGACCTCGGCTTCACCCACATTCAACTCATGCCCATCGCCGAGCACCCGTTCGACGGCTCCTGGGGTTACCAACCCACGGGGCTCTTCGCACCTACCAGCCGCTTCGGCGAGCCGGCGGCGTTTCGACGGTTCGTCAGCCGGTGCCACGAAGCAGGCCTCGGCGTGCTGCTGGACTGGGTGCCTGCGCATTTTCCGGAAGATGAGCATGGGCTCGCCCGTTTCGACGGCACGGCCCTGTACGAGCACGCCGATCCGCGGCGCGGCTATCACCCGGACTGGAACACGCTCATCTACAACTACGCGCGCCACGAAGTACGCAGCTTCCTCGTCAGCAACGCGCTGATGTGGCTCGAGCGCTACGGCATTGACGGTCTGCGCGTGGATGCGGTCGCCTCCATGCTGTATCTCGACTACAGCCGCGGCGAGGGCGAATGGCTGCCGAACGTGCATGGCGGCCGCGAAAACCTGGAAGCGGTGGCCTTCCTGCAGCAGGTAAACACCGCGCTCTACGGCACCCATCCGCAGGCGGTTTCGGTGGCGGAGGAGTCCACCGACTGGCCGGGCGTGACGCGGGCAGCGCATCAGGGCGGCCTCGGCTTCGGTTACAAGTGGAACATGGGCTGGATGAACGACACCCTCAGTTACATGTCCCGTGACCCGGTTTACAGATCGCACCATCACGGCGAGCTAACCTTCGGGTTGGTCTACGCCTTCGATGAGAACTTCATCCTGCCGCTGAGCCACGACGAAGTGGTGCACGGCAAGCGCTCCATTCTGGGGCGCATGCCGGGAGACCGCTGGCAGCAGTTCGCCAATCTGCGGGCGTACTACGCTTTCATGTGGACACACCCGGGCAAGAAACTGCTGTTCATGGGCGCAGAATTCGCACAATCCACCGAGTGGAACCACGACACCGAGCTGTCGTGGCACCTGCTGGCCCACGCCGAACACCGCGGCGTGCAGCAGCTTGTGCGCGATCTGAACACGCTGTACACCAGCGAACCGGCGCTGCATGCGCTGGACTGCGATGCCCGTGGCTTCCAGTGGTTGAAGGCCGGCGATGCGCAGGGCTCCACCCTCGCCTACGCCCGTCAGGGCGAGGCTGGGGAGCTGATGATCATCGTCTGCAACTTCACGCCTGTAGTGCGCGACGGCTACCGCCTGGGCGTGCCCAAGCGCGGCTACTACTCAGAGCGAGTCAACACGGATGCGTCGATCTACGGCGGCAGCAATGTCGGCAATGAAGGCGGCGTGTGGAGCGAGGATGTCGCCTGTGACGGGCAATCCACCTCCCTGTCCCTGCGCCTGGCACCTCTGGCGACGCAGATTTTCCAGTGGACACCTGAAGCATGATTCGCCCCCAGGTCTGCATCGGTTCACACGACGCGCTCGGCAGCACGGTGCGCGACGGCGGCGTCAACTTCGCTGTGTACAGCGAGCTCGCCACCGAAGTGGCCGTGTGTCTGTACGACGACGCCGGCAATGAGACAGCCTGCCTGTCGCTGCCGGGCGACGACCACGGCATTCGCCACGGATTCGTGTCAGGCATCGCCGCCGGGCAGCAGTACATGCTGCGCGCCTCCGGCACGCCGGAACTGGGCTTCAATGCCGAGGCGCGCCTGCTCGACCCTTACGCCACACGGCTGAGTGGCCCGCCCGGTGCCGGGCGCACGAGCCGCTGCGTGGTGGAGGAGGCGCATCCTGCACCACGCCGCTGGCGAGCCGCGCCACAACCTTCTTTCATCTACGAAGCGCACGTCAAAGGCCTGACCAAACGATTTCCCGATCTTCATGAAACGGTGCGAGGCACGTACGCAGGCCTCGCTGCTGCTAGCGTGATCGCACATCTCAAATCCCTGGGCGTGAGCAGCGTTGAGCTGCTTCCCGTGCAGGCGTTTGTTGATGAACCGCACCTGCAGACAAAAGGCCTCAGCAACTACTGGGGCTATAACCCGGTGGCCTGGTTCGTGCCGCATATGGGCTACGCGCAGAATCCGGCACACGCCAACGAGGAGTTTCTCGCCGCAGTACGAGCGCTACACGATGCCAACATCGAGGTCATTGTCGATGTGGTGTTCAACCACACCGCTGAAGGCGGCGCCGATGGGCCGTTGTGGCACCTGCGCGGGCTCGGTGCGCCCACGTACTACGTGCTGGAGGAAGGCGCATACGCCAACCACACCGGCTGTGGCAACAGCATCAACGCCGCGCACCCCGCCGTGCAGCGCCTGATCATCGACTGCCTGCGCCACTGGGTGCAGCGCTACGAAGTGGACGGCTTCCGTTTCGATCTGGCCACCACGCTCGGCCGCAGCGCTGGAGGCTTCGACGCACAGCACCCGCTGCTGGCGCGCATCGCTGATGATCACGTCCTGCACGGCAAAACGCTCATCGCCGAGCCCTGGGACATCGGGCCGGGCGGCTACCAGCTCGGCAGCTACGCAGCGCCCTGGGCCGAATGGAACGACCGCTATCGCGACGACGTGCGCGCATACTGGCGCGGCGAACCCGGCGCGCAGGCGCAGCTCGCTCGACGACTGCACGGCTCCAGCGAGCTGTTTGAGCGCAGCGGCCGCGGCCCACAGTCGTGCATCAACTTCGTCGCCGCCCACGACGGCTTTGTGCTGCAGGACCTGGTGTCCTATTCAGGCAAGCACAATGAGGCCAACGGCGAAGACAACCGCGACGGCCATGATCACAATCTATCGGACAACTGCGGGCACGAGGGGCCTACCGACGACCCGGAGATCCTTCTCAAGCGACGAGCGCGCAAGCGGGCGATGACCGCAACGCTGTTGCTGTCGCAAGGCACGCCGATGTGGCTTGCCGGCGATGAAATCGGCAACTCACAGGGCGGCAACAACAACGCCTACTGTCAGGATAACGACACCTCGTGGATCGACTGGACAGGTGACGCCCAGGAGTTGGCACCGCTCATCGCCCGGCTGAACCGCCTGCGGGCACGCTCCACGGTATTTCAGCAGCACCGCTTCGTACATGAAAACGTGGAAGCCGAGGTGGCCGTGCATTGGCTGAGAGAGGACGGAGCCGCCATGCAGGAAGCTGACTGGCACGCCGACGATACGCCGTTCGCCATGCACTGGCAGGTCGGCAAGGAACGTCTGTGCGTGTGCATCAACCGCGGCACCGCGACCGCCCCCTTCCGCCTCGAACCGGACCAGTGTTGGTGCGTGGTGCTCGACACGTCGACCACTAACGAAGCAACCCACACCACCGTCGTCGGCACGATCGACGTTGCACCGCACAGTGTGCTGGTGCTCAGCAACCAGGAGACCGCTGCGTGAACCAACCATCGTTACAGGGACGCATCGAACACCACTTCGCCACCACTTTGGGGCGCAGCGCTGAGGAGCGCTCCGACTGGTACCTGTACCTCGCCACGGCCATGGCCGTGCGCGACGACATATTCGACAGCTGGCGGCGAACCAAGGAGCGGCGCCGCAATGAGGCCGAAAAGCGCGTGTTTTACCTCTCCATGGAGTTTCTGCTCGGCCGCGCGCTGACCAATGCGGTAAACAATCTGCAGCTCGACGAAGGTGCAGAGGCAGCATTGCGCGCACTAGGCACGTCTCTCGAAGAGATGCAGGGCCAGGAGGCCGACGCTGGCCTCGGCAACGGCGGCCTCGGCCGTCTCGCTGCCTGCTTCCTGGATAGCTGCGCCACCATGGACCTGCCGGTGACCGGCTACGGTCTGCGTTACGAGTACGGCATGTTCTACCAGGACATCGAAGACGGTTATCAGGTGGAGCGTCCGGATCACTGGCTGCTGCGCGGCTATCCCTGGGAGATCGAACGCTCAGAGCTCGCGCGCCGCGTACGCTTCTACGGCCGAAGCGAGGCCTATCACGACGACGCCGGCAGCCTGCGCTACCGCTGGGTGGACACCAAGGACGTCATTGCCGTGCCCTACGACCTGCCCATTCCCGGCGACCGCAACGGCGTGGTCAACACGCTGCGGCTATGGAGCTCGCAGGCTACCGATCGCTTTGACCTCGGCGAGTTCAACGCCGGCAGCTACGCCGAGTCCGTGGCACAAAAAAACGCCGCCGAGAACATCACCATGGTGCTCTATCCCAACGACGCCAGCGAGAACGGTAAGTCGCTGCGCCTGCAGCAGCAGTATTTTCTCGCCTCCGCCAGCATGCAGGACGTACTGGCACAGTGGGTGAGCGAGCATGGCAATGACTTCACAGGCTTTGCTGACGCGCACTGCTTTCAACTCAACGACACGCACCCCGCCATCACGGTGGCGGAGCTCATGCGGCTGCTGCTCGACGAACGCCAGCTCGGCTGGGACGATGCCTGGAATATCACCAGCCGCACGATTGCGTACACGAACCACACCCTGCTGCCGGAGGCACTGGAAGTTTGGCCCGAAGCCTTGCTCGGCGAGATGCTGCCGCGCCTGATGGACATCATCCGTGAGATCAACGCCCGCTTCCTGCGCGATGTAGCCAGCCGTTGGCCCGGCGATCACGAACGTCAGCGCCGCCTTTCCATCATCTCCGACGATGCTTCGCCGCAGGTGCGCATGGCGCACCTGGCGGTCGCCGGCAGCTTTTCCGTAAACGGCGTGGCGGCGCTGCACAGCCGCCTGATCACCGAAAACCTGTTTGCAGATTTTCATGCGCTGACGCCAGCCAAGTTCAACAACAAGACCAACGGTGTAACCCCCAGGCGCTGGCTGCGCTACTGCAACCCGGAGCTCAGCAGCTTGATCACGAGCGCCATCGGGAACACCTGGGTAAGAGACTTTTCAGCCATCAGCAGCCTGCAGGCACACGCACAGGATGCGGCATTTCAGGAGCAGTGGCTCGCCGTCAAGCAGCGCAACAAAACACGGCTGGCAACATTCGTCGCCGAGACCTGCGGCGTACACTTCGATGCAGCGGCGATGGTAGACGTGCAGGTAAAACGCATTCACGAGTACAAGCGGCAACTGCTGAACGTGCTGCACGTGGTACATCTGTACGACCTCGCGCACCGCGACCCAGGTTCCTCGTCCGCACCTCGCTTCGTGCTCATAGGCGGCAAGGCCGCTCCGGGCTACGTGATGGCCAAACAGATCATCAAGCTCATCAACAACGTCGCCCGCTGCATCAACGAAGATCCGCTGATGGGCGACCGCTTGCGCGTGGCTTTCCTGCCCAACTACTCGGTGACCGCCATGGAGCACATCTGCCCCGGCACCGATCTGAGCGAGCAGATCTCCACCGCTGGCAAGGAGGCGTCCGGCACCGGCAACATGAAGCTGATGATGAACGGCGCGGTAACCATCGGCACGGCCGACGGCGCCAACATCGAAATTCTCGAGCGTGTAGGCGAAGATGCTTTCTTCCTGTTCGGGCTGTCCGCCCAGGACGTGATGAGCACACGCGGTAGCTACGATCCCGAGGCCATCATCGCCGGGGACGACGACCTGGCGCGCGTGCTGGCGCTGCTGGAGAAAGGCCACTTCAATCTCTTCGAGCCCGGCATCTTCGATCAGGTGACCGCACAGATCAGGAGCCCGCACGACCCGTGGATGCTGGCGGCCGACTTCCGCTCCTATCTGAACGCGCAGAAGCGCGCCGAAGCGGCGTTCGCGGATCGCAGAAAATGGGCGCAGATGAGCATTCTCAACACCGCCGGCAGCGGCTTCTTCTCCTCCGACCGTACCATCGCCGAATACGACCGTGACATCTGGCACGTACATGGCTGACATGACAAGCCAGCGCGCCAGCGGTGTGCTGCTGCACATCACCAGCCTGCCGCGTGCTGAAGACGGCCTGCTCGGCAGCAGCGCCCGCCGCTTCATCGACTGGCTGGTGGAAGCCGGCCAGAGCTATTGGCAGGTATTGCCGGTAGGCCCCACAGGCTACGGCAGCTCGCCCTATCAGACCTATTCGTCGTTTGCCGGCGACGCTACCTGGCTCGGCCCTTTGCGCCCGGTGGAAGACATCGTCGCCGAACCGGAATATGAAGCCTTCACCAAGGCTGCCCCGTGGCTCGTTCCCTACGCACAGTTCACGTGGCTGAAGCAGGCCAACGACGGCAAGCCGTGGCACGCCTGGACAAAGACCCACCTGGACGGCACCGATGCACAGGCGTTCATACGGCGGATATGCGCTGAGCAATTCGAGTTCCACCGCCAATGGCTGACCCTGAAAACCTATGCCAACGACCGAGGCGTGCGCCTCATCGGCGATTGTCCCATCTATGTGGCCCACGACAGCGCCGAAGTGTGGGCCGAGTGCCAGCTCTTCGATCTGGACGTCGACGGCGCGCCGCGGCGGGTGGCCGGCGTACCACCGGACTATTTCAGCGCCACCGGCCAGCGCTGGGGCAACCCGTTGTACGCGTGGGATGCTCACCGAGCCGACAACTTCCGCTGGTGGATCGCCCGCCTGGCCCGTTCGGTAGAGTTATTCGACGTGACTCGTATCGACCACTTTCGCGGCTTCGATGCCTACTGGGCGATCGAGGCACAGTGCGACACCGCCGTGGATGGCGAGTGGCTGCCTGGTCCTGGAGACGACTTTTTCGCCGCGGTCAGCGAAGCCTTCGGCGGCCTGCCGTTCATCGCCGAAGACTTGGGCCTGCTCACGGATTCGGTGCACGAGCTGCGCGCCCGCTGGAACCTGCCTGGCATGCGCGTGCTGCAGTTCGGTTTCGATGATGATGCGTACAACCCACACGCGCCGGCAAACGTCACCCGCGACACGGTCTGCTACACGGGGACCCACGACAACGACACCACGCTGGGCTGGTACGAGACGGCCGACGATGTCACCCGCGAGCGCGTCATGGCGCTAGGCAACCACGACGATCCCGTCGGTGCGATGATGAACGCCGCGGCGCAGACGGATGCGTGGCTTGCGATCTTCCCCATGCAGGATGTGTTGCGTCTGGGCACCGATGCACGACTCAACACACCCGGCACGGTTGGGGGAAAGAACTGGCAGTGGCGCCTTCCCGCTGATGGGCTGGCAGCCGAGGACAGTGCAAATTTGCGTGCGCTTGCCGCCGCGGCTGGAAGAGTGGCTGCTTAAAGGGGAGAATCGCGCAGCCCAGAATGACACAGGCGCCTGCCACCTCCCATGCCCAACGAACCCAAGCTCAGCAACGAAGTCCTGCGGGAAGGCCCGCGCTTCGTCACCCGCCTTTCCCGTAACGCCATGGCCCTCATCCTGGCAGGCGGCAAGGGCACACGCCTGCACGAACTCACGGAGTGGCGCGCAAAGCCCGGCCTGCACTTCGGCGGTAAATTTCGCATCATCGACTTCACCCTGTCGAACTGCGCCAACTCCGGCATCCGCCGGGTGGGTGTGCTCACTCAGTACAAGTCGCACTCGCTCATACGCCACCTGATCTCCGGCTGGACCCACTACCGCAAAGAGACCAACGAATTCGTGGAGGTGCTGCCGGCGCAGCAGCGCACCTCCGACGACTGGTACAAAGGCACCGCGGACGCCGTGTTTCAGAACATCGACATCATCCGCTCGGTGGGTCCGAGCCACGTAGTCATCCTGGCCGGCGACCACGTCTACAAGATGGACTACGGCACCATGATCGCTCACCACGTGCGCAGCGATGCGGACATGACGGTGGGCTGCGTACCCGTGCCCACCGCGGAAGCGGCTGGCACCCTCGGCGTCATGCAGGTGGACACGGAAGACCGGGTGATGGCGTTCCAGGAGAAACCGGCAGAGCCCGCCGAAGTGCCCGGCCAACCCGGCACGGCGCTCGCCTCCATGGGCATCTACGTGTTCAACACCAAGTTTCTGTTCGAGCAGCTTATCCGCGACGCGGACGACCCCAGATCCACGCACGATTTCGGCTTCGACATCATCCCGCACATCGTCGACCGCTACCGGGTGTTCGCCTACCGCTTCGCCGACGAGAGCACCGGCGTGCAGTCCTACTGGCGCGACGTAGGTACGCTGGACGGCTACTGGCGCGCCAACATGGAGCTGGTGGAGCCGGAGCCTGAGCTGAACATCTACGACCGCGAGTGGCCGATCCGCACCGCGCAATCTCAGCTGCCGCCGGCGAAGTTCGTGTGGGACGAAGACACGCGCCGCGGCATGGCGGTGAATTCGCTGATTGCCGGCGGCTGCATCATCTCCGGTGCAACGATCCGCCGCTCCCTGCTGTACTCCGAAGTACGCGTGCACAGCCACACGGTGGTGGAGGATTCGCTCATACTGCCGGAAAGCGACATCGGCGGCGGCTGCGTGCTGAAGAAGTGCATCATCGATCGCGGCACGGTAATCCCCGATGGCACGCAGATCGGCGTGGACCTGGAAGCCGATCGCGCGCGCGGTTTTCGCGTCACCGATGGCGGCGTGGTGCTGGTCACGCCGTCGATGCTGGGCCAACCGTTGCACACCACCCGCTGACCGTGAACATTCTCATGATCAGCGCCGAGTGTGGCGCGCTGCCCGGCGGCAAGGTCGGCGGCATGGGCGACGTGCTCGCCGCCGTACCGCCGGTGCTGGCATCACTCGACCATACGGTGCACGTGCTGCTGCCGAGCTACGGCGTGTATCAGCATGAAGCAGATGAGGTACGCGAGCTGGTGGTCGACTTCGCCGGCAGCAGCCAGCGTCTGACGCTTCATAGACTGCGCTCGGTACAGACCGGCGTGCAGCACTGGGTGCTGCATCATCCGGCCTTCGGCGCCCCGCCCGGCCAGATCTACCACCACGACGGCGACGGTGCACCGTTCGCCACTGACGCCAATCTCTACGCCCTGTTTTCGCTGGCCGCTGCGCAGTGCCTGCAAGCAGAGGCCTGGGGGCCGCTCGACGTGCTGCACCTGCACGACTGGCACAGCGCCGGCGTGTTGCTGTTCCGCGACACGTTCCAGGTGCCCCGGGTGGTGTTCACCATTCACAATCTCGCGCTGCAGGGGCAGCGCCCGCTGGGCGGACACCCGTCGTCGTTTGCTGCCTGGTTCCCCGACCTGGCCTGCCCCGCAGACGCCATCGATGCGCACTACACCGATTGCTACAACCCTATGCGTCTCGGCATCCGCAGCGCCGACCGGGTACACGCCGTATCGCCGACCTATGCGCGGGAGATCCAGCAGCCGAACGGTGCTTTTCTGCGCGGCGGCGAAGGGCTGGAAGCAGATCTTGCTGAGGCGGCGAATGCCGACCGCCTGGTGGGCATCCTCAACGGCTACGACCCTGAACCCGCGCCGCCCGCGGATGCGAGCCTCATCGCCCTGCTTGAGCACACCGTGCGCGGTTGGATTTCTGAGGTGGACACGGTGCCGAGCGCCCACTACCTGGCGCTGCGCAATCTGGAGCGATTGCGGGCACGAAAGAAAGGCGTTACGGCGCTCACCAGCGTCACCCGTGTCACGCCGCAGAAACTTGCGTTGCTGCAGGAGCCAATCGACGACCACGGTACCAGCGCGCTGGACGCGCTGCTGGCAGGCCTGCGCTCCGGCGAGTGCTTTGTGCTCCTCGGCACTGGCGACGCAGACCTCGAGCGCTTCCTCACTAAAGTGAGCGCGCGCCAGGACAACTTCGTTTTTCTCAACGGCTACTCGGAGACCGTGGCGCAGCGCCTCTACGCCGAAGGTGCATTGTTCTTGATGCCGAGCGTGTTCGAACCCTGCGGCATCAGTCAGATGATGGCCATGGCGCACGGCCAGCCTTGCGTGGTGCATGGCGTCGGCGGTCTCGCCGATACGATCAGAGACGGCGTGGATGGATTTGTTTTTACTGCAACCGATGCAGCAGAAGCGGCACACCGCATGCTCGACACTGTGCAACGGGCGCTGACCATGCGCCGGAAAGAAGCCGCCGGCTGGCAGGCGATCATCGAAGGGGCGCGCAACACGCGCTTTCCCTGGCTCGACGCGGCGAAGCGCTACCTATCGGAGCTCTACGAACGCTAACGCCGTTTCCACGGCGGCACGGCGTGCCAGTCAAAGGGCTCGATGCCGTGATCGGTGAGCTGCCATACCGACGCATCAGCGCGGCCCGCATCCAGCTCCAGAAAGCCGACGGTGCCGAACTGCGTGTTGTAGTTGTGCGGGTAGGTGGGAGAGCCCGGGTTCACGCACAGCGTACCGTCGACCGTGGCGATACGCTCCACGTGGGTGTCTCCCGAGACAATGACGTCTGGGCGGCGCTCGGGAAAAAACCGTTCCACCCACCGCTCGAGGGTCATCTTTGGTGGCCGCTCCGGTACAGGCACGTAGTGCGTGAGGCCCACCCACAAACCTTCGATCTCGAAAAGCCATGCGTAGCGCACGCGCGCATCCTCCGGCTGCACCGGCCGGCCGCCGCTGCCGTCCTCGCCGTTGCCGCGTGCGGCGAACACCGGCGCAATCTTCTCAAGCTCATCGAGCACCCAGAATTCGTGGATGTCGCCTGCATGAAAAATTCTGTCCACGCCATCGAAGGCGTGAAAGATCTGCGGCCACAGCTCCGGGTGCGCTTCCGGCAGGTGGGTGTCGGATATGAGGCCGATGCGTTCAGCCATCAGCGGACGCGCAGCACGCCGCCGAGCTTTTCACGCCCGTGTACATCGGTGAACCCGGTGCCGTTCCACACCGCCTTGCCGTTGACGTACACGCCACCAACCACGCCGTCCGACCGATTCACGAGCTGATGACACTGGAACAGATCGCGGTACACATAGGCGACGTTCGCTTCACCGTCATAGGTTCGCAGGGCATCCGGATTGAGCAGGGTGATGTCTGCGCGCGCGCCGATATCCAGTGACCCCACGTCGAGGTCGAAGAACTCCGCAGGCTCCCGCGTGAGCCTGCGCACCATGTGCGAGAAGCAGGCTTCAGAGTCCTCGAGGCCAATACGCAGCGCACGCAGGTTGCCATCGTAGTAGGCCATGTTCGTGACATGCGCACCGGAATCGTTGAAACCGGGCAGCATGCGCGGGTTCAGCAGCAACGCTTTGATCACCTCCGGGTCGCGGTTGGCGTTCACGTAGTACCAGTGCAGGTCGCGGTCGAAATGACGCAGGAGCGCCAGGAAGAATTCTCCATCGTCGCGGATCTCACCGCCGAGATGACGGAAGGTCTCCAGCTCTTCCGCATCATTCGTGTGCGGAATTTCACCGTCCTTCAACCAGCAGCGATAGCGCTTGTACACCTCGGCCATGCTCTGTCCCGGCCAGGACGGCAGCGGCGCCCGGTAGATCATCATGTCTGCCAAAT
>JAUIED010000234.1 GCA_030428905.1 Gammaproteobacteria bacterium
GGCGTTTTCGAACTCGATCTTGGCAGCGTCCAGCGATTCCATGATCTCCTGGGCGCCGCGCTGAGAGGCTTTCTCCGCCTGCCACACACGGTCCAGCTCGCCGTACTCGGTCTCGAGCTCGGCAACGCTCTCCTCGAGATCTGCCAGGCGCTGCTTGCTGGCGACGTCTGTCTCTTTCTTGAGTGCTTCTACCTCCATCTTGAGCTGGATCATGCGCCGCTCCAGGCGATCCATCTCCTCCGGTTTGGAGTCCATCTCCATGCGGATACGGCTGGCGGCCTCGTCTATCAGATCGATGGCTTTGTCCGGTAGCTGACGGTCGGTAATGTATCGGTGCGATAAACGCGCCGCGGCAACCACCGCCGGGTCAGTGATCGCTACACCATGGTGCAGTTCGTAGCGCTCCTTCAGGCCGCGCAGAATGGCGATGGTGTCTTCCACGCTCGGTTCGTCTACGAGTACCTTCTGAAAGCGCCGCTCAAGTGCCGCATCCTTCTCGATGTACTGCCGGTATTCATCCAGGGTAGTGGCACCCACGCAGTGCAGCTCACCACGAGCGAGCGCAGGCTTGAGCATGTTGCCGGCGTCCATGGCACCCTCGGCCTTGCCGGCGCCCACCATGGTGTGCAGCTCGTCGATGAACAGGATGACATTGCCTTCCTGCTTGGCCAGATCGTTGAGCACGGCCTTCAGGCGTTCTTCGAACTCGCCA
Organism: Gammaproteobacteria bacterium; assembly: GCA_030428905.1. Taxonomy (GTDB): domain Bacteria; phylum Pseudomonadota; class Gammaproteobacteria; order Pseudomonadales; family Azotimanducaceae; genus SYFY01. The sequence goes on from JAUIED010000234.1 coordinate 713, forward strand.
CGAAACTTCGCACCGGCGATCAGCGCACCCATATCCAGGGACAACACCCGCTTGTCCTTCAAGCCTTCCGGCACCTCGCCGTTGATGATCCGTTGAGCCAGACCTTCGACGATGGCCGTCTTACCAACCCCTGGCTCACCGATGAGCACCGGGTTGTTCTTCGTGCGCCTCTGCAGCACCTGAACGGTGCGGCGAATCTCGTCGTCGCGACCGATCACCGGATCGAGCTTGCCTTCGCGCGCCCGCTCCGTGAGATCCAGCGTGTACTTCTCCAGCGCATCGCGCTGTTCTTCAGCATTTTGATCCTGCACTTTTTCTCCACCTCGCACAGTTTGCACTGCCTGCTGTAGCTGCCCTTCGGTGACGCCCAGCTGTGCCAGCAGGCGCGATACGTTGTCGTCGCGCAGCATCGTGAGGAGCACGGTCTCGGAGGAGACGTACTGATCACCCTGCTTGCTGGCAAGCCCATCAGCCAGCGTCAACACCCGTGCCAGCGATTGTGAGACGTTGATGTCTCCGGTTGGATTTCCGAGCCTCGGAAGCTGCCGAACGGCAGCATCCACCCGTTCTCGCAGCAAGGTCGCATCCGCACCAGCCCTCTGCAGCAAGCGCAGCTGCGACCCCGGACCGGATTCCAGCATCGCGGCCAGCAGGTGCATCGGTTCGATTGCCGCGTGATCGTTCGCAGCAGCGATGGTCTGCGCACCGGCAAGGGCGTTCTGCAGTGCTGTAGTCATGCGTTCCATGCGCATGGTGATGATCTCGTATCTGTTGTGACTGCTGGTAAGATGCGGGCTGCAGCCAGATTTTCAAGCGCTGGAAACAGCGGTATGTACGTATCTGGCAGATTCGGTACGGAGTCGATGATGGAAATGGAGCAACGTCAGTATCCGCGAGTTACTGTCCCCATGCTGGTGGAGCTATCACACATCTCCTTTGGCAAAATGACGACCACCGTGCGCGACATATCCGAGGGGGGCATGTTCATCGTTGTGGACGATGCCAAGCTGTCGCCGGGTGCGCAGATCAAAGTGCGCCAGTTGCGCGCCAGCTCTGTGGATCTCCACGCCACGCCGCAGGTTGACGCCGTGGTGCGGCGCGTGGAGCCTCACGGCATCGGCGTGGAGTACCTGAGCGTTGCTGGCGCCCACCTGTGGAACAGCGTGCAACGCACACGGCAGGAACTGGCAGTGGGGCGCGACTACTTCCAGGTATTCCAAAGCGCAGTTCTGCAGGACGAACGCGGGCTGGTGCTGGTCGTGCAGCAGCAGGGCCTGTGGAGCCTGCCAGGGCACTTCCTGCAGGTTGGCGATGTACCGGAAGAGGCACTGGCCGCTTACCTTTTCGAAGCCTTTGGGGTACGTGTAGCTGTGCGCGCCAGCCTCGGACAAACCAGCCAGCACAATGCCAAAGCACCGGAGGCGGCGATTTACCGAACCGTCTACCACGCGCGCACTGCCGACCAGAAGGCAACGCTGCTACCCGGTCTCGGCTACCGAAGCATGCGGTGGCTGATATCCGCCAAATCCACCAGCGATCTGACGTTTGCAGACCCATTCGATCTTGCCATGATCCGACGGGTGTTCGCCGCCTCTCCAGGCGTCAGCGCCGCGTGATCGATACGCGCTTCCGTGACGAGCCGTGCCAAGCGCAGCTTATCCTACGTCCCAATCAATCCTGGAGCTGGCGGGCCAACCTGTATTTTCTTTACGTTCTGATGGCGGTGTCGCTGACCATCGGCATCAGCTTCGCCTGGCGCGGCATGTGGATGATTCTGCCATTCACCGTACTTGAGCTTTCGGTGCTCGTCTCCTGTCTGTGGTACTGCGTGCGGCGCGGTTATCGTCAGCAGGTGATCACTGTACAACCGGAAAAAGTGTGGGTGGAGTTCGGCCACTTCGCGAACGTGCCGCGCAAGACTCTGGAACGTGTATATGATCGGTTCCACACGCGTTTTCAGGTGGAGCCCGCCCGACATCCGTGGCGAAACAAATCAGTATACGTACGCTGCCGCGGCGAACACCTGCAGATTGGCGCCTTCCTCAACGAGGAAGAACTCGACTTGCTGATTCGTCGTTTACGTGAGGTGGTGCGTTACATGGATAACCGTTGCGTCCAGTAGCGGGCATTCTGCGCGCGCCACCCGGTAACTTTCTTGTCGTCGCTTCGCCAACGCAGCATGCCGGACTCGTGCGTGATGAATACACGACTGCCCGCGCGGCGGAAACGTGCCACAACCGCGGGGTGCGGGTGTCTGTAGCGGTTGCCGCGCCCTGCCGAAAACACCACCAGTCGCGGTGACAGGCGGCGCACGAAGCTCGGTGACGAAGAGGTGATGCTGCCGTGGTGCGGCGCAATGAGCAGGTCCACCTGCCCATCCACCTGGCGACCGATCAGCCCTTCGTAACGTGCGCTGGTATCTCCGGTAAGCAGCGCTCGGCCATGCCGCCCCTCTACCAGCAACGTACAGGAACGGTCGTTGTCGGCAGACTCCTGGCGGATACGTGGATGCGACAGAAAGCGAAAGTGCACGCCATCGCGCTGCCATCCCGCGTATGTGTGACACGACGCGTCATCGATGAGCTGTGCTTCACGGTGCACGGCGTGGACCGCTTCGGCGCCACCTGCGTGATCGTTATCAGGGTGGCTTACCACCAGCCGGTCGAGACGCCTCCGCGATAGCTGCGCGAGCGCCGGCAGAACGACCCGCTCACCAATGTCGAAGCCAGACGGATAGCGAGCACCGGCATCGAATAGGAGCGTGCTGGTGCGCGTTTCGACGATGGCGGCACTGCCCTGCCCAACATCGAGCACATGCAGGCGAAACACGCCGGGTGGAAGCGGCGCATCCCCAGGCGCCAGAGGCGCGAGTAATGCCGGCACCAGCATGACGCGGAAACGGCGCGGCAACGGCAGCAACCAGGCCAACGCGGCAGCGATGCTGAGGACTACAATCGCGAGCGGCTGTTCGGCCAGGCTCATCGTCGGTGCCGAAATCTCCTGCAGCAGCTCAACAAGCAGCGTAACCGCTTGATCGGCAACGGCCAAAGACCAATATGCAACGCCATCCACCGGCAGAAAAGCGTAGATCAGAAGCGCCGGAACGACGGCGATGCTCACGAGCGGCACCGCGACAGCATTGGCAACGGGGGCCACCCACGCCCATTGCCCAGTCGCCGCTGCTAGCAGCGGAAACATGCCGATGAACAACGCGCTCTGTGCCTGCCCGAGCAGACGCAGGGCCCGCAAGCGCAGTGGCGCACGATGCAGGTTGGAGAAGCGAAGCAGCAACACGCCAACCGCGCCGAAAGACAGCCACAAGCCTTGTTCAAGGAGTGCCAGCGGGGTGCTCAGGAGCGTCGCCGTCAGCGCCGCCGCGTAGCTCTGCCAGGCCCCCAGGCGTCGGGACGCGAGCACGGCGACACCTGCGACTGCGGCCATGCACAGCGCACGCGTCACCGGCACTTCGAATCCCACGAGAATCACGTACGCCGTCGCACCCAGCACCGCTGCAGCTCGGGCAGAGCGCGCCGCCGGCAGATACGCGCACACCACCGGCACGCCCCGCAGCAGCATCGCCGCAAGCAGGTGCGCTACGGCAGCGGCGATGCCGACATGCAACCCCGACACCACCAGAAGGTGCACCGTACCGGTATCCCGCAACAATCCCCAGAACGCCTGTGCAATACCCCGGTCATCACCCAATGTCAGCGCCCGGGCGATACCAGGATGTCGCGACTCAGCATCAAGGCGCACGCCCAGACGCTGTCGAAAGTTTTGCAGCGGGCTCGGCGGCGGCCCTGAACTCAGGGGCTTCGCACCACGCGCGTAACCCGTGCCGTCTATGCGCCGGGCGAGTAGCCAACGCTCGTAGTCGAAGCCGCCGGGATTGCGCATACTCCACGGGGCCCGCACCTTTGCCTGAACCTGCCAGGTCTCGCCGGCAAGCGGCAGTCCGAGGCTGCGGCTCCAGCTCAGCCGCACTTGATAGACGCCATGCGTGCAGTTCGGAATCGACACTGGTAGTCGCAGGACAATCTGATGGTAAGGCGCCTCTGCGGCCGCCTCATCCACCGACAGTACCTTTGCCCGCGCATCAACCGACGCTCCGATCACACACCCAGGCAGGCGGGATGACAGCGCCTGGCGATGCGCGTTGGCCACGTGTATCGCAACCGTTCCACACAACACCACCAGCGCGATTAGACGGACACGCTTGAATCGAAGCATCACGGGGTTCCGGGCATAATAGGTAGGTTATGCCCAAGAAGCTGCTCCAACGATATCTGCCAAGTCCTCAGGCTGTGCGTGAGAATCCGGCCCTTCGTCCGCTGAGCCCGCTCCTACAGAACTCCGATATCTGGCATCTCAACCGGCGTTCGGCCGCCGGTGCGGTGTTCCACGGGAATGGCCGGCAGCGTGGGCAGGCCCGGCGCGACCGACGCATCGTGGATACAGGAAAAAGTGATGGAGGCTTTTTCCTTTTGGATACAGCGAATCACCTGCGAAAGATAACGGAACAGGTGGTTGGGGAAGGGAATCCCTTCCGCGGAAAGCGTGTTAATACCGATATGCATAATCGCGGGTAAGTGTACTCCAGTT
>JAUIED010000235.1 GCA_030428905.1 Gammaproteobacteria bacterium
CCCGAAAAAGAAGCCGTCTCGTTGACGCCCAGGCGCTCACACTCCCGTTCAAACAGTTCTTGAAGATCATGCCCCCCTTGAAGCTTCATGGGCACATAAAAATCCCTGAGCAACAGAAGTGCTCGATAGACAAGACCAGGATCTTCATAAAGGGACTTTTTCGCCCCCTTTAGCGCTCTGTTGTGAAGCTCCACCGATCCCGCCAAATTGGTTTGCGCCCACGCCTCTAGATCATCGAGCGACTCCGGGATCTCAACTACAGTTTCCTCAGGCTGGTTGCCTTCGAGTGAAGCTATTCGCCTCCGTAAGCCGAAGACCATCGATTTCCATTTTTCGGCCTCCTGCAGCGCCTCGGCCCGTTCAAGCTCCGCAGTGCCAAGCAGCCCCTGAGCCGTTTCGCGCTCATCGGCAAGTTCATCCTCGAGTCGCTTAATCTCTTCGTCTGCAGTTTCCAGCAACTGAGAATCTGTCGACCCCGCTTCCTTTACCCTCTTGCGCCGGCCGGCAACTTCAAAGCGCCGAATCTCCGAAAAATCTGGCAGCACATTCAGGATATCTGGCGAACTAACACTGTTTCTTAGAAGCTGGGAAACAAGGAAATCCGCATACCCTTCCGGCCCTTTCTCTTCCCAACTCTGGATTCTCGACGCAACTGCCAACGGGTGTGAGTAGGGCTCGTCGAAAGCCAAATCAAACCCCGGTCGATACGTTCTCACACCGCAATGAAACACTGAAAACTCCCGACCAAGCTCTGCCGAAAGCAGAAATGACGCCGGGCCTGTAATCACTCGAATATGGGCGGAACCAAGAGTTCGAAGGTGAAGGACCTCTGCTGAAATAAGCGCGTCCTTGGGGTTTTCGGAATCCTCAGGCAAAGCTACAACGACAACATCATGCCTCCGCTTGGGGTCTGCTATGAGAGTGATCAACTCATCGACGCTCGCCTGATCAGTGACCAACGATGGCGTCATTTGTATTCCGACTCCATCAAGGCGCATTGGAAGGGATTCAACGACCTGTCGAACAAATCCAGGCACAGATCTACCGACCGGCAAATCCTCTCCCCGAGACACACAAGTCAGTCTTGCTCCAAACAGAACGCCTTCTGAGGACTCACCAATTGCAACCTCGGTCACCCAAGTGCGCTGAGGAACCTCACGATCTGCGTCATCGAGACGGGCACTCCACAGTCGCGGTTCTTCGATCGCAACCGCCGCCACTCTCTGCGCACCCAGTTCTTCCATATCGAAGGACTGCCCCGCCCACGCAGCTTCCGGAAGCTTTCTTCCCGCTCTGTTGTTCATCCATCGCAGGACATCGTTCCTCGCATCTTCAAAGGTAGTCTCCACGTTCGATGCATCAGCTGTTAAGAACACATGGCTCACTCGACGAACAAACGCCCGGCGTTTCTGTATTCGATTGGCCAGCGGTTGCAGATGCTCCGCCATTGATCGGCCTGGTGTGGTTTGCGTCATACTCGTTCCCCTCTAAGACCAAAATGCTGAGCGAATCACACCGTCTTTGAGTGCGTTGCTCCTGCAATTTGCTCAACCTGGAATGCATCTCATAACATCGCCCTACCAAAGTTCACCGGCGTCGACCCGAAAACTCTTCAGGAGTCTCGGCTCCCAGGGAACCTCTTCGAACCGTTCACAAAGTGCAAGTGACAACCTTGCTTCAGCGGCATACCCAACACCCGTATTGGCGTTGGTTATTACATTTTGCACTTCTCGCACGAGCATGGGTCTCTCCATCCAGCTCTTCACCTCTTTCGAGAGCCAATCGAGCCAGCGAACTTCGAGGGTCTGCGGATTTTGGAACTCAGGAAGTTCAAGAACTGTCTGCCTCACAGGATTGTGGTACCGCCAAGCTGCAGCTAGAAGGTCGTGCGCCCACTGCAGTGTTCGGTGGTCTACCCGATCCGTTGTACCCCACCCGTCAGCCACTGAATCACCGACGACATCTCTAGCGAATCGAGCCAAGCGATTGCACTCAGCAATGATTTGACCCAATGCTTCCCCGTACACATCGTGCTGCCTCCGTGCAGTTTCCATATCGTCGTCGCCATAGAAACAGCTTCCGACGATCACGACACGTCCATCCAGCGAAAATCATCGTCGTGATTAAAGGCACACCACCAGAGTAGATCACGTCGTTCTATCAAATCCATGATCAGGGTAGCGGACATTGTCGTCTTACCTGCACCTGCGTCGTCGGCAAGCAGAACCCGAAGGGGCTTTCGCGGGAGCATCGATTCATGAACCAACTTGATCTGGCGAGGTGGAGCTTCAATAGCTCAAGCGGTTCAGAACCAAACCATCGAACGCTCAGGACCGGCACGATTTCACCCGCGAGAGTACCTCGAACAGCAGCACTGGCTTGGCGATCTTCCACCCGGATGCTCATAGGTGGGTTCTTATCCGTGTAGGCGTTCCCTGCCATCAAGCGCTCCCTCCCTTATCGATTACTCCACGACTATATCGGCCTTGGAACCTGACAGAGTCGAGCTATGGCCACGAGCATAGTCGAGTAACACTATCTCCACCATCGACGCAACAGATCGCTCCTCTTTCTCCGTAGCGCGTTTCAGAAGCACCTTCACGTCTGGTGTTGTGCGTAACGGGAGCACGTTGTCTATGGCTCTCACCATTGTTGACGAACTGAACCAACCTGCAACACCAATGTACTGCCATAACGGGAGTGCGACAAGTAGATTACCCATCGAGCAGGCGCTTCTGCTCACGCAGTGCTCGCGATAACTCTCGCACTAGCAGCCAAGTACCTCCTTTGTAAGCGTTCTGGGCGACCACCCGCTTACCCTCTTCCGTCTTCGGTCCGGTCGATGCCTCCCATGGCCGCCACTGCCGAATCAGCTCGGCCTGTCGTGCACGCCGCTCCGCTGTCCAACCGTTCGCCATGGCCTTCCTCCAATAGTTTGTTTTTCCGCTTATGTTTTTCCCGCGCTCCTGAGGGTTCTTCAGTCGCTATAGCGGCGTTGTTCACCTGCTGCGGACCATGAGCAATATTGGCCTGACCCACATAACCCGCCACAGGAGGATTCTGAATCGTCGATAGCGCCTCCCACGTGGCTCGGCATTGAGACTGCGCTCGCAGCGCCAGTTTGAGATAGCGATCCATGTGATCGACGTACTGCATGTTGATCGCACGCTGCGCGAGGTTGTTGAAGATCGCATCAAGAGTATGCGCTTGAGCGGTAAGCATCTCCTCCGCTCGCCCAGTGTTGCCACTTTGGCTCTCCTCCACCTGCTCCATGAGCGAGTCAACGAGCCCCGCCAAATCGAGTTCGCCAAAGACCTTTCCGTACTCTCTAGCGGTTACCGCGGCCTGCACAGTTGGACGAAGCGCATTTCGCGCTACAGAGATGCGCTCATCCTCACCTGGTTTGCCTGGAACCGTAAGTTCATTCGGATTCCTCTCACCCGACATCAGCACGTCTCTCCTGCGATATCCAGATATCTCCTGCCGCCCACATTTCGCACGGCGCCGGTACGAGGGTCTCTGCGAATTGGGGTCACAAGGTCACAACCCGCGTCACTACTGCTTTGCAGCGCGTAGGCATCAGTCACAGCAGGGAGGACGCCGTTACGCTTGCTGGCCGGATAAGTCATTGATTCTACGTAGCTGTGACTTTGTGACTCCTCATCAGAAGTGGCCAGGGCTATATACCGAGACCAGGCCATTTCGAGATCCTTCTTAGCATATCCCTTCGCGGTGTTGAGCTCCCCCGAAAGGCGAACAGTCCTGGGTTTCACACCGTACCTTGCTAGATTTTCTGCAAGATCCTTAGGTCGTAGGCCACGATCACGGTATGACGACCAAGGTGCATCCTCCAGATCAACCAGCATCTGAAGCAAATCAACTGAAGCGACATTGCGTGCTTTGCACTTGAGCACTTTGCGAATATCCGCCAACAAGCGCAGACCCACGGTAGGCGCTGATACATCCGGCTGGGTAAAAATCGCAGCTCGAGCCCGTTCTGGCCACCGACCTCCAGCTGCATCAGCAATGGCAAGCAGGGGTAGCCACTTGTCAGCAAGCCGATTTCGTACTCCAGGCGGGAGCGAAGGGTCACTCTCCGATATCCGCCTACGATAGTCAGAGACCCAGCGAGCCAGCTTCTGACCGGTCTGAAGAATACCCGACGTGTGTTTTCTCGAATCGAAGATGTCGTTTTCGTCGATTTCACCTTCTGCAGCACGCTCCAGCTTCACGAGAACACTGCGGGAGAGCGTTGTCTGCCGGAGCTTCTTCTGCAATTCGATCCCGGCCATCACGACCGGCGTGTGCGTCGAGAAGGCCCTGGGTTCATGGTCATCTCCTATGCAACGAATCACAACACCCTGCGGCTCCCAGCCAGCGTGAATGGCGCTCAGGAGCTCACTGTCCTGCCTGATGAACACGTCCGCCTCATCGATCAGGAATGTCGGTTTTACCTGCTCTGCTAAGCGGAAGAATGGCGCCGGTTTCATCAGCTCCGTAGGTAGCGGTTTGGGAACAAGGTTTCCGACTACATGCACCATAAGGAGCGTCTTCCCACACTCCGCATCGGGTGCTGTGATCAGCAAACGCGGCGTATGAGGAAAGTCGTCGAACATGTGAACGTGAGCAGCCCAAAGTGCGACCGCATCAGCTTGATGCTCATCGATGACCATATGGCGCAAGATATGCGACCGAACTTCATCCAGCACGTCTGCACCATCCACAGGCTCCGCCCATTCCTCGAATTCGCGCAGCTCGATCGGCTTGCCTTTCAAAGGACTGCCGTTGCCTGTTTTCAGGCCAGCAACCGCCCTATCCAGAGTAGAGCGCCGGATATTCAGACGTTTTGCTGTCTTCTCGCGTATCTGGTCGTATTCAAGATCAGAAAGGTCGGCCAGGCCCGCTACCTCTTCGCTTAACTCGTCCAAGTCGAGCTCCACTACTTCGGCGCCCTCAACAGCTGCGCGTATGTCGTCTTCGGGACCAGCACTCACGTCACTGCCCCCTCGGGCACCACGTGGCGCCCGCACAACACGTCATTAAAATCCCAATCTTTGGGCGGACGAGCGATGCTCACTTTCCGCCCCTCCCGCCGAAGCCGTTTCGCAGCTTTAAGCGCCGCCTTCTCACCCGGGGACGCATCGCGAAAGCGCGCACGAAGGAGGGCTTCAGGGAACATCGACGCCGGCGCCCACCCCTCGCGGCGCATGATCGACGACAGTGGATCAGACAGGCGCACCGGGCGCACCAGATCGGGGTATCGGCTCGCGATCGCCTGCTCGCGCCGCTCGCGGACGCTCGGCTCGCCC
>JAUIED010000236.1 GCA_030428905.1 Gammaproteobacteria bacterium
CACGCCGAATCAAGCACTTACGTGCTTGGTTCGCGGCCCGTCCGTCCCTGGCCGGGATACCAGGCTGCTTTTTCAGCAGCCTGCTAAGGCACGCCACACTCCTCCAGCATCCACAGGCAGCGAAACGAGCGGGAACGCACCGTACCGTAGAGCTGGATCATGCAGGCTCCGGTTGCACCGTTGAGCCCGTATTAGAGCATGGCTGCTTGTCCTACAGGAGTCGCGGCATATGGCAACCCCGCGACAACCGCAGTATTTTGCAGGGCGAGGCGTCGGAGCCAACGCAAAACACGTCGCCTTCAGGGAGCAACGATCAAGATGATCAAACAGCTGCTGGCGGCGCTGTTGGGGTACATCGCGGCGGTCGCGCAGGCCACACCGCTCACGGTGATAGACAGCACGTGGTGCAGCTACAGCGGCCCACAGTTCGAGCTGGTTACCGATCTCAAGCGCGACCGGGCTGTGCGCCTGCTAAGCCAGATGGAACGCTTCGATCGGGCTGTAAAAACACTGCTGGAAACGCATTCGCCGGTGGTCACCGCACCCCTCAAAGCCCTGGTGTTTGCCGATCATGACGATTTTGCGCGCGTATTCGACACGCAGACATTTTCCGGCTTCATGCGCGCCTCTCTGCACGAAAATCTGCTCATTCTGGGCCCCGATGAAGGCGGCGCCCATCTGGACGAAAACACGCTGCACGAGTACGCCCACCATCTGCTGCGACACTCCCGCGTGGGACGCTATCCCCTGTGGTACGAGGAAGGGTACGCGAGCTTTCTCGCCAGCATGACCTTCGAGGGCAACGACGCGATCGTCGGCCGGGCCGGCAAGCTGCGCAAGGAAAAACCGCACCACCTGGCTGACGATCGCTTCGGTATCGTCGTGCAGCGTGTGCGCCACGCCACCAACGTGAGAAAGCACCGCCGCCCTCAGCTCGATGTTCTGCTTGGCGCCCACACCATCGCCGAATGGCCCGAGGAGCAACTGGGCGGCTTCTACAACACCGCCTGGCTGCTGGTGCACTATCTCGAGATGGGCCACCTGGTCGGCGAGCCCGATCGACGAGAAGCACTACGCCGGTATCTCGACGCCACAGTGGAAGGTGCGGATCAAAAGGACACCTTCCACGCCGAACTGGACATGGACCAGCGCAAACTCAAACGGGTGCTGCGACGCTACAGGGCGCGGCTGAATCTACCCACGCAACGCATCGGTGTGACGTCTGCGGATGATGCGCTACCGCTGGCGGAACGCTGCCTCGAGCGGGAAGAGGTGGCCTTTGAGCTCGGCATGGCCAGCGCCGAGAACAATCTCAGCTTCGCGCGCCTCGCCTTCAACTATCTGAGCCAGCAACGCTCGGATGAAGCACGCTCGCTCGCTGGTCGCGCACTGATCGAAAATCTGCAGGGCGGCTACGAAGATGCGGCGGAACTTGCAGCACGCGCGCTGAAACACAACGATGCTGATCCCCTGGCCCGAGTGCTGCTGGCGAGCTCTATGGTGGAAGGCTGCAAGCAGGCGGTGTCGTGCAGAAGCCAGTGGCGCTCGGCAGTGCAGATCTATCAGCACCTGCTGGCCGACCATGATACGCGGCCCGACGTGCGCTTCGGGCTCGGCGTAGCGCACTTTCTTCTCGGCGAGTTGGGCCCTGCCTTGCAGCACCTCGAACAAGCGCACGCACAGGCCCCCTGGGCGCCGCGCGTGAGCCTGTTTCTGGGTGAGGCCTATCGCCTGGCCGGCCGCCCGGAGTGGGCGCGATCACAACTCAAACGCGCCGCCAGATGGGACCACAGCGCCGCCTGGCGGGCCAAGGCGCACAAGGCGCTGGCGATGCTCGACGGCTAGCGGGCCAGCAGTTCGGCGCCGCGCCTGGCGGCCATGTCCATGATCTGCCGGTTGCCTCTGTGCCATTTCACGTGCAGCGTCACCGCCTCGATTTTCCAGCCAGCCGAGGTGCGCACCAGCCGGTCGTCATAGTAGCCGCCGAGCGCGTAGCCGGAATCGCCCTGATCGGTGAGCAGGAAGTGCTCCGCCTTCATGTACATGCGGCAGCGTGCGTGATCGCCGGCCACATCCACCAGCGGGTTGGTCATGACGTGCTGGGTGGCATCAAGGCCGGTAAACACCACCCGAGCGCCGGCGACCCACTCATCCGCCTGCATGCTGCGCTCCGGCTCACCGTTGTAGCTGTGAAAATTCATCGCCACCACGTCGTCGAAGATGGAGCGGTAGAGCTGCCAGTCGCGGTTGTCGATGCCGTAGGCATACTCGTACACCCGTCGGGTAATCTCAGTGAAGTCCCTGAAGCTGACGGCGGATTCCTGGCGCATAAGGATGGTTCTCTACAGTAAATACGGAGCGAGGCTTGCGGCTGTCCCTGGCGCCAGCTCAGTGAGCTGCACGCGCTCGATGCCCAACGCTTCGAGACCTCTGAGCGCGTCGGCCACTGCTGCAGCTTCCCCCAGGAAGCGGCCGAGGTAGCTGCCTGCCAAACCCTTGCGCAGCATGGCCACACGCGGGTCTTCGCCAGTACCGACGAGCAGAAATATACCGATGGGCACGTCGGCACGGATGCTGCGCACACGCTCGACGTTTCTGCGCACTTCATCCTCGGTAACGGTGGCCATGATCTCGAAGTCCAGATGTCCAACGCGTGTGGCGCGGGCGCTGGCTTTGATCTCTACGCGATCCACCAGCGGCGTGACCTCGCGCACGCTGCGCGGGCCACCGGCGGAAGCAACCAGCGGCGGTGGCGTATCACACAGCGGCGTAAGCCCACGCTCACCATCGATGTGGATCTGGTAGTGCTCTCCTTCGAAGGTGCATTGGCCCGTGTGCAGCAGCGCGCGCACGATGGTCAACGCCTCCACATACATGGAAACCCGCGTCGGGCCGTCCGGGTAGGCAGCACCGATGGCCTGCATCTCGTCTTCCGCCCAGCCCGCTCCCAGGCCCGCCTCAAAACGACCCGCAGAGGCACGCTGCAGAGCGAGTGCGGCCTGCGCGAACTCCACCGGCGAGCGGAACAGGTTGTTGGCGAACGACGTGGTGATCGTTACGCGGCTGGTGGCCATGGCCATCTGCGTGGCGGAAACAAACACGTGCGGATAGCGGGTCGGCCCCACCCAGAAGTGATCGCTGGCGCAGATGCCGTGCCAGCCCTGCGCCTCCATGTCGCGCGCCCACAGATCCGGCGGCGGGTTGTCTGCCGCCGGAAAGTTGGGAAAGAACTCCACTAGCCGATGCTGCGATCGGTGGGCCAGTACGGAGCACGCAGCGTGCGCTTGTTTACCTTGCCCATGGCGTTGCGGCCAATGTCTTCCACCACATCATAGCTACGCGGACACTTGTAGCCGGCCAGCCGCTCGCGGCAGAAGGCATCCAGCTCCGTGTGATCCGGTGCCGCGGCACCGTCGGCAAGAATCACCAGTGCTTTCAGCTCTTCGCCCATCTCCGCGTTCGGCACGCCGATCACTGCGCAGTCGGCAATGGCCGGGTGGTCGATGAGCACCGCCTCGGTCTCCGCCGGGTAGATGTTGACGCCGCCGCTCACCACCATGTCGGAGGAGCGGTCGGTAATGAACAGATAGCCCTCATCGTCCAGGTAGCCGATCTCACCCAGGGTGAACACCCCCGGCTCACGGTGCGCCGCACGCGTCTTCTCTTCATCGTTGTGATAGACGATGCCGCGGCCGGTGGTATCGCGGAAATAGATCTCGCCCGACTGACCCGCCGGCAGCGGTTTGCCGTCTTCGTCGAGAATCAGGCACTCAAATGGCGGCAGCGTTTTGCCCACGGATCCGGGATGCGCCAACCATTCCTCCGAGGTGATGGCGTTGGTGCTGCCGGCTTCGGTGGCGCCATACGCTTCGAACAGCACCGGGCCAAACCACTCGATCATCGCCCGCTTCACCTCCACGGGACAGGCGGCTCCGGTGTGACTGATGAGCTGCATGCTCGACACGTCATAGCGGCTGCGCACCTCCTCGGGCAGGGCCAGCAGCCGTTGAAAGTGCGTGGGCACCATGAGCGTGGAGGTGACCTTGTAACGCTCGATGGCCTCGAGCACCTTTTCGCCGTTGAAGCGGCCCAACACTACCAACGAGCTACCCACGGCCACTGCGCGCACACTGCCGAGCGGGCCCGTGTGGTACATCGGGCTGACGATCATCGACACCCCACGACCGCCCAGGCGCGGGTTGTCGCGCACGATCTGGAAATGGTGGGCGATGCTGTCGCCGCCTGCAAACATGGTGGGCGGCGTCTGGGTGCCCTTGGGCCGGCCCGTGGTGCCGGAGGTGTAGTGCAGAAAGGGCTGCGGCTGCGCATCGGACGGCGGCTCCTCAGCGCTCCCCGATGCCACGAAGTCGTCCCACAACGTCAGGCCGGGGGCCGCCTCGCAGCGCCAGCCCACCACATGGGCCACACCGGCATCCGCTGCTGCTTGCAGACCGCGATCTACCGTTTCCGGGCCAACCAACACCACCGCCGCACTCGAGTCCTCCAGAATGTACTGAAGCTCCCCGGCGGTGAGGTGAAAGTTCACGGGAACCGTGGAAATGCCCGCGTGGATACCGGCCAGATGTCCGATCACGCCTTCGGCTGCGTTCTCTGCAAACACCGCCACACGGCAACCTGCCGGCAACCCCAGCGCCAGAAGCGCATTCGTGGCGCGGTTGATGGTCTCATCCAGCGCTTTCCAGGTGATGTCGATGCGCTCATCGCACAAGGCGACAGCGTTCGGCTCTACCTGCGCCCACTGCGCGGTTGCCACACTCATACTCTTTGCCTCAACACTGTTTGCCTCAACACTGTTTGCCTCAACACTCTTTGCCTCAACACGTTTTGCCCCAAGACTGATTGCCCCATCAGTATTCCCAAAACTGTAGATTGTTCCAACATTGGCCATCCTCCGATGCTCCGGCAGGAATGGCAACCCCGTCTACACTGAGCTTGAGAACCTCCCGGCGTGTGACGTGGAAAGCAGGAACTACAACCACCTGGCGATCTACTGGGCGACGGCGCTGATCGGCGCCGTCGCCTTCGTCTCCTCTGGCGTGATGATCGACGTGCCGGCCGGCAGTATGGACCTGTCTGTCTACCGCTTCGCAGTTGCCGTAGCCCTTCTGGCGTGGGCTGGCATTACCTATGCTCAAGAGTCTGCACGTCGCTACGTCGGCGAAGGCGTACTGCTCATCGGAGCCAGCATAGCCGCCTACTTCTCCCTGACCATCTATGATTCCAGTCTCGGCACTCGCGAAGTAATCGGCGCCATGACAGCCGTCATCTGCGGCGGCCTGATG
>JAUIED010000237.1 GCA_030428905.1 Gammaproteobacteria bacterium
ACGAGGCGTTTCGCGGCGAGGTGGCCGACTTTCTCGAAAAGCACGGCGACCAGGCCCCGAAAGGCGGCAACATCAAGTCGCAGGAGGTACGCGACTGGCAGGCGCTCCTCATCGAGCACGGCTACGCAGCGCGCACCATTCCCAGGGAATACGGCGGCTTCGGTGCCGAGCCGGACATACTCAAAAGCCGCATCATCGCCGAAGAGTTTGCGCGCGCGCAGGTAAACTCCGGGCTTGGCGGCCAGGGAATCTCCATGCTGGTGCCCACCCTGCTCGAGATGGGAACCGAGGAGCAGAAACGCCAGTTCATCGCACCCACTATCCGTGGCGAGATTCTCTGGTGTCAGGGCTACTCCGAACCCGGCGCCGGCAGTGACCTGGCATCGCTGCGCACCCGCGCGGAGCTGGATGGCGACGAATGGGTGGTGAACGGCCAGAAAATCTGGACCTCCACCGCGCACATCGCCGACTGGATCTTCTGCCTGGTGCGTACCGAACCGGATGCGCCGAAGCACCAGGGCATCTCTTTTCTGCTGTTCCGCATGGACACGCCGGGCATCGAGGTGCGCCCGCTCGTGGACATGACAGGCAACGCCAACTTCAACGAGACGTTCTTCACCGACGTGCGCGTGCCCAAAGACCAGATCGTCGGCGCGCGCGGGCAGGGCTGGCAGGTGGCCAACAGCATCCTCGGCTTCGAGCGCGACTCGCTGGGCGACCCCAACGCCATGCTCACCCGCCTCACCCGCCTCACGGAGCTGATGCAGGAAGAGACGCTGGACGGCCAGCGCATAATCGACAACCCGGTGTTCCGCGATCGCCTGATGCAGATTCAAGGCCGCGTCATGAGCCTGCGCTTCAACGAGATGCGCGTGCTTTCCGACCGCCTCAACGGCAAGAGCGACGCCCGCCTGGCGCGCATGATCGGCAAGCTGCAGGGCACCGAGCTGCGCCACGACCTCGAGGCGCTGGCGATCGACGCGCTCGGCGAGATCGGCATTGCCTACGGCAACAACCCCTACCTGCGCGACAAGGGCACCTGGCAGTACTACTACATGTTCTACCTGGGCCTGATCATCGGCGGCGGCACCTCGCAGATTCAGAAGAACATCATCAGCGAACGGGGCCTCGGCATGCCGAAGGAACCAAAGATCGAGCGGAACTAACTATGGAATTCGGTTTATCGGAAGAGCAGGTGCTCCTGCAGGACAGCGTGCGCAGATATCTGGCGGACAACGCGCCACTGGATCGCGTGCGCGCATTCGCCGAGCAGGCGGATGACAGCGACATCTGGAGCGGGCTGTGTGCGCTCGGCATCGGTGGGCTCGTCATCGATGAAGCACACGGCGGCGTGGGTCTCAGTTACCTCGATGCGGCGCTCGTGGCTGAAACGCTCGGCTACGCAGCCACGCCGGCACCGTTTCTCAGCACGGCCATTCTCGCACCAAGCGCGCTGCAGGCCGCTTCCGCACACACCGACCTGCTGCCCGACATTGCCGCCGGCACCTTGCGCATCGGTGCGGCCCTGGCGGAGAGCAACGGCGCGCGACAGGATGCCGGAGTGCGCAGCAATGCGGGCAAGCTGAGCGGCAAAGCGCTGTTTGCGATGGGCGCGCCCGCAGACCGCTACCTGGTGGTCGATACACAGCGGCGCCTGCATCTGGTGGACGCGGGTGCCGCGAGCTTGAGCATCGCAGCACTACCCAACATCGACGCCACCCGCCCCCTCGTCGAGCTGCGCCTCGACGGCACCCCTGCCGAACTCGTGGCCGACGATCCGGACGTGCTGCGTCAGGTGCTCGTGCGTGGCCGCACCATGCTCGCCGCCGACACGCTGGGCGCAGCACAGTTCATGCTGGATGCAGCCGTGGCCTATGCGAAAGAACGGGAACAGTTCAATCGCCCCATTGCCAGCTTCCAGGCCGTCAAACACATGTGCGCGGAGATGGCCGCCAACCTGGAGCCATGCCGTTCCATGGTCTGGTACGCAGCCCACACCATCGACGAGACGCCGAGCGAAGCGGAGCTGATGGCCCTGCACAGCAAGGCGCACACCTCCGAGGTCGGCAAATTCGTCGCCAAAACCGCCACGGAAGTGCACGGCGGCATGGGCTTCACCGACCTGGTAGGTCTGCATTACTGGTTCAAACGCATCGGTTTCAACCGGCAGATCCTCGGCGCACCGGAATACTTGAGGGAAGAGGCAGCAAGAGTGCAGGGGCTGGCCGCATAGCATGAGCGACCCGCACAACACGCTACCCATCCTGCCGTTGAAGGACACGGTGGTATTCCCGCACATCGTCGCTCCGCTGGCCGTTGGCCGGGCACGTTCGCTCGCCGCAGTGCAAGCTGCCGCTGACGGCAGCCGATCCTTCATCGCTGTGGCGCAGCGCGAACCGGACACAGAGGATCCAACGCTGGATGGCCTGTACGCAGTGGGCACCATCGTGCAGATCAACCGCATCGAGAAACGCAAACAGGGCGCCCAGGTCATCGTGCAGGGCGAACAGCGCGCGCGGCTGGTCATGGCCGGCGACGACAGCGGCTATCTCTGCGCCCACTACGAGCTGCTGCCCGTGCTTGTGATCGACAAGCATGCAGACGACGCCGCTGAGGTAGATGCTCTGCTGCGCGAAAACCTGCAGCTCTCCCGCGAGATCGCACAGCTCTACGACCAGCAGAACGGCGAGCAGATCTACAACCAGCTCATCGGCAGCATCACCGACCCAATCGCGCAGATGTACCGCATCGCCTCGCTCGCCAATCTCAGCGTGGCGCAAGAACAGGAAGTGCTAGAGCAGGACACTACGCTGGAGCTGATGCGCGCTGTGCACAACGTGCTGCAGCACGAGCTGAAAGTTACTGAGCTCAGGCGCGAGATCGCCGAACAGGCGCGCGGCGACATGGAGAATCAGCAGCGCGAGCACGTGCTGCGCCAGCAAAAGCGCGCCATCGAGCAGGCGCTCGGCGAATCCGACGACGACGAGGACATCGCAGAGCTCAAAGCGCAACTCGACGCCGCCGAGCTGCCGGAGAGTGTGCGCTCCGAGGTCGATCGCGAGCTGAAGCGCCTGAAACGCATGTCTGCCAATGCCGCCGACTACCAAGTGTCGCGTTCGTACCTGGAGCTCGTGAGCGAGCTGCCCTGGCACGACACAACGGAAGACCTCCTGGACCTCGGCAACGCGCAGAACGTCCTCGACGAGGATCACTACGGCCTCACTGAAGTGAAGGAGCGCATTCTCGAAACCCTCGCTGTCATGCAGCTCAACCCGCAGGCGAAGGCACCGATCATGTGCCTCGTCGGCCCGCCGGGGGTCGGCAAGACGAGCCTCGGCCAATCCATTGCCCGCGCCATGGGGCGAAAGTTCGAGCGCCTGAGCCTCGGCGGCCTGCACGATGAGGCCGAACTGCGCGGCCACAGACGCACCTACATCGGCGCCATGCCCGGCCGCATCATTCAGGCGGTACGACGCGCCGGCGTGCAGAACCCGCTGATCATGCTCGACGAGATCGACAAGCTGGGCCGCGATTTCCGCGGCGACCCGGCTGCTGCACTCATGGAGATTCTCGATCCAGCGCAGAACAAGGAGTTTCAGGACAACTACCTGAACCTGCCCTTCGACCTCTCGAAGGTGCTGTTCATCACCACCGCAAACACCCTGGACGGCATCCCGCGGCCGCTGCTCGACCGCATGGAGGTGCTGGAGCTCAGCGGCTACTCCGATATGGAAAAGCAGGCCATCGCCCGCCAGTACCTGTTGCCGCGGCAGCGCAACGACGCCGGCCTGAAGGATGCACAGCTCGATCTGTCGGAAGAGGCTTTGCACTTCCTCATTCGCCGCTACACACGCGAAGCCGGCGTGCGCGAGCTCGAGCGCGTGATCGGACGGTTGGCGCGCAAGCGTGCGCGGCAGGTGGTGCAGGGCGAAGCTGCCGATGCGCCCATCGACGCCACCGTAGTGCGCGCGCTGCTGGGTGCGGAAAAATTCAAGAGCGACGCCGGCCGCAGCAGGCTGACGCCTGGTGTGGCCGCGGGGCTCGCATGGACCGAGGTGGGGGGTGACGTGCTCTACATCGAGGTGTCGCTCACGCAGAAAGACGAGAAGGTGACCCTCACCGGCCAGCTCGGCCAGGTGATGCAGGAGTCTGCCAAGGCGGCGCGCAGCTACATCTGGTCCATTGCCGAAAGCCTCGGCATCGATCGCAAACGTATCGAGGAGACCGGCGTGCATATCCATGTGCCCGCAGGCGCAGTGCCGAAAGACGGGCCTTCCGCCGGTGTGACCATGGCCACGGCGTTGGTTTCCGCCTACACAGAAACCGCGATGCGCGACGATGTCGCCATGACAGGCGAGATCACACTTTCCGGACTCGTGCTGCCCGTGGGCGGCATCAAGGAGAAAGTGCTGGCCGCGCACCGCTCCGGCATCCGCCACATCGTGCTGCCGGAAGACAACGAGGCGGACCTCGACAAACTACCAGACGCGGTGCGGGCAGAGATGACCTTTACGCTGGCGGCAACCGTGCAGGATGTGCTGGCTGTAGCGCTTCCTGAGTCAGCCGGAGCCGCGGGGTGAGAAAGGCGACTGCCGGTCTGATGCTGCTGCTCGGCAGCGGCCCGGCGATCGCGGACCTGCACTGGTACATGAGTGCCAAGACGTCCATTGCCTCACAGCGCCTGGAGAACAGCAGTCACAGCGGCACGATTGGCAACGGAAGTCTGTTCGAAGGTGAGCCGGACGGTCGCCTCGCCTTCACCGGCATCGAAGACGAAACCGCAGGCATCGGCCTCGCTCTGGGTCGCGATCTGGGCTGGCTGAAGATCGAAGGCGAGCTGATCTGGCGCTACCGCACCGACTGGGATCTGCGCGCCCGCACGCACAGCATCGGCACGGTCACCAACGTCTTTTCCAACATCTCCACCACCACGCTGATGCTCAACGCGGCGCGTCAGCAACCCATCTCTCCGCGCTGGACCTGGGAGATCGGCCTCGGCGCAGGGGTTGCCTACAACCGCGTCGAGTCACGATTGATCGAACGCCGCGAAGGTGCACCAGTGCTCGAGCACGCGGATTCCGGCACACAATTCGCCTGGGGTGCATACACCGGTCTGTCCCGTCGCATCGACGACCGCTGGCGGTTCACTGTGAGCTATCGCTACCTCGATATGGGCAATGTAGAAGCGGGCCCATTCATCACCACGGCCAGCCACGTGCAGGCATCGCACGTGGCGCA
>JAUIED010000238.1 GCA_030428905.1 Gammaproteobacteria bacterium
CAAAACCTGTGTGTGTATCGTCACGCAGCCGCCCGTACCATGCGGGAATCCCGAAGGTCATGGGCGCGCAAACCATCGAGCATCGTAGCTTCCGGCGTCGTGAGATACCACGACGGAGAAACCCGCGTCTGCCTGCGCCGCCCGCAACCAGGCACGAATCTCAGCAGTTCGCTCCGTGTCCTCCGGTACCAGAACAGCGCTGTAGAGCCAGGGCTTGTCGATGTCATGGGAGACGGCGTTCTGGCTGTTGACGATGTCTCCGGCCAGCAACAACGTCACCTCCGGCAGCGCAATCACCCAGAGTGTCGAGCCCGGCGTGTGGCCGCCAAGACTCATCGCGGCGAGGCCGGGAAACCCAGGAACGCGGGTAATCCGATCACCGGGCAAGGTCTGCACGTCGAGACACGATGATTCGACGATGCGCGCCCCTTCGGAAGTGTTGAAGTTGTGCAGCGTGTTCTGATGCGCTGTCTGCACCCCCAGGATCCGCCTGCCAGCGGCCTCGCACAACGCCACCAGACCCTGGGTGTGATCGATGTGCAGATGCGTGAAGCCAACACCTGCCACCTGTTCGAGTGTGTTGCCGAGCTGCTCAGCAACGGTGCCATAGAACGCTGCTGGCGCGTCGCCGCTGCTCATGAGGTTCATCAGTTCGCCGAACTCTGCCGCTTCGGTCGCATCCATTGCGGCGTCGATCAGAAACGCTCGCTCATCAGGCCAAGTTACGAGAACGGCGTTGTGGCTGATCTCACGACCCGGGAGCGTCTGATCGGAGACCTTGAGCACCTGCGCACTGATCGGCCCGTTCGGGTCGCGCAGGGCGTTGAGGGAGTCGAGCGCCGGTAGTGGCGGCGCGACGCTGCTCACCTGGCGGTGTACGTTCCACAGAAAAACCGCGCCTGCCAAAACCGCAAGCAGCAGCACGGCGCCCAGTATTTTCAACATTGAAGAAGCTCCTCTGCGCAACACCCCACTGTACCAGTAAGTGATTCCACGCATGGAGTGCCATGCGCAGGTCACGCTAGGTTCGTAACCTTCGTGTATCGGGAGCAGCCATGGAGTTCGGGATTTCGGAAGAAGCGCGCATCGTCGAAGATCAGGTCGTACGCATGCTGAACGAGAAGATCATCCCTGCAGAGCGGGAGCATGCGGAGCAGCTCAAATCCGTGCCCAACGGCCAGGACACTGCCGTGATGAAGCAGCTTCGTGCTGACGCAAAATCGCTCGGACTGTGGAACCTCTACCTGCCGGACAAGGACTGGGGCGCGGGGATCTCCAACCACGACTACTCGGTACTGTGCGAGCACATGGGCAAATCGCAGCTCGCGCCGCGGGTGTTCAACTGCCAGGCGCCGGATACCGGCAACGCCGAGATTCTCGCCGAGTTCGGCACAGCAGCCCAGAAGGACCGATGGCTGAAGCCGTTGCTGGAAGGTGAGATTCGTTCGTGCTTCTCCATGACCGAACCTGAGGTGTCCGGCGCCGACCCAACAGGTTTGCGCACGCTTGCGGTGCGAGACGGCGACGAGTGGGTGATCAACGGCCACAAGTGGTTCACCAGCGGTGCCATTGGTGCAGCATTCGCCATCGCCATGGTCGTTACCAACCCGAAGGGCGCGCCGCACGAGCGGGCGTCGATGATCATCGTGCCCACGGACGCCCCTGGCTTTAACATCGTGCGGCCGGTGTCGGTAATGGGACACACTACCGGAGGTGGGCACTGCGAGGTGGAGTATGCCGACTGCCGCGTTCCGGCAGAAAACCTTCTCGGCCCCCTCAACGGCGGCTTCGCGGTGGCGCAGGCGCGGCTGGGACCAGGACGCATCCACCACTGCATGCGCGCCATTGGCATGGCCGAACGCGGCTTCGAGATCATGTGCCGGCACGCCAACCAGCGCGAGATCGTCGGCGTGAAGCTCGCCGAGAAACAGATCGTGCAGGACTGGATCGCCACCTCGCGCATGGAGATCGATCAGGCAAGGCTGCTTACCCAGTTTGCCGCTTGGAAAATGGATGCCGTAGGTAAAAAGGAAGCGCGCACCGAGCTTTCGATGGTCAAAGTGGTGGTGCCGAACATGATGATGACGGTGCTCGATCGGGTGATTCAGTGCCTCGGCGCGCTCGGTGTTTCAGACGACACGCCAGTAGCCAGCATGTGGCGCAACGGCCGCGCGCTGCGCATCGCCGACGGCCCGGATGAAGCGCACAAGATGGTCATCGCTCGGCGCGAGCTGCGGCGCTTCGCTTGAGCGTTCAACCCATGCGGTCGTTCAGCCAGGCAAGCACCACCTTCCACCGCCGTTTGACGGTGGAAGGTGAAATACCGAGGTAGGTCGCCGCCTCCTCCACCGTCATGCCGGCAAACGCCCGCGCCTCGAACAGTGTCACGTAACCCGCATCCAGATCAGCCAGCTCCGCCAGAAGCCTGTCCATCTCGATGATATCTATCACCGGCAGCCCGGTATCTTCATAGATGTCCGTGAACGCCGTCTGCAAACCGTGGCCACGTTTCTGCGCGCGCACACGGCGTGCCTGATCCACCAGCACGTCGCGCATGATCTTGCCGGCGAGGCCCAGGAAATGACTGCGGCTGTTGAGGTCCATGCGCGAGACATTGATCAGCCGGTCGTAGGCCTCGTGCACCAGCGCCGTCGGCTGCAATTCGGATCGGGACTCCTTGCGCAGGTGTGCCACCGCATTGTGCCGGAGCTGGTCGTACATCACTGACACCACCCAGGCACGCTGGGCCTGATTCTCGTTGGACCAGTTCTTGAGGATCTGCGTCACCGCCTGACCATCTGCGGAGCGGTCGCGGCCCGGTGCGGCCGCATCTGTTCGTTCCGTGCTCATCCCCGTCTTCCATGCGCGCGCGGCCGCTCATGTACACTACGAAGGTGCCAGCCCGGCACAATCCACAGCGGCTGCAGAATGACGCATGATGACAAAAACGCCCGGGAAGGCGTAGCAGAACAACGCAACGTGCTGGCGTTGCTCGAGCAAGCGCTCGAGCAACCGGAGGCGCAGCGCGAGTCTTTTCTGCGCAAACACGCCGACGGCGCCACGCTCGACCACCTCATGGGCATGCTCGACCTGGCAGGCAAGGCGACAGAAGTTCTGTTTGCCAAACCCCAACAAACCATTCGCTCCGCCATGAGCGATCGCAGCGGCGAAACCATCGGCGCCTTCCGTCTGGAGGCGCTGATTGCCGAAGGCGGCATGGGGCAGGTCTACCGCGCCACACGCACCGACGGCGTGCTCGATCAGGTGGCAGCCATCAAGATCATCCGGCCGCTGGTGACCAGCCCGGAAACCGTGCGGCGCTTCGAGATCGAACGCCAGCTCCTGGCCAATCTCAACCATGCCAATATCGCCACACTGCATGACGGCGGCACTACCGATGATGGTCTGCCGTATCTGATCATGGAGTTCATCGAGGGGCTGCCGCTCGATACCTACCTGCATCAGGCTGATCTGTCATTCGAGCAACGTCTGGCGCTATTCGAGCAGATCGCGCAGGGGGTCAGCCACGCCCACAAACACCTCATCGTCCATCGCGATCTCAAGCCGACGAATGTACTGGTCGACAGCGAAGGACGGGTGAAGCTACTGGACTTCGGCATCGCCAGATCCCTCACCGACTCGGTGGAGGATCGCGCGGAACGCCAGGCACGGATGATGACGCCATCCTACGCCAGCCCCGAACAGTACCGGGGCGACTCGCTGACCGTCGCCACCGACATCTACTCGCTGGGGCTGCTGCTCTACGAGTGCATCACCGGGCGTGCATACCGCAATCTCTCAGGCTCCACTGAGGAGGAGATCAGCGCGGAACTGCTGACTCAGGATGCAACACAAGCAAGCGAACGCGCAGCGGAGCATCGCCAGCGTCTGCGCGGCGACCTCGACGCCGTGATCGGCAAATGTCTGGCATTCGAGCCGGAAGCGCGCTACGCCTCGGTCACCCAGCTGCTGGCAGATCTCGCGAACTATCGCCAGGGCCTGCCCGTAAGCCCGCGGGCATCCAGCACGTCGTATCGCGCGAAACGTTTCCTGCGCCGTCACTGGGTGTGGGCAGCGGCATCGCTGCTGGCGGTGCTTTCACTCAGCACCGGATTGTTTGTTGCCGCCCAACAGGCGCTCGAGGCGCAGCGACAGCGGGATATCGCGCTGCGCGAAACCCACACCGCCGCAGACTCCGTAACCTTTCTGAAGAACCTGCTGTTCTCCGCCAATCCATGGGACGGCTCGGAGCAGCGCGAGACCGTGGAAGACGTCCTTGCGTATGCCGACCGGGAGCTGGAGACCGCTTTTACTGACCGGCCAGACAGCCGTGCCTACCTGCTTGCGGCGATGGCGGAGATCTACGTGGGCCGCGGCAACGTAGAGAAAGCCACGCAGTTTGCCAACGAGGCGGTATCGCTGGCGACGGATTCTCCCGGGGTGAGCTCGCGCAACATTGCCAACGCACACCGCACCCAGGGTGCCGCCCTGATGGAAGCCGGCGATTACGACGCATCCGAGGCTGCCTATCTCCAGGCGCTGAACGACCTGCCGCCCGGGGGCTACGAAAATCTCGCGATACGCGCATCCACCCACAACGACCTGGGAGCGGTATACCACTGGAAAGCGCAGTATGAAGATGCGAGAAATCAGCTACTGGCAGCGAACGCCATCTATGAGTCGCAGGTAACAGACCAGCCCTTGCTGCACGCCAGCGCCAACGCCAACCTGGGCCTTGCCTATCTGGAACTCGGCAACCTCGAACGCGCTGAACGCAGCTTCGAGCAGGCGGAGGCGCTGTTGGCGCAAGGCAACGCCAGCGATGCGCAGATTGCGATGAACGCCGGCAACCGGGCAACCGTGCTCATGCGCCTTCGGCAGTTCGATGAAGCCACGGCACTCCTGCAACGCACGCTGCCGTTGCTGCATCGCTCGCTGGGCGAGAATCACCCGGAAACTTTCGTCATGGAAACGACCATCGGCTCGGGTTTGTACCAGGCCGGCCGCACGCAAGAGGGTCTCGCACACATGAAGAACGTGGTGGCGCGCGCGGAGTCGGTATTCGAAGAAGGCCACCCGTTTCTCGCCTACGTGCACATCATCGCCAGCGCCCTGTACTGCAATGGCGGCGAGCCGGATCGCGGAATAGAGATGGCACAAAGCGCCCTTGCAGCGCGCCTGGCCGGGTTGGGAGCCGATCACTGGACCATTCAGACCACG
>JAUIED010000036.1 GCA_030428905.1 Gammaproteobacteria bacterium
GGGGGACGATGTGGCCGAGGCGCAGAAGCGTGCTTATGCGGCCGTTGCGAGCATCTCGTGGCGCGACATGCAGTATCGCACCGACATCGGTTACCGCGCCGTCGCACGCGGCGCGTAGCGAGTCGCCTACAACGCTGAGCGTATGCCGCCGATGCGGTACGGGTATCGATTCCCGACCATGGGCTATGCGTGCAGCCCTGCTCAAACAGTTCGACGATTTTTCTGAACTCGATACCGAGGCGCTGCGCGCGGTCGCGCGCAGCAGCCGCGCCATCCGCCTGGCGGCGAACCGCTGGCTGGTGCGCACCGGCCGTGCGCCGCACGGTCGCTACTATCTGCTGGAAGGTCGTGTGCAGATGGCCGGCGGAGAGATCGTCAACCACGGCAGCCTGCGTGCGCGTCGGCGTCTCTACCCCGGCTGCAACGAAGTCCGCACGCTGTCTCCAACGCTGCTGGTACATGTGGATTGGCAGGCGGTGGAGTTTCTCGTGGGAGATCGTCAGGGCTTGCCCACCGAGCTGCCGCCGGGCTGGGAAGAGGCCTTTCTCAGCCTGCCGGTGATGCGCCGGCTGAGCCCCGCAGACTGGTACCGGGTGCTGAAGAGCCTGCATCCATATCAGGTAGCAGCGCATGAGCAGGTGGTCAGCAAGGGCCAGCCAGGTGAACAGAGTTTTGTGCTCGCGTCAGGGTCGGCGGCGGTACTCGATGGAGCTCGGCAGCTTGTCATGCATGGGCCTGGGGGGCTCTTTGGCGAAGATGCGCCGATTCTTGGTGCACCCCGTAACGCCACCGTGCAGATGTGCGAGCCTGGAGTCGTGCTGTGCATGCCGCGGCAGATCCTCGTTTCAGTTCTTCTCGCCGCGGCGGTGCGCGCGCCGAGCCGAGCCGAGGACATGATCCCCTTGCATGTTGGCAGCCGCCGGGTAGGTGCGGGCCTGCATTTACCGCTGAAGGAGTTGCGCTATGCAGCGCCATTGCTGGATCGTGGGTGTACCTATGCCGTGCAAGGCGGGCTGCCGGCGGAGCGTCTGCTTGCCTGTTTTCTGCTGGTGCAGGCCGGAATCGATGCAGTGATCTCTGGTGCCGCCCCGTCGCTATTGAATTGACGTGAGCTTGTCGTGCACGGTTTTTGCGCGAGCACTCTCCGCGTTTGTTGGGCGATAAAGTCGCCACTCGTCTGTCAGTTTGCGCTTGTACTCGAGCGTTCCCGCTTCAGGATCAAAGCGATAGGCAGCCAGCGCATCGCGGAATCCGCCGATGAACAGTGCCGGTGCGAAAAACATGATGGAACCGGCCATCTTCCCGCCGCTCACGGCCAGCGGAAGGATGCCGTACAGCGTATCTCCATTTGGTGCGGTCGCTTTGAACTCGATCTGGCCTGTAGATCTGGACCGTAACTTTTCCGTTCTTGGTAACACGCTGTGCTTCGAGTCCTTCACCCATAGCGTTGTGCCAGGCTGTGCCGCTTCGAATTGACTCGTGGTGGTGCACCCAGCGGAGAGCGCGACCAAAACCACGGCCAGCAATCGGATGACGTTGTTGCACATGCGAAGATCCTTTCTCTAGGTATAACAAGAGGCTAGTGCAACTTGGCAGTAATGGCAGTGACGGCTGTCCCAGTCTGTCAGGCAGGCACGGTGCGTCCGTTGGCCCAGGTGCGCAGTGAGGCGATGGACTCCGCATGCAGCACCGACATGGGGTAGGTACGATCGATGGCCGCCTGCACGTCCGCCTGCTGCACCTGCGCCTCCCGCGACGCGGCGAGGTATCGGGCGGAGATGATGCACTCTTCGATCTCGGCACCCGTGAACCCTTCGGACATCTGTGCCAGTGCCGGTAGTTCGAAGGCCGTGGAGTCGATGCCGCGTTTGCCGAGGTGGATGCGGAAGATCTCTTCGCGCATCTCCACGTCCGGCAGATCCACGAAGAACACCTCGTCCAGCCGGCCTTTGCGGATCAGCTCCGGTGGCAGCTCGGAAATGTCGTTGGAGGTTGCGACGATGAACACCGGCGCTTTGTTTTCCGCCATCCACGTGAGCAGGGTGCCAAGCACGCGCTTGGATGTGGCATTGTCGGAAACGCCGGTGGCGATACCCTTTTCGATCTCGTCCATCCACAGCACGCAGGGCGCCATCATTTCCGCTTGCCGGAGGGAATTGCGCAGATTGCGTTCGGTCTCGCCGAAGAACTTGTTGTAGAGCGCGCCGAAGTCCAGGCGCAGCAGCGGCAGGCCCCAGAAACCGGCCACCGCCTTGGCTGCCAGGCTCTTGCCGCCGCCCTGCACGCCAAGCAGCATGACGCCGCGGGGTCGATCCTTCTCTGCTTTGAGAAAAGCGTTCTGCCGCACGGTGAGCCAACGCTTGAGATTGGCGAGGCCGGCGACATTGGTAAATCGTTCTGTGTCGTACTCGAAGTGCAGCACGCCTTCGGAGTCCAGCAGCTCGAACTTGAGGCGGTTGATCTCGGGGATGTCGGACTCGGTGATGGCGCCGTCAGTCTGTACGGCGTGGCGAATCAGCAGCTGCGCATCGGCATGGGACACACCCCGCAGGTTGCTGATCAGCTTCTTGAGCGTGTCGCCGTCGGTCTTCACCTTCTGGCCGTTGTTCTGCTCTGCCCAGGCCTGCGCCTGGCGCCGCACCAGACCCATCAGCTCATCGTCGCTGGGCAGCCGCAGGTTGAACGAGGCGGTCAGGCGGCCAAGTTCGGGGGGCACCTTGCAACTGTGGCTGAGCAGCACCACCGTGTTGCCGAGTTTGTCGTGGCCGAGGGCGATGTCCTTGAGGTGGCGGATGTGCAGTGGCTCGTTGTCGAGGTAGGGGTGGAAATCGCAGAGCACGTAGATCGCCGGCCCCCGACGGCTTGCGATGTGTTGCAGCACCTCCACAGGCTCCTGGCAACGTGTTTCGTCGGTTGACGCCGGCTGCTCGATACCGCCGAGCACCAGGCCTCTGGTGGCGCTCCACTCGAAATAAGCAAGGCGTCGCTGCGTGGCGAAGCGCAGCAGCAGAGCCAGCACCCGGCGCTCGTCGGGGGACTCCACCACGACGATGGGAATCTTGGCGTCGAGAATGACGCTGAGATCCTTGGTGTCTGCCACTGGAGCGCTCCTGTTCCGGCATGGGTCTGGTCGGATGTTATCATCCGGCCTCGAAAGCAATCCTTGTTACAGAGCGCGCTATGAGCATGACGGACGTCCTGATACTGCAGTTCGACAGGGCCCTGAAAACCCTCACCGGACAACGGGCCGCGCAGCGGCCGACGCCGGCCGCGGAAGTCGACGAGGCGCCGCTTTCAGACGAGGAGCGGCGCCACGCCGCCGGCCTGATGCGTGTCAACCATACGGGTGAGATCTGCGCCCAGGCGCTCTACGAAGGCCAGGCGCTCACGGCGCGCAGCAGCGAGACGCGGCGCATGCTGCTGGATGCGTCCGAGGAAGAGGCTGATCACCTCGCCTGGTGCCAACAGCGCCTGGATGAACTCGACGCACGGCCCAGCGTGCTCAATCCGATGTTCTATGCGGCGAGCTATGCGCTCGGAGCTGTTACGGGCCTGATCGGCGACCGGGTGAGTCTCGGTTTCGTGGAAGCTACGGAGCATCAGGTGTCGGCGCACCTGGACGATCATCTGGAAACGTTGCCACCAGCGGACAGCCGCAGCCGCGCCATCGTCGCCACCATGCGCGAGGAAGAGGCTGAACACGGCGCCAATGCGCTGGCAGCAGGCGCGGCGGAGTTCCCGCTGCCGGTGAAAGAGGGCATGCGGCTGGTGTCGCGCCTGATGACGGAGACTACCTACCGGGTGTGATGGCTGCTGAGGCTCGCCGCCAGGAATCTTAGGCAGCAGGAACGATTCGTCGTCTTCGTCGTGTCGGCGACGAAACAGGTGGTAGTGCACTCAAGGCGTGTAACGCCACCCGGGCCGGGTCGACAACAGCGCCTCCAGGTCGTCGTCGTCCGTTTCCACGATGCGGTCGAGCCAGCCGTGAAATGCCTGCACGCCACCCTCGTTGCGGCCAAGAATGAACTCGTCCAGATACCCGGAGGCGATCGCCATCTGCTGGCCGTCGGAGGTGGGCAGGTCTTCTTCGCTCACCACGCCCGCGAGAAACTGGCTTTGCTGCTGTGCGTGGGAAAGGCTGGCATCGTCCGGCGGTTCGCGCAGGTAATAGGACTGCACGGTGACGGACTCCCCGGCCTGCCGGCCGGGGAGCACCTGCGAAATCAGCATACCGAGGCCGCCCTTGTAGAAGATGTTGATGGAGACGTTGGGAAAGAGGATCCACTCGCCGAGCATCATCGCGTCGAGCGGCCACTGCTCGCGCGCTTTGAGACCGAGGCGAAAGACGTTGTGCGCCTCTGGCACCCCCTCCTTGCTGTCTTTGGGCTGCACCAGCCGCTGATGTGGCCCCCAATATCCATACACCGCTTTCGGCGAAGTCCGGGTGCCAAACGAGTTCTTGTGCAGTACCGGTAGGTGGTAGAAATCCAGGTGTGCATCGAAACACAACTTCCAGTTCGGTCCCGGCAGCTCCCTGCGGGAGATGAGATGCCAACTGCCCAGGTCGAACACGTCCAGCAGCCTGTCCAGCCCGGACAGCAGCGCGTCTGGACCGACCAGTTGCTTCGGGTTGAGTGTCACCCAGATCATACCCGCGCGTTCGAACACCGGCAGCGCCACCAGGCGGACGTCGCCCACCTCGCCGAACTCGGACTGGAGCGGGTACGCGGCGAGCTGACCGTCCTGCAGGAAGGTCCAGCCGTGGTAGGGGCAGGTGAATCGCGTGCGTGTGCCCTGGCCCTCGGCAAGGAGCGCACCCCGGTGCGGACAGATGTTGAGGTAGGCGCGTACCGCGCCGTCGCCGCCGCGTAGCACCAGTACGGGAACGCCGGCCACTTCCATGGCCTTGAACTGGTTGCGGCCCAGCTCGCAGTCCGCGACCAGCATCAACGGTACACGCTTGAAGAGTCGTTCAAGTTCCGTCTGGAAGTGCGCAGGGTCGCGGTACCGAGCCGCGGACAGCCGTTCAACCGATGGCGCGCGATTAATGGAGCCGTCGGCGGTATGCCGCAACAGGTGCGCCACGAAATCCTCGAGGTGGAGACGGGCAAACGCGTGTTCGGACATGTCCTTCAATGGTTGGTCTTGCGTCGCTGAAACGCTGACATCTTAGCCCAACGCACATTGCCGCACGTCGTTGGCAAGCGTGTCGTGGAGCGCGCTGGGCGTTGTGTGGCGCCGGCAGCCGCGGTCAGGGCCGGCGGTCGATCAACACGTGCTCCTTGGCGTAGAAGGCCACGGAGCGGCTGAAATCGATGAAGTGTGTTTCGTCTTCGTAGGCGCGTCGCGCTGCCAGCATCGATTCCGCAGTGGGTGCGAGCAGCCGGGTGTCGAACCACAGTTCGGCGTGACCGGTGTAGGTATCCACTTGTGTTCCGCGGGCATTGCGCAGCTGTGACTCGAGGGGATCCTCGAAGCGGTGCACCTGGACGTAGCGCATTACCTGGCCATTGCGGCCGTGGTTCTGACGGATGATAGGCCCGTGATTGGTGCGCCAGTACAGTTGCGCATCCTCCAGGCTCATGCTCGGCAGGTGCCGCAACGGGTAGTGGAGCTTGACCAGAGGGCTCATGGGTGAGGCTACGATTTGTTCAGGGGCTGGGTTGATCTGCGGGTATTCATGAGCAAGCCACAGCGGCGATGCTGCAAGATCGATGAAGCGGCGCTCATCGGCGAGCAAGGCTTCAGAAGCTGCCTGGCCCTGCGACGTTGCAAGCGCCTGGGCGAGTTCTGCCCGGTTGCGCCACCATAGTTCCGCCACCCCGTCGTAGGCAGGCTCCATCTCCCCTCTGGGATCAGCGCGGCGCGCAGAAGCGCTTTCCTCGCTGTCGTCGATGGTGTGGACCTGCACGTAGCGGAGGATGTTGAGGCTGCGCGCATGGCTTGCCACCAGGGGGCCGTGCTCCTCGAGCCAGGTCCGTTGAAAGGCGGCGCGGTCGAGTCCGGCTTTACGCCGCAGCAGGTAGGTCAGCCTGATCATGTGAGGTGCTCCGTATTGTTTGCGCGCATAGCCAGTTGAAACAGGCAGTGGCCGCTCGTGGGAACCAGCGGTGCTGCGAATGTAACGTCGCTACCGTGCCTTAACCAGCCTCCAGGCTGCCAGATACGGGTAGCGGTCAACTTGCTGCCCGGATAGGCTTGGGGATCTCCTGCGATGCCAACGCTGATGATTGAACTCTATGCCGGACCAACCCCTAACGGATGGAAGGTGGCGATTCTGCTGGAAGAACTGGCGCTTGGGTATAGAGCACACCACATCGATATTCTGCGAGGCGATCAGCTCACCCCGGAATTTCTGGCGATCAACCCGAACAACAAGCAACCGGCGATCATTGACCCGGATGGTCCTGGCGGTGAGCCGATCACGCTGTGGGAGTCGTGCGCCATTCTGGTTTATCTGGCCGAAAAGCATCGGCGCTTCATGCCGGAGTCTGCAGCGCAGCGTGCGCATGTCATGAAGTGGCTGTTCTTTCAGGCATCTACCCAGGGGCCGATGGCGGGCCAGTACGCACACTTCGCCTTTTACGCGGCGCAGGAGCACCAGTACCCATATGCCATCGAGCGCTATGCCAATGAAATGAACCGGCAGATGGGCGTGTTGGATCGCCATCTCGAAGGCCGTGAGTACGTTGTCGATGAGTACTCCATCGCCGATATGGCGTTGTTGCCGTACGGCGTCACCTCGTTGGCGCGCAGCAACGTTCCGCGCCCTCACCTGAAGGCATGGACGGAGCGTCTGATCGAACGGCCGGCGGTGCGCAAGGGTATGGCCCTCATGAAAGACGAGGTTCGCAAGGAAACCATTGCCGGTGGCATGGAAGGGTACGGCGAGCAGCACCGAAACGTGCTATTCGGTGAGGCGCAATTTCAGGAACGTTGAATCACGGTTGAAAGAGGAGGGAGACATCGATGGGCATTGCCGAAAACGCGGACATCGAGAACTGGATCGCACAGGAGACGCTGGAGGAGGTGCTCGAGCCGGATCTGCCGATCATCGACCCTCATCATCATCTGTGGGACCTGCGTGGTCGCAGCGGCATGGGCTTCCGGCAGGAAGTGTATCTGTGCGAGGAGATCAGCCGCGACATCGCCGGCAGCGGGCACAACATCGTGCAGACCGTGTTCGCGCAGTGCGGCGCGTTTTACCGTGCCGATGGGCCCGAGGAAATGCGCTGCGTTGGCGAGACCGAGTTCGTTCACGGCATCGCCGCCATGAGCCGTTCGGGTATCTACGGGCCAACCCGCTTGTGCACCGGTATTTTCTGCACTGCAGATCTTCGGCTGGGTGACCGCGCGGCTGCGGTGCTGGAGGCGCACCTCCACGCCAGTGAGTACTTTCGCGGTGTGCGAACCGCGTTCCCTTCCGATCTGAACGATGCGTTCCTCAAAGGATTTGCGCTGCTCGAAAAGTACAACCTGAGCTACGATAACTGGTCGCCGGACTTCACCCGGTTACCGCGGCTTGCAGATCTTGCTGACAAGTTCCCGGGCGTCACCGTGATCGTCAACCACCTCGGCGGCAGGATTGATCCGGCGGCGGATGATTCTGAACTGAGCACCTGGAGATCGGCAATCGATGCGGTGGCGGCGTGTTCCAACACGGTGATGAAACTCGGCGGTGCGCAGATGCGCGTGGGTGATTGGGAACCCCCGTACCACATGCACCAGACAGACGCGCCGTGGAGCTCTGATGCGTTCCTGGACCAACTGTTGCCACGCTATCAGTACGCGCTCGAGGCGTTCGGGCCCGCGCGATGCATGTTCGAGAGTAACTTCCCGGTGGACAAGGATTGCATCTCTTACCGCACGCTGTGGAACCTGTTCAAGAAAATCGCGCGGGAGCTCGGTTTGTCTGAAGCGGAAAAACGCGACGTGTTCAGCGGCACGGCGGCGCGAGCGTATCGGCTGACAGCGCCTTAGCAGGGCGCTGAAAAAGTACTTCCTGTACTTTTTCAGCAGCCTGTTAGAAACAACCGTGGATCACGATGGAGAAGTATCAGTGAGCAATGAAAGCAACGCCTACTGGACGGTGCGTTCCTACCCGGACGGGGAGATCTCTGCGGCTAACTTCGAGTTGCTTGCAGCACCTGTGCCTGAACCGGGGCAGGGTGAGGTGCTGGTCAAGACTACGCACCTGGTGGTGTCGCCGCCGCTGCGCATGGCGCTTGGAACCGGTGGGATTGCGGGTAAGCCGCTGCCGCTGGGCAGCCTCATGCGCGGATCCGGCCAGGGTCGGGTGGTGGCATCGAAGCATGCGGATTTCAAGGAAGGGGATCTCGTTGCCGGCCCGTTCGGCTGGCAGCAGTACGCGGTGACGGACGGTAAACAGCCGATCCCTCTGCAGAAGGTCAAACCGTTCGGAGATCTGCCCGTAACCGCCAATCTGCATGTGATGGGCTCTGGCGGCGCAACTGCGTTCATTGGCCTGTTTGACTACGGCAAGCCGAGTGCGGGCGACACCGTTGTGGTGTCCGCAGCGGCTGGAAACGTCGGTTCCATTGTTTGCCAGCTTGCCAAGCTCGCCGGTTGCCGGGTGGTCGGTATCGCCGGAAGCGAGGAGAAGTGCCGCTGGCTCACCGGCTCGCTCGGTGTCGATGGGGCGATCAACTACAAATCCGAGAAGGTGAGCGACGCCCTCGGCCGACACTGTCCGGACGGCGTGGATGTCTACTTTGACAATGTCGGCGGCAAGACATTGGATGCCGTGCTTGATCGCATCAACTTCGGAGCCCGTGTGGTGCTGTGCGGGGCTACCTCACAGTACGAGGGCGACAGCCAATGGTATGGCCCGTCGAAGTATTTCAATCTGGTGTACAAACAGGCCACCATGCAGGGGTTCTATATCTTCAACTTCCAGAGCAGGTTTCCGCAGATCTTCGCGCGGCTGCAAGCGCTGATCGAGGAAGGAAAGCTGACCTACGCTGAGGATCAGATGCAGGGCGTGGGCAGTCTTCCGGATGCACTGGTGAAAGTGTTGTCGGGCGCAAACTTCGGCACGCAGTTGGTTAACCTTGACGTATAGCGCACCGTGTTTCAGACGGTTTCGAGCAGATCGCGCAGTTTTTCCATCACGCCGCTGACGCCGTCACCGGACAGTATCTCGTTCGCGCTCTCCCGCGCGTAGCGGTCACAGTGTGCCGGGGCGGCGCTGTGCCCGGCCACGCTCAGCATGGACACGTCATTGACGCTGTCGCCGATCGCCAGCACTTCGTCAAGAGTGATACCCAGCTCACGGGCGAGTTGCGTCACCGCGTTGCCTTTGCTCGCATCCGGCGCGTGCACGGCGGTCACCCCGGGAAAGTCCAGCAACGTGATCCTGGCCCCGTACCGGGCTTCGAGCAGCACGTGCACCTCGGGCGACGTCTCCCGCGTGCTGATGATATCGATGCCCGTGGGGTCAACTCCGGATTCGTGCGGCGCGGGGTGAATCTCCATCTCGACCTGAGACACATCGGCGAAGTAACGCGCGGCCGCTGAGTCGCTCGTGACCAGATAGCGGCTGGAATCAAACCATGCCAGGGGCCAACCGTGATTGGCGGCGTAGTCGATGAGTTCCAGCGCGATCGCCCGTTCGATGGCACATCCGTGCCGCAGGGTGCCGTCGAAGTTGTGCACCGACGCGCCCTGCTGACAGATCAGCGGCTGGTCGATGCTCAGGTGTTTGGCAATGTGCAGCGTGCCAGGGTACATACGCCCTGTGGCGAGAACGACGACGATGCCAGCTTCATGCAGGTTGTGCACGGCTTCGGTCATCGACGGATCAGGCACCGCCAGCGTGTCCACGCCCGGTGCCAGAAGCGTTCCATCGATGTCCAGTGCGACCAGGCGAATCATTGGCATGTGGTACCCGCGAAAGCTGCACCAGCCTCCCAGGCCGCAAGATGCGCGCCTGCGCCGGCGTTGGTTTCCTTCAGCGCACGCAGTATGGCCACCAGGTTGCGGTCGCGGGCTTCGCTGGCGGCTTGGACGCTCACGCCGCCGGCATGTTCTTCAGTTTGTCGCGCAATGCGTTCGATCAGGGTCTGGTCCAGATCGGGGACGTCGGTGAGACGGCTCCACGGCCACTGCAGCGCCGGCCCAAACTGCTGCAGAAAATGTTGCATGCCCTGCTCGCCGCCGCCCAGGCGGTAGGTCTCGAACAAACCCATCTGCGCCCAGCGCAGACCGAAGCCGAAGCGGATAGCGTCGTCGATCTGGCCGGTGGTGGCCACACCGTCGCGCACCAGCCACAACGCCTCCCGCCACATGGCCTCGAGCAGGCGATCGGCGATGTGCGCATCAATCTCCCGACCCAGCAGGAGCGGTTTCATACCCACGGCCTGAAGTAGAGCCTGGGCTTCAGCGACGGCAGTGCTGTCAGGACAGGACACTACCTCGACAAGCGGCAGCAGATACACTGGATTGAACGGGTGGCAGACCAGCATGCGCTCCGGTCGGGTGAGATCTTGCGACAGCGCGCTCGGTGTAAAGCCCGACGTGGAAGAGGCGATGATCGTCTCCGGCGGGGTGAGTTTCTCGATGTCGGCGAGCAGTTGCTGCTTGGTGTGTAGAACCTCTGGCGTGCTCTCCTGCACCCACGTGGCATCGCGCACGGCATCTGCCAGGTTGTTGGCGAACTCGAGCGCGCCTGGTGCGGGCAGTGGAACGTCGTACACGGTTTGCAGGCAGGATGCTGCAGCATCGACGGTGGCGCGCACGCGCTGCTCATCTGCCTGTGGGTCGAACACCCGCACGCTCTTGCCGTGCACCACGAAGCGAGCAACCCATCCGGCGCCGATCACACCGGCGCCGACGATACCGACGCTCATACGGGGTCCCTCTTTGTCAGACGTAGCCGCTCGCGCACTTCTGCGGGGCCGAGCAGCCGCGCGCCCAGGTTCTCGATGATGGCCACAGCGCGCTCCACGAGGTCGGCGTTGGTGGCCAGCCTGCCGCGCTCCAGGTACAGGTTGTCCTCCAGACCGACGCGCACGTTGCCGCCGGCGAGCACCGCGGCTGCGACGTAGGGCATCTGGTGCGCGCCCAGGCTGAAAGCAGACCAGGTCCAGTCGGCGGGCACGTTGGCGACCATTGCGAGAAACGTTTGCAGATCATCCGGTGCGCCCCAGGGCACGCCCATGCAGAGCTGCACCAGCACCGGGTCCGACAGAATGCCTTCCTCAGCCAGTTGCCTGGCGTACCACAGGTGCCCCGTATCGAACGCCTCTACCTCCACGCGCACGTCCAGTGCCCCGGCCATGGCGCCCATGGCGCGGAGCATTGCGGGGGTGTTGGTCATCACGTAGTCCGCTTCGGCAAAGTTCATGGTGCCGCAGTCCAGCGTGCAGATCTCCGGCCGGCACAGCGCGATGGGTTCCATACGTTCCGAAGCGCCAGCCATATCGGTGCCGTTTGCGGGAGGCAAAGGATGCTCAGCACCGCCGAGGTAGAGATCGCCACCCATGCCGGTGGTGAGGTTCAGCACCACGTCGACATCTGCCGCGCGAATGCGCTCGGTGAGCTCCCGGTACAGGGCCGGATCACGGCTGGGCGCGCCGGTGTGTGGATCGCGTACGTGGCAGTGCACGATCGCGGCTCCGGCGCGGGCCGCGGCGATGGCGGCGTCGGCAATCTCTTCCGGGCTGCGCGGTACGTGCGGGCTCTTGTCTTGAGTGGCGCCGGAGCCGGTGACGGCACAGGTGATGAACACTTCACGATTGAGGGTCAGTGGCATTCAGTGGGCCTTAGAGTTGGTCGGCGATGGGCGGGTGGTGGATGAGTTGCACCGTCGTGCCGTCCGGGTCCTTGCAGTAGAAGGAGCGTGCTCCGTCGCGGTGAGTCTTCGGTGGGGCGATGATCTCGACGCCATGCGCCACCAGATGCGCGTGCCAGGCGTCCACATGCGCAGCTTCGGTGAGGATGATGCCGATGTGATCCAACCGCCCTTCCTGTGGGCGTCCTGGTTCCGCCCGGTGCAGGGCCAGGTTGTCGGCCCCACTGCACAGATACAGGTTGTCGTCATCCGGCTGCCACTCTATCTGGTAGCCCAGCAGGTCGATGTAGAAATGGGCGGCAGCGTCGAGATCGTGCACGAACAGCGCCACATGGCGCAGCCCTGCGTGCGGCGGCAGCTTCATGGTAGGGCCTCCAGCACCTCGTGGCTGTGGGTGATGGTAACACCACCCCGCTCGAGCATGATCGAGGCGCTGCAGTACTTCTCGGCAGACAAACGCACAGCGCGTGCTACCTTTTTCTCATCGAGGCCATTTCCTGTGACCACGAAGTGAAGGTGGATCTTTTCGAAAACCTGCGGCACGTCATCCGCGCGCTGCGCTTCAATCTGCGTTACGCAGTCCGTCACCACCTGGCGAGATTTCGCCAGGATATTGACGACATCGTAGGAGGAGCAGCCGCCGAGACCGATGAGCAGCATTTCCATGGGCCGGGCGCCGCGATTTTCGCCGCCGCCTTCGGGCGGTCCGTCCATCGGAATGCCATGACCGGAGCCGGTTGTGCCGACGAAGTGCACTTTGTCCTGCCATCGTATTTCTGCGCGCATGATCGAAAAAACACCCCCCAGATGCTTCAAGTCGTGACATTTTCGCGTAAATAAGGGTGACGGGCGACCGCTCAGACTGTGAAAAGGTGCCGTTTGTCGACCACGTCTCGAAACACGTCACAGGGATTTGCCAATATTCATCACACGCAAGGTGTTACGAAGGAGCGGAAATGCTTGCAACAAAAAACAACCAAGGTGGGTTTGGCGCTAAGCGGCCCATGACGGCCCGGGGCTTTCAACAGCCCTCGACCCAGGAGAATTCGCATCTGGACGCGTTTCTCGCCGCTGCGCATCGTCGCAAGTACCCGGCAAAGAGCACGTTGATCTATGCCGGTGACAAGAGCGATTCGATCTACTACATCCTCAAAGGCTCGGTAACGGTGCTGGTAGAGGATGAGTCGGGTCGCGAAATCATCGTCTCCTACCTGAACAAGGGCGACTTCTTCGGAGACATGCCTCTGTTCATGGAAGACGCACCCCGTTCGGCGTGGGTGAAGGCGAAGACGGAGTGTGAGGTTGCCGAGCTCAGCTACGGCAAGTTCCGTGAGCTTGCAGAGAAGCACACGCAGCTCCTCTACGCGGTGGGTCGGCAGATGGCTGATCGCCTCACACGCACCACACAGAAAGTAAGCGACCTGGCGTTTCTCGACGTCACGGGTCGGGTAGCACGGACGTTGCTCGAGCTTACCAGGCAGCCAGACGCGATGACCCATCCGGATGGCATGCAGATCAAGATCACCCGGCAGGAGATCGGCCGCATCGTGGGATGTTCCCGTGAGATGGTCGGGCGAGTGCTGAAGACCCTGGTGGACCAGGGGCTGGTGTCGGTCAAAGGAAAGACCATGGTGGTTTACGGCACGCGCTAGGATTGCCAACACAGGGAAGTGAAGAAAAAGGGCCCACGGATCGGGCCCTTTTTCGTTGTTTTTTCCGTTCTGGCTGGGCGATTGTGGTGGTGCGCGCAGGTATAGTGCGCCGATGTCCTTTGATCTGAAGAGCCAGCCGACGCCCGCATTTACGCCGCAGCTGCCGGCCAGCGAGCTGTGTTTCGCAGACGCCAGCGAGCTGTTGAGAATGCTGGAGTGCGGTGAGATCTCCGCACGCAACCTCATGACCGTGCACCTCGAGCAGGTGGCTCGCTTCAACCCCGTGGTCAACGCGATCTGCACACGAGTGCCGGCCGAAGGGTTGCTTGAGCAGGCCGATCAGGCCGATGCACGCCGGGCGCGGGGTTGCGCCGGCGCGCTGGAGGGATTGCCTGTTGCGGTGAAAGATCTCGCCGCCACGTGCGGTATCCGCACGACGATGGGCTCGGTGCACGCCGATACCGTGCCGACGTACGATACCTTGTTTGTCGAGCGTATCCGTCAGGCTGGGGCGATCATCATCGGCAAGACCAACACGCCGGAATTTGGTGCGGGATCGCACACGTTCAACGACCTGTTTGGCGTTACCAGAAATCCATACGCGTTGGATCGTACGGCCGGGGGCAGCAGCGGCGGTGCCGCGGCGGCACTAGCGTGCGGCTTCATGCCGCTGGCGGACGGTAGCGATATGGGCGGCTCGCTGCGCAACCCTGCGGCGTTCTGCAATGTGGTGGGAATGCGTCCGTCTATGGGCCGTGTGCCGAGCGTGCCGCTGCCGATGGCCTGGCAGAGCCGGCTGTCGGTGGAAGGTCCCATGGCCCGCTCCGTGGAGGATTGTGCACTGCTTCTGTCGGTGATGGCCGGGGGCGATGTCCGCGACCCGGCATCACTCATCCCGTCGGAACGCTTCGACCTCGGCGCTGTAGACGTCTCAGCCAAGCGTGTTGCGTTCACGCCAGACCTCGGAGTGCTGCCGGTTGCGGCTGAGGTGAGAAACGTCTTCGCGGGCGCTGAGAAGGTATTCAGGGATATGGGCTGTGTCGTGGAAGACGACCATCCAGACGTTACGGGGGCCATGGATGTGTTTCGCACGCTGCGAGCGCACCAGTTTGCTGCTTCACTTGGCGCGCTGGTACGGCGCGGCGCGAAGCTCAAACCCAGCCTGCGTGAAAACGTGGAGGCGGGATTCGCGCTGACGGCAGCGGACCTGGCCAGGGCTGATGTCCAGCGCACAGCGCTGTACCAACGCTTCTGCGCGTTTTTCGAACACTTCGACTATCTGGTGCTGCCGAGCACGCAAGTGGCTCCGTTCGACCTGCGCCAGGAATGGGTGCGGGAGATCGACGGCAGGGCCCTGGCCGACTACCTGGAGTGGATGAGCATCTGCTGCATTGTCAGCGTCACCGGGCTACCGGCCATCTCGGTGCCCTGCGGTTTTACCAGCGATGGCCTGCCGGTGGGCCTGCAGATCGTCGGCGCTCCTCAGGCCGATGGTTCGGTGCTCAGGCTCGCCTCAGCCTTCGAATCGCACACGCGGTTTGGTCGGCAGCGGCCGGGGCTTTTCATACCACCAGAATGAACCGCTACAGCCCATGCATGGGGTGCCTCCTTGTGCTCGCCGTCCGGGCAACGCATGATCCTGCGCATGCAGGCCGCTAACACACGCTTGGACACGTCCCTGCACCTGGAGACGCCGGAAGGAACCGCCGTGGAGCTGCACCCAGCGGGAATCGTCACC
The DNA here is from genome assembly GCA_030428905.1 of Gammaproteobacteria bacterium. Taxonomy (GTDB): domain Bacteria; phylum Pseudomonadota; class Gammaproteobacteria; order Pseudomonadales; family Azotimanducaceae; genus SYFY01. The sequence goes on from JAUIED010000036.1 coordinate 15,203, forward strand.
CGTGCGGTGGCATTTCTGGTGGATGAGTTGATTCGGTGGGGTGTGGTGGCGGTGACGAGCATCGTTGCGGGCGTGGCGGGTAACTTCGGCATGGGCCTGTTCCTCGTCGTGCTGTTCTTGACCTACTGGCTTTACGGCGTTGCCTTCGAAGTGCTCAACAATGGGGTCACGCCGGGCAAGCGCAGCCAGGGATTGCGGGTGGTGCACGACAACGGCACACCGATTCGCCTGCCGGCATCCATGGTGCGTAACCTGGTACTGGCGGTAGACCTGCTACCCATGGCGTATGCGGGTGCCATTGTCAGCATGCTGGTCACGGCGCGCTTTCAGCGGCTCGGTGACCTGGCAGCGGGAACGCTGGTGGTGCACGACGTTCCCGAGTTGAGCGTGGATGGTGCGGCGCCGCAGGATATGGTGTCGCGGGCAGCACCCTTCCCGCTCAAGGCGGAGGAAACGGCGGCATTCGTCGGCTTTCTTGAGCGCTCCTCAACACTTACTGATGCCCGTGCGGGGGAGCTTGCCGCCATACTCGCGCCAGCCCTGGGTTGCGCTGAGGCGGAAGCACGTGGACAGGTTGAACGCATCGGTCTGGGGCTGAAAGGCGAATGAAGCAACAGGCATTCGAGCGTAGCCGAGCGGATTTGTGGGCCCGATTCGCCGGGCGTCTGCAGGGCGTCAAACAAGGTTACAAACTCGCAGACGATGAAGACCCGCAAGCCTTTGCCCGGGAATACGAGCAGCTTGCCCGGGATCTGAATCTGGCCCGCGCGCGGGGTTACAGCCGCTCCCTGCTGGTGCGGCTGAACGATCTTGTGGTGCGCGGGCACAACGTTGTGTACGTCTACCGAACGAGTTTTCTGCGCGCGATGCTGAGGTTCCTCGGCGGCGGTTTTGCTGCGCGGGTTCGGCAGGAATGGCGCTACGTTGCGGTTGCCATGGCGCTGTTCTGGCTCCCGTTTGCTGCTATCTGGATCACCATCGCGCTTGCACCGGAGTACGTCTACAGCGTCATGGCACCGTTGGACGTGGCGCAGCTCGAAGCCATGTACGACCCATCTGCACGGGTGCTTGGCCCAGAGCGTGAGGCCGACTCGGACTTTGCCATGTTCGGCTTCTATATCTGGAACAACATCTCCATTGGTTTTCAGGCGTTTGCCGGCGGCCTCATCTTCGGCGTGCTCAGCGTTTTCGTGCTGGTCTTTAACGGCCTGCATATTGGGGCTGCCGCCGGGCACCTCATCGGCCTTGGCTTCGAGGATACGTTTCTCTCTTTCGTTGCCGGGCACAGTGCCCTGGAGCTGATCGCCATCGTGCTCAGCGGTGCAGCCGGTCTGATGCTGGGCTCTGCGTTGCTGTTTCCTGGCGGTCAACCGCGGGGTGCGGCGTTACGTGACGCCGCTGCCCGTGGGGTCGAGATCGTCATGGGCTGTGCGCTGATGTTGCTGGGAGCGGCGTTCATAGAAGCATTCTGGTCGTCCAGCACCCTGCTGCCTCTGATGCTGAAATACGTGTTCGGCATCGTCATGTGGGTGTTGGTGCTCGGCTACTTCCTCTTTGCAGGGCGAAACCGTGGATCTTGAACGCCTGCACATCGAGATCCGCCCGCGCAGCCACTTTCAGGCGCTGGATCTGGGCGTGCTCATGGCTCGACGCTGGTATGGGCCTCTGCTGCTGCTTGGCGCTGTGCCGCTGATCGTGGTGGGTTGTGTGGCGTCGCTGCTGCTCTATGAATATCCGGCCTGGGTGGCGCTGATCATCTGGTGGTGCAAGCCGGCTTTTGAACGCCTGCCGTTGCGCTATCTGTCACAGGCGATCTTCGAGGGTGCCACCGCACCATCCGCGGCACTGTCGTCATGGCGTTCGACGGTGCTTCCAGGCCTCTTTGGCGCGCTGACCTGGCGGCGCCTGTCGCCGCGGCGCTCCTTTGATGCCCCCGTATGGGTGCTGGAGCGGCTTTCCGGGAGCGTGTTGGCGGAGCGGCGCCGGGTGCTTGGCGGGCGTGCAGCCGGAGCGGCTCTCTGGCTGACCGTTGTCGGTATCCACGTCGAGTCGTTTCTGGCCCTTGCGCTGATGACCACCGCATGGATGTTCGTCCCCGGTGGTGAAGCCGCGGATCTCCTGTCGCTCCTCGGCCAGGAGGCCGAATGGCAGGGTTGGATATCGACGGTCGCTGGAATGTTGTGCATCGCCGCGATCCTGCCGTTCTACGTGGCTTGCGGCTTCTCGCTGTATCTGAACCGTCGAGCGGAGCTCGAAGCCTGGGATCTGGAGGTCACCTTCCGTCGGCTGGCCAGCCGGTTGGTTGCAGCCGCAGCACTCTGCGCGATGGTGGTGGCGCTGCCCGATGCAGCCTGGGCGGAGGATGCCCGCCAGGTGGAGTCTCAGGCGGCGATTGCCGAGGTGCTCGAGGATGCTTCCTTCACCAGTGTGCAGACCATCCGCTACCCGGCGTTTCTGGCGGATTGGCTGGACGCCGAAGATGCGCAGGACGCTGATCCGTTGGCGTGGGATGCGCTGTTCACCGTGGTAGCGCAGTTTGGCGAAGTGTTGCTCTGGATTGGTGTCGGAGCCCTTGTCGTCTGGATTCTCGTACGGCTCAACCTCATGGACTGGGCGGTGCCTGCAGCGCGACGATCCGGCAGGGGCGAACTGCCGGGTGAGCTTTTCGGCATGCGTCTGTCTGAGGATACGCTGCCCGATGACGTGGTCGGCGCGGCGCGGCGGTACTGGCAGGACGGCGATGCACGCAGCGCGCTGAGCCTGCTCCTGCGGGCGGCGCTGGTGGAGATGGTCGATGCGCACGGCTGCAGCTTCCGCAAAGGCGACACCGAAGGGGATTGTGCGGCGGAGGTTAGCCGCAGCGCGCCTCAGGATGTGGCGGCTCGCTTTGTTCGTCTCATCGATCAGTGGCGGTTGGTCGCTTACGCGCACCGGCCCGTGACGGACGCAGCCTTCGATGCGCTGTGCGAGGACTGGTCGGTACCGCAGCCGGTGGTTGGCCGGTGAGCGCGCGTTTGTTGCTTAGCGGCTTAGCTGGCCTGCTGGTGGTCGCACTCGGCGCGGCACTCTACCTCGCTGAGTGGAAGGAAGTGCAGCTGCCCGGGCCACCCAGCGCCGAGGCACAGCGCAATCCTTACCTCGCCGCGGAACGTTTTCTGGATCGTATGGCGGTGGCGGTGCACCGCGTTGAAGGCTTGTCGCTGCTCGACGACCTGCCGTCCACAGAGGGGGTCATCGTCATCGGCTCGTCATTGCGCACGGTGAGCGAACGGCGCGTGGATGCACTGTTGCGCTGGGTGGCGGCAGGAGGGCGCCTGGTGCTGGCGGCCAGCGAGTTGCACAGTGAAGGGCGTCGGACGAGCCCGGACCCGGTTCTCGAGCTGCTGGGGTTGCGCCTGCACGAAGTGGAAGAAGTCGAAGAAGAAGATGCTGCGCAACAACAGACACTGAAAGAGGTGATCGAAGGGCTTGCCGAGGCGTACGCACGTTGCGATGCGGGCGAGCGCCTGACCACGCTGCACCTGGAAGGTGAAGCCGCGCCGGTGCAGGTCATCATGAGCAACCGGCGGCGCCTGGACTTCGAGCCGCTGCTCGAATACCCGGCGGCAGCGAACGATGCAGGCGATCAACTCGTGGCTGCGCCGCACGGGCTTGGTCGTGTTTATGTGGTGACAACGTTGGCATTCTGGCGAAACGACCAGATTGCCTGTCACGATCACGCGCACCTGTTGCGCTGGCTCGGCGAAGGGCGGGCCGGGGTGTGGCTGCTGTTCGACACCCAGATGCCGAGCCTGGTCAGTATCCTCTGGCAGCGTTACACCGTCGCGGTTGGCATCCTTCTCGTGCTGGTGATGATGTGGATCTGGCGCGGCGGGCGCACGAGGTCTGTGCCGGTTGCGCAGAGCGGCCCTCGGCGGTCGCTCCTCGAGCAGGTGCGCGGTGTTGCGCGCTTCCACTGGCAGCAGGGAGACGTGCGCTCCCTCATGACAGACCTGCGCGACAGCGTGTTGTCCGGTCGGGAATGGCTGAACGAGACAGCTCGGCTGGAGTGGCTGGATGGCCTGTCGGCGCGCACAGGCATCTCGAAAGACGATTTACGCTGGGCGCTGGAAGCGGAAATACCGCGCGACGTGCAGAAAGTGAAGCGCGCTGTGCGCATTCTCATGCTGATCGATCAGCACACCTAACAAACTGGCAGGAAAACAAACCATGGATCCATCGCAGACCGTTCGACGTATGACCGAAGAGATTGGCAAGGTGTACATCGGCCAGCACGACGTCGTACGGGAGGTTCTGATCTGCCTGCTGGCGGGCGGCCATGTGCTCATTGAAGGCGTGCCAGGGCTCGGCAAGACACTCCTTGTGCGGGCACTGGCCTCGACCTTCGGAGGGCGGGAGCGGCGCATCCAGTTTACGCCGGACCTGATGCCAACCGATGTGACCGGCCACGCCATCTACAACATGAAAGAAGAGCGCTTTGAAGTGCGCCGCGGGCCGGTGTTCACCAATCTGTTGCTTGCGGACGAGATCAACCGAGCGCCGGCCAAAACCCAGTCGGCGCTTCTGGAGGTCATGCAGGAGCAGCAGGTAACCATCGAGGGCCGGGCGTTCAAAGTGGAGCAGCCATTCATGGTGCTGGCCACACAGAACCCCATCGAACAGGATGGAACCTACCCGCTGCCGGAGGCGGAGCTCGACCGCTTCATGATGAAGAGCTGCATCTCCTACCCGCCCGCGGAGGACGAGCGGGAGTTGGTCCGGCTGCAGACGCAGGGCCGCGTGGTCGGCGGCTTGCACACGGAAGGCGTGGAACATGTGCTGGATGCGCAGGGCGTGATTGCGTTGCGTGAAGCGGCATCGGCGGTGACGGTGGACGAGGCGGTGCTTGGTTATGCCGTGGACGTGGTGCGCGCCACCCGTGAGTTCGTCGGTATCACCCAGGGGGCGAGCCCGCGTGCCACCATTGCCCTGGTGGCGGCTGCGCGCGCCCAGGCGCTCTGCGAAGGGCGCGACTTCGCCACGCCGGATGACATGAAGCGGGTCATGCTGCCGGTGCTGCGCCATCGCCTGCAGCTCTCCGCCGATAGGCAGATCGAGGGTCTGGATATCGATGACGTGCTTGTCGAGCTCATTGCGCGCGTGGAGGCACCGCGGTTGTGAGGCCGACGCGTCGCACGCTTGCAGTGCTGGCGATCCTCGCGTGCGCGGCGCTGGTGTGGCCTGAGGCCGGAGTATGGACACCACTGCTCGGTGTGCTGGTCAGCGTTTTTACAGGCGATGCACTGCTGGCCAGGCAACGCTGCGCACTGCGTGCTGAGCGTCGCCTGCCGCACATCCTGCCAGTACGGCATCGGCACCGTGTGACAGTGTTGCTGCGAAACGACATGGGCAGCGGTGTCGAAGTCTCTGTCAGAGACGAGGCGCCAGCAGACTTCAGTGCGCCTGTGTCGTACATGCGGATGCGTCTGGCAGCGGGCGAGGCGGCGCAGTGGCACTACGATGTGCAGCCGCTGCGGCGCGGTGAGGCCTGGTTCGGCCGTGTCGAGGCGCTGATTACCTCTCCGCTCGGGCTCTGGCAATTGCGGCGCTGGCTGGGTGAACGCAGTTCGGTGCGTGTGTACCCGGACTATGGCGCCATTGCTCAGTATCTCGATCTGCTCGCGGACCAGCAGAGCCGGCAGCTCGGCCTGCGCCGAACGCAGCGACGCGGCGAAGGGCTCGAGTTCCAGCAGCTTCGCGAGTTCCGTGATAGTGACAGCATTCGTCAGATCGACTGGAAGGCGACCGCCAGGCGTCGTGAGCTCATCTCCCGCGAATACACCGAAGAGCGCGACCAGAGCATTGTTTTCATGCTCGACACTGGTGGCCGTATGCGCGCACTCGACGGCGGCCTCAGCCATTTCGATCATGCGCTCAACGCCTTACTGCTGCTGGCATACGTAGCCCTGCGCCAGGGCGACCGAGTGTCGCTGCAGACCTTCGGCCCGGAGCAACGCTGGCTTGCAGACCTGCGCGGTACGGCGGCGATCAACCGGCTGCTTCAGGAGCTCTATGATCTGCACAGTCAGGCAGGTGCCGGTGACTACATGGCGGCGGCTGAAGCGCTCCTGACACGGCAACGCAAACGCGCCCTGGTGGTGTTGATCTCAAACCTTCGACAATCCGATGAAGACTTGCAGCCGGCGGTAGAGCTCCTGCGCTCGCGTCACGCGGTGCTCGTCGCAAGTCTGCGTGAGCGGGCGTTGGACGAGGCGCTGAATCAGCCGGTGGTGACGTTCGATGACGCGTTGACCGTGCTCGGCGCACACCGCTACCGGCAACGCCGACGCGCCCTTGGGCGTTCGCTTGGCGCCAGGGCACAGTTGGTTGCCGACTGTTTGCCGGAAGAACTGCCGGCGCAGCTCGTCAACGGCTACTGGGCGCTGAAAAGGGCCGGTGCGCTATAGCTCGAAGAGCGACGCAAGCTCAGCACCGGGATCTTCTGCCCGCATGAAAGCCTCGCCTACGAGGAACGCATGCACGCCTGCTGCCTGCATGGTTGCTACGTCTTTCGCGGTACGGATGCCGCTCTCGGTGACGGGCACCACACCCGGAGGAATGTGCTCAAGCAGCTCGATGGTCGTGTTCAGCGACACCTCAAAGGTCTTCAGGTTGCGGTTGTTGATGCCGACCACCTTCGGCCCGAGGCTCAATGCGGCGTCGAGCTCTGCGCGGTTGTGCACCTCTATGAGCGCGTCGAGGCCCAGATTTCTGGCGTGCTGGAAGAGGTTTGTCAGCTGCATGATGTCGAGCGCCGCGGCGATCAGCAGCACGCAATCTGCGCCCAGCGCGCGCGCCTCGGTGATCTGGTAGGCATCGATGACGAAGTCCTTGCGGATGATCGGCAGATCTACGGTTGCCCTGGCCATGCGCAGGTGCGCATCGGCGCCCTGAAAATACTGCTCATCTGTCAGCACCGAAATGCAGCTTGCGCCGTGCTGCGCGTAGCTTGCGGCGATGGCGGCGGGATCATAGGCCTCGCGGATCAGCCCTTTGCTTGGCGAGGCACGCTTGATTTCGGCAATGACCGCGGCGCGTGCACTGCTGCCGCGCCGCAGGGCGTCGGCGAAGCCGCGGCATGCGGGCATCTCTGCGCAGGCCTGGCGAATTTCAGCTTCCGGGCGCAAGGCTTTACGTGCCGCCACCTCCTGGCGTTTGGTTGCGAGTATGTCGTCGAGGATCGTCATTCTTCGGCCATGAGGCTCGTGATGCGCACGAACTCGGTGAGCTTCTCCTGCGCCAGGCCCGAAGCGATGGCGTCCTGCGCCATCAGCACGCCGTTGGCAAGGGTAGTGGCCACGCCGCTCGCGTAGATGGCGGCACCGGCGTTCAGGGCTACCAGGTCGGCGGCGCGACTGTCGGGTTCGCGCAGCGACTGGCGCACCAGCGCCAGGCTCGTATCCACTGAGTCGGCGGTCAGCTCGTCCGTGGCACCGCTGGCGATGCCGAAGTCCCCCGGGCGGATCTCGTAGGTGTCGATGGCGTTACCGCGCACTTCCACCACCCGTGAGGGCCCAGCCAGGCCGATCTCGTCGAGCCCGCCGCTGTGCACGATCAGAGCGTGCTCGGTGCCGAGTATCTGTAGCACCTCAGCCATGGTCTGCTGCCAGGCGGCATCGAACACGCCGATCACCTGGCGGCGGGCGCCGGCGGGGTTGGTCATCGGGCCGAGCACGTTGAACAGCGTGCGTAGCTTGAGCTCTGCGCGTACCGGGCCGACGTGCCGCATGGCAGGGTGATGGGCCTGTGCAAACATGAAGCCCACGCCTACCTCCCGTACGCAGTGCGCAATCTGCTCCGGGGTGAGCTGAATGTTGGCGCCGGCTGCTTCCAGCACATCGGCACTGCCGCTTTGGCTCGAGGCTTTGCGGTTGCCGTGTTTGGCGACGTGAGCGCCTGCTGCTGCGGCCGCGAAGGCGGAAGCGGTCGACACATTGAACAGTTTCGCGCCGCTGCCGCCGGTGCCGCAGGTGTCCACCAGGTTCGGCACCTCTACATCGACCCGGGCAGACAGCGTGCGCATGGCGCCCGCGGCGCCTGCTACTTCTGCTGTGGTCTCGCCTTTCATGCGCAGCGCGGTGAGCAGCGCACCCATCTGTGCCGGCGTAGCGTCGCCGGACATGATCGCAAGGAACAGCGCATGGCTTTCGTCGCGGTCGAGGTCCTGGCGTTCAACCAGCCGCGCCAGCGTACCCGGGATGTCCATGTGAACCCTCCAGAAAATTCTTCAGTAGATCGTGGCCCACCCTGGTCAGTATGGATTCCGGATGGAACTGCACACCCTCGACGTCGAGTGAGGTGTGGCGATAGCCCATGATCTCATCGCGCTCGCCGTGCCGCTGTGTCCAGGCCGTGACTTCCAGGCAGTCCGGCAGCGACTCGGCGGCTACCACCAGGGAGTGGTAGCGCGTCGCTTCGAACGGGTTGGGCAAACCTGCGAACACGCCGACCCCGGTGTGATGGATCATCGACGTCTTGCCGTGCATCACTTCACGGGCCCGCACCACCTGACCGCCATACACCTGGCCTATGCTCTGGTGGCCGAGGCAGATGCCGAGCACCGGCACGCGGCCGGCGAAATGCGCGATCACGTCCATGGAGATTCCAGCCTCGTTCGGCGTGCACGGTCCTGGCGAGATGACGATGTGTGACGGAGCGCGCGCTTCGATCTCAGCGATGCTGATCTCGTCGTTGCGGTGCACCTGCACATCGGCGCCCAGTTCTCCGAGGTACTGCACCACGTTGTAGGTGAACGAGTCGTAGTTGTCGATCATCAACAGCATCGACGTCAGCCGAAAATCAGGGAAACGCAGTGTACTATCAACCGGCGCTGCAACGGGAAGTGTGCAGCCGCGCAAGGTCCCCCTGGCGCAGGCCTGTACACTGAAACGTGAGCAGGTACTGTGCTCGAGTAAGGCGCACGGGTTCGAAGAGGACATCGAATGAGGCTGACAGACACCGCGCGATGGCAGCGCAATATGCTCCGGCTGGCGAGGATTCCGGGTATGCGCAGGCTCGGTCAGCACCTGGCGCGCGGTAGTCTGACGCCGCACTACGCTGGCCGTGTGCCTCTGGCGCGCCACCACCCCGAGGGATTTGTCTCCGCGCATGCACGGCTTGCCCACCGCCAGGTGCGATTTGGTGCGCACTGTTTCGTTGGCGACGGCGTGCTCTTCTACGAGGATGCTGGTGGGGGCGAGATTGTCCTGGGTGACCAGGTGCACCTGCACGAACACGGCACCTACCTCACTGCCGAGGGCGGTAGCATCCATATCGGTGCAAACACCCACGTCCAGCCACGATGCCAGTTCTCCGCGGTGAAAGGCGAGATCCGCATCGGCGAGGCCTGTGAAATCGCCCCGCAATGCGCGTTCTACCCATACGATCACGGCATGTCGCCTGATCGCCTCATCCAGCAGCAACCGCTGACCTCCCGTGGCGGGATCACGGTGGGCGATGGAGCCTGGCTCGGCTTTGGTGTCATTGTCCTCGACGGGGTGCACATCGGCGAAGGGGCGGTTGTGGCCGCCGGAGCGGTAGTGACCAGTGACGTGCCGGCCTACGCTATCGCTGCCGGTGTCCCTGCCAAGGTCATTGGCGAGCGCAAGTAGGCGTTTGCAACGGAGCTCAGTGCGCCCGAAACTAGCGCTTTTCGCGGGAGTTTCGAACCATGCTCAACGCGCTCATCGGCGGTGTTCTCATAGGCTTGGCGGCCGTTTGGATGCACGCCTCTCTCGGCCGTGTGGCCGGTATCAGTGGCATCTTCGCGCAAGCGCTCAAGCCCCCCTACGGAAAAGCCCTTTGGGCGATTGCTTTCGTGATCGGTCTCGGCGTCGGCGGTTGGGTTGCCACTGCTGGCCTCGATGCCGAGTACGCGCGCATGGCACTCGACCCGCTCACGCTGGCACTTGGTGGGGTGATCGTCGGTATCGGTACCCGCCTTGGTAGCGGCTGCACCAGCGGCCATGGCGTGTGCGGCACGGCGCGGTTGTCCAAGCGCAGCATCGTCGCGACGATGATCTTCGTCTCGGTGGGCATGCTGACCGGCACGATCGTGCATGGAGTGTTGGCATGAAGCTCGTCGCGGCACTCTTTGGCGGTGCGGTGTTCGGCGCTGGGCTGGTCATCTCTGGCATGACGGAGCCCGGCAACATCATCGCGTTTCTCAACATTGCACCGGGCTGGAACGCAGCCCTCATCGTCGTCATGGCGAGCGCCCTGGCGGTAACGTTCATCGGTTACCGATTGCTTGCCGGGCGCTCGGCGCCGCTGTTTGACGACGCTTTTCACACACCCACAAAGCAGCAGCTCGACCCGCGTCTGCTCACCGGAGCGGTAGTGTTCGGCGTGGGTTGGGGCGTGTCGGGTTACTGCCCGGGTCCGGCCATCGTCGGTACGTTCCTGCTGGATGAACGGGCGCTGATCTTCATGGTCGGTTATCTCGTGGGCGTGGGCATATACGAGTTGGCGGATCGCCGGTTCACCACGCCGGCGCTCACGGACGGCTGAAGCGAAAGCGCTTCAGGAAATCCGTTCCAGCTTTTTCTGCAGGTTTTTCAGGACAGCTTGAGTAGTGCGCAGCTCGCGCAGAATTTCTTCGCGGCTCGGCTCTTCTGTAAGCGCATCCAGACGCTCGAGCTTTGCTTCCTCGAGGTTGTTCAGCACCACGGCGATGAACAGGTTCACCACCACGAAGGTGCCGACGATCACGAAGCTCACGAAATATATCCACGCCCACCAGTGGTGCGCCATGGCGGCGTACATGATGTCCGTCCAGTCCTCCAGTGTGACGATGCGGAAGAGCGACAACAGGGAGATGCCAAGCGTGCGCCAGTGCGTCGGGTCCACCTGATGGAACAGGTGGAATCCTGCAACGGCGTACACGTAGAAGAGGATCGACATCAGCAGCACCACGTGGCCCATGCTCGGAATGGAGCGGATCAGGGTGGCCACGATCAGTCGCAACTCCGGCAACGCAGACACCAGGCGGAGAACCCGCAGAAGCCGTGCGAGCCGGGCGATGGTGGCGAGCTCCCCGGTTGCAGGCAGCAGCGACACAGCAATCACCGTGAAATCGAAGACGTTCCAGCCGTCGCGGAAGTAGCGCAACACGTTCGGCGCCAGCGCGAGCATCTTGATCAGGGCTTCAATAATGAAAATGCCGAGGAAGGCCTGATTCAGCCAATGAAACACAGCACCGTAGTGCTCCGTCAGCGCCGCGGACGTATCCAGACCGATGACGATGGCGTTGAGTATGATGACCGCGGTTATCGTGTGGCCGAACCAGCGGCTGTAGACGATCTGGCTGGCCCAGCTCATGGTTCGACGAACCGGCTCTCGGCGAGCGCCGCGGCACGAAACATGGCGCGTGCCTTGTTCAGACTTTCCTTCCACTCCAAACGGGCAATGGAGTCCGCGACGACACCGCCGCCCGCTTGAATGTGCAACACGCCGTCTTTGACGATGCCTGTGCGTATGGCGATGGCCATATCCATATTGCCGTTCCACGCCAGGTAACCCACCGCACCGCCGTAGATGCCGCGCTTCACGGGCTCCAGCTCGTCAATGATTTCCATGGCGCGAATCTTCGGTGCGCCGGACAGGGTGCCTACGGGCAGCGTTGCGCGCAGCACGTCCATGGCGGTTTTGCCGGGCAGCAGGCGGCCGACGACGTTGCTGGAGATGTGCATGACATGGGAGTAGCGCTCCAGAACAAATCGTTCGGTCACTTCCACCGAGCCGATCTTCGCCACGCGGCCCACGTCGTTGCGGCCGAGGTCAATGAGCATGAGGTGCTCGGCGATCTCCTTCGGGTCGGACTTCAGCTCCTCTTCGAAGGCACGATCCTCTTCCGGTGTGTGGCCGCGCCGCCGGGTTCCCGCAAGGGGTCGGTTGGTGATCTCGCCATCTTCCAGTCGGGCGAGAATTTCCGGTGACGAGCTGACGATCTGAAAACCGTTCAGGTCCATGAAGTACATGTACGGCGACGGGTTCAGCGAGCGTAAAGCCCGGTAAAGATCTATGGGATCGGCGCTGTAAGGTGTGGACATGCGCTGCGACAGCACCACCTGCATGACGTCACCCGCGCGGATGTACTCGCGGATGTGCTCCACGGCGGCCTGAAACTGCACCTCACCGTAGCCGGACACGAAATCCGCTTCTTCCGTGGGCCGGTTGGACTGCGGCGTACCCAGGCGCGGTGCGGCGGCACGCAAACCCTCGGCCAGGCCGCGCAGGCGCGTCTCCTCGTCGATGTAGCGATCCGGCTCGGCCGTATCGAGCAGGCTCACCAGCGTCATGCGGCCGCGCACGTTGTCGAAGACGATCACCTCTTCGGACAGCATGAGCAGGATGTCCGGCGTGCCCAGTGCATCAGGTGGCGCACTGTCGGCCAACCGCTTTTCTACGTAACGCACGGTGTCGTAGCCGAAGTACCCCACCAGCCCGCCGAAGAAGCGCGGCAGGTCATCCACCGGTGCCACCCGGTAGCGGGCCTGGAAGCTTTCAATGAACGCAAGCGGGTCTGTGCTTGCGTGCGACTCCACCACCTCGTCGTCGGTCAGCACCTCAACGGTACGGCCCACCACGCGCACGATGGTGCGAGCCGGCAGGCCGATCATCGAGTAGCGGCTCCACTTCTCCTCGCCGGGATGCGATTCGAGGAGATAGGAGTACGGTCCGCGGGCGAGTTTCAGATAGATGGACAGTGCCGTGTCCAGGTCGGCCATGACATCCACGGTAACCGGCACGCGGTTGTAGCCGGCGGCTGCGTAGCGGGCGATCTCCGCAGGTGTCATGCGGGCACGAGCTCCGCGAACTGATCGATTACGGCATCTGCGCCGAGGTTTTCGGCAAGCGTGCCTTCATTGTAACCATCGCGTACGCAAACCACCGGAATGCGTGCAGCCCGCGCCGCACCCACATCCGTTGCCGAATCACCGATGAACAGCAGCTCCTGCATGGGTACGGCGAGCAGCTCGCTGGCGAGAAGCACCGGATCAGCGGCTGGCTTGGGCGCTGCCGCCGTGTCACCGCCGATAACCACATCGAAGTACTCCGCCCACTCCAGCGCATCGAGCAGGCGGTCGGCAAAAAATTTGCGTTTGTTTGTTACCACGGCGAGCTTCGCACCTCTGCTGCGAAGGTGCCGCAAGGTGTCTTCGACCGTCGGGTATGGTCTGCTGTGCACGCAGATGTTTTTACCGTAGTAATCCAGAAACGTATCGAGCAGCGGCTGCAGGTCGTTGCGTCTCTGCGCATGATGATCGATCGCCCGCTCGATCATCACCAGCGCACCGTGGCCGATGAAGCGCCGGGCCAGTGATTCCTCCACCGGCGGCAGTTCGTGCGCGGCCAGCGCGTGGTTGAGCGCTGCGTGCAGATCCGGGGCTGTGTCCACGAGGGTGCCGTCCAGATCGAAACAGTATCCGCCCCAGAGGCGCTCAATGCAGCTTGCTGACACCGATCTATGCCACCGTTGCAAGCGCGGCCCGCATGCGGGCGATGGTGTCGTCGTAGCTCGAGCTGCCGAAGATGGCGCTGCCGGCGACGAAGGTGTCAGCGCCAGCGGCGGCTGCTTCGGCGATATTGTCGGCTTTAATGCCGCCGTCGATCTCCAGGCGTACCGGCCGGTTCTGGCTGTCGATGATTTCGCGTGCGTCTGCCAGTTTGTTGAGGCTCTGCGGGATGAACGCCTGGCCGCCGAACCCAGGATTGACGGACATGATGAGCACCAGGTCCACGAGCTCGATCACCTCGGCCAGCACGGTGAGCGGTGTGGCGGGATTGAACACCAGCCCCGCCTGTGCGCCGCCCTCGCGGATCAGGCAGAGCGTGCGATGCAGATGCTCCGTCGCCTCGGGGTGCACGCTGATGATGTCGGCGCCAGCCTCGAGGAAGTCGCCGATCAGGCGATCCACCGGCTTGACCATGAGGTGTACATCCATGGTGGCGTCAATGCCGGCTTTGCGTAGCGATTCGAGCACCAGCGGGCCGATGGTGAGGTTCGGCACGTAATGATTGTCCATCACATCGAAATGGATGATGTCGGCGCCCGCGGCCAACACGGCTTCGATCTCCGCGCCGAGGCGGGAGAAGTCGGCGGACAGTATGGAGGGCGCTATCCAATCGGCTTGACGGGGCATGGTGACACCTGGCTTGGCAAGGCGCGCATGCTAGCAGAATCGGCGCGCAGCCAGAACGCGGGCGGTGTCAGCCGCGGCGCGCGCAGAGCGTGTCGTAGGCGTTGCGTATCTCGACGCTGCGCTGCTGGTAGTAGGCGGTTTCCGCTTCGCTTGCCCCGCGTCCCAGCTTGTCCGGATGGTAACGGCTGGCGAGTGTGCGATACGCGCGCTTGATCGCCTCGAATGACGCGTCTTCCGCAAGACCGAGTACCTCCCGGGCGCGGCACTCGGCGCTGCTCGCTTGAGCCACCAGGGCCTGCTTGTGCAGAAGGGTGGGGTTGTCCACTTTCAAGAGGCTGGTCAGAAGCTTCAACGTGCGGTTGGCAGCCGCTGAGGACTCAATGTGGGCGGTGTGTATCAGGCACTCAAGGACCAGCTCTGCAAGCGCATCCTGCGGCTTCTTGTTGCAGTCGTTGGCGAGCCGGTGGAAGTCCGCGGTGCCGGACTTGCCTTCGCCGAACCAGCCGATGGCGGCTTGGCGGTCTCGGCGGCCGAAGCCGAACTCCTGCATCAGCCGTTCGGCGTAGGCGATGTGCGCTTCAGTGACGCGGCCGCAGGACTTGCTGATCCGACCCATGGCGCTGAAGCAGTAGCGCAGGTACGGCCGCTGTGCCGACCGTGCGAAGACACGCACCAGCTGCCGGGCACTGTGCTCGTAGGCACTGCGGATGCGTTCGAGTAGCGACATGATCCTATGAGCATAGGCGAATCGCTGCTCAGCGCACGGCCTCGTACTGTGACAGGGTGCCGATATCGTGCCACTCGCCGAGGTGTTCCTGGCCGCTGACCCGGCCAGCTTCTACCGCCGCGAAGAACAGATCCCGCCATGAAAATGGTGGCGGTGGTGCTGCGTCGAAGAGTGTGGGGCTTACCACGCCGATGCTGCAGTACACGTGAGATTGGCCGCGGCGCAACACGCGGCCATCGGCGTAATCGAAGTCGCCGTGGGTGCGCCATGCGGGTGTTGGCGTCACCACCATGTGTACCAGGTCGTCGCCGAGTCGTGTGGGCAGGTCGGCAAAATCGAAGTCCGTGAGAATGTCGGCGTTGACCACCAGGAACGGCGCCTCGCCGAGCCATGGAAGGGCGGCTACGACAGTGCCGCCGGTATCGAGCAGCTCCGGTTCCGGCGCGTAGCGTATGCGCGCAGCGAACTGCTCGCCGGTACCGATGCGCTGCTGGATCTGCGCACCGAGGTGGTGGGTGTTGATGGAGATGTCCACGAAACCCGCAGCCACGAGCTGCTCGATCAGGCGGTAGACCAGCGGCTTGCCGCGCACCGGCAGAAGCGGCTTTGGCGTGTGCTCGGTGAGCGGTCGCAGGCGCATGCCGAGCCCAGCAGCCATAAGCAGCGCCTTCATGTTGGCGCCTCAGCCTCGGCGAGCTCGGTCAGCCAGCCACCGAAGTCGCTGAGCCACGGGTAGCGCTTCGCGGTGCGCGCTGCATGATGCAGTACCGGAGCGATGTAGGGCAGGTGGGTGTCTTTGCCGTCCCGCAGAGACAGCCGCGCAAAGATGCCGAGGGCCTTGAGCTGGCGCTGCAGCCCGGTCAGGTCCAACAGCAATCGGGCGTTGTCGAACGCGAACGGCGCATGTTCGAGGTACATGCCGAGAAAGCGATCGATGTCCTCGTCCGCAAAGTGGTGATAGCAATCGTGCAGCAACGAGGCCAGATCGTAGAGTGCAGGGCCCGCCAGCGCGTCCTGAAAGTCCACTACGCCGAAACGTCCGGCGCCATCCAGCATCAGGTTCTGGCAGTGGTAGTCGCGGTGCACCACCGCCGTTGGCTGATTGGCGACCCGCTGCACCAGATCGGCGGTGAGCTTCCGCCACCCAGGGTACATCGGCAGACGTCGGCGGCCCTGCACGTACCACACCCGAAACAGTTCCAGCTCATCTGTCATGCGGGTGGCTGTATAGGTCGGAAACAACGCTGGCTGCAAGCGTTGCAGTGTATGCAGATGCGCTATCGCCTCGCTGACTGCCTGATCTTCCCGACCCTCCCGGTAGGCATCCTCAAGCCGCCTGCGGCCGAGGTCTTCCATGAGCGCGAAACCGCGGGTCGCGTCGTGTGCCAGGATGCGCGGCACAGGCACATTGGCACGCCGGAACAGATGCGCCAGGCGTACGAATCGGGCGGCGTCTTCCCGCGGTGGCGCCGCCAGCATGGCGATAGCCGTGCCGTTGTCCATCTGCAGGCGATAAAAGCGGCGAAAGCTTGCCGCCTCGGCCAGCGGCTGCAGTTGGAAGTGGCGCCCGTTCGGCAGCACGGTGCTGAGCCAGAAGGAGAGTTGCATGGTCACGGAGGCGCATGATGCCTTGGCGACACGCCGCTCGCCATCACCAGGGTGGGCGCTTATCATGCGCGGCGATGTGGAAGTCGCAAATCATCTTGCTCACCGTCCTGCTCGTGGGCTGCCTGCCTGCCTGGGCGGAAGGCAGTCTGCTGTGGGGCAAGGTGGCGGGCAAGGACAGCGCTGATCAGCAGGCTGCCGACAACCGACCGCCCGAGTGGTTTTGCAAGCCCGATGCAACGGGTGAGCAATGGGCCTGTGAGGGCGACGAAGCGCCTGCATTCCTGCGCGATTTCGACCCGGAAAGTATCGGCGAACGGCCCGATGCGCCGGTGGCTTCGGAGAATCTCGCCGAGGCGTTCTTTGTAAGCCGAGCGTCTCTTGGCGAGCAGGCGCTTGAAGATCTACCCGCCTGGTGCGATGGCACTTATCAGGAGCCTCAGTATCCCTTTGCTCTGGACACGGACAACGATCTCTACCCCGTTGTCACCGAGGCCGATCAGATCGAGTACGAGCTTGGCCGCACGGTGGTACTGCGCGGTGATGTGCGTTTTGCGCAGGGCAATCGCTCGCTGCTGGCAGATCGCGCCGAGGTAGACAACCGCACGCGTCGCGCGGCCCTCAGCGGTGGTGTTCGCCTCCAGGAGCCGGGCGTGCTGCTGCAAGGCGAGCGGGCAGAGGTCGACCTCAACACAGACGAAGCGGCATTGTCAGATGCGCAGTTTTTGATACTCGGTAACCAGTTTCGCGGCCGCACCCGCTCGCTCGAGCAGAACGCTGCCGGTGATCTCATCATGCAGGGTAACGAGTTCACGCGCTGCGAGCCGGGCAACAACAACTGGAGGCTGACGGCAGAGAAACTCACGGTGAGAAAGGGGGAGGTGTTTGGCACGGCACGTCATGCGGTGTTGCGGATGCGCAATGTGCCGATCTTCTATACCCCTTACATCAAGTTCCCGGTTACCAGCGATCGCCAGTCCGGCTTTCTGTTCCCCAATATCGGCTACTCCGACGAAGACGGGTTGGATCTCACCATCCCCTACTACCTGAACCTGGCGCCGAACTACGACGCCACTATCGTGCCTCACTACGTCAGCGATCGCGGCGTGGGCCTGGAGGCCGAGTTCCGTCATCTGGCGGAGTGGCAGCGGGCGGTAGTGACGGGAGGCTACCTGGCGGAAGACGACCTGTTCGACGGCACCTACGCCAAGAAGGACTTTGAAGAGCTGTTTCCGGGGCAGCAGTTCGAGCCCGCAGACCGGTGGTTGGTTGCCATTGATCAGATGGGCCGCGTCGGCCCGGTGCGCACGATTGTCGATTATGCGGCGGTGAGCGACCGCGACTACTTCAGAGACCTCGGTACAGATCTGGCGGTGTCGAGCCAGATCGAGCTTGAACGTCGCGGAGAGCTGCTTTACCGCTATAGGAACCTCTCCATGCGCCTGTGGGCTCAGCGGTTCCAACGCCTGGACGAGATCAGCGCCGATCCCTACGAGCGCGTGCCCGAGCTTGCTTTGCAGTACGTTCAGGAGCTCGGTCCGGCGGTAGTGAGCATCGACGCTATCGGAGCCTCTTTCGACCGCGACACGCGCGGGCTCGGCGGTCTGAACGCCGTCACGGGTGAGCGCTTTCACGTCGAACCGCGTGTGCGCCTGCCGCTTTCCTGGCCGTTCGGCTTCTTTACGGTGTCCGGCGGCTTCAGCTATACCACCTACGATCTCGAGCAGGACCCGGCGGCCGGCGGCTTTCAGCTCGAGGACGATTCGCCCGATCGGAGTCTGGGTTACGGGTCCGTCGATGGCGGACTGTTTTTTGATCGCGACCTGACCATCGGCAGTACGGCATTGGTGCAGACCCTCGAGCCGCGCCTGTTCTACTTGTATCGCGAGTATGAAGACCAGAGCGAACTGCCGCTTTTCGACGTGTCCGAACTCACGTTTTCCTACAACCAGCTCTTCCGTGAAACGCGGTTTTCCGGTCTCGATCGTCGGTCGGATGCCAACCAGTTGTCTGCGGGCATCACAAGCCGTCTCGTCAATGCGCAGAGTGGCCGCGAGTATTTCCGGGCCAGCGTTGGCCAGATCCGCTACTTCGAAGATCGCCGTGTGACGTTGTTCGGCAACGCCGGCGCTGACGAGCGGCAGAGCACGTCTGCCTTCGCCGGAGAGCTGGAAACCACGCTTGGCGGTTACTGGCGGCTTCGCGGGGGCATCATCTGGGATCCGAACGACAATCAGGTGGATGAGAGCTCGGCCCATATCCAGTACCGGCGGGACAACCAGCACATCTTCAATGTTGGCTATCGGCATCGGGTGCAGGATCGTATTCGTCAGACCGACGTCTCCCTCTACTGGCCGATCAGCAGACACTTCGCCATCATGGGGCGCTGGAACTACGATCTGGCCAGCGAACGCACGATTGAGGGCTTCGGGGGGATCGAGTACAACGATTGCTGCTGGCAGATTCGGCTGATGGCGCGGCGGTTCCTGGATAGCCCCACCGGCCGTGATTTCGCTGATGTCGAGGCGGACGACGGCATTTTCCTGCAGTTCGTCTTCAAAGGTCTTGCAGGGTTTGGCGCCAAGGTGGAGTCCGTGCTCAGCCGCGGTATCCGCGGTTATAGAACCGAAGCGCAGACGGGTTACGAGAATTGGTGAGGTGTTGACGATGCGAAAGTCGAGCATGATGTTGTTGGTTGCCCTGCTGGCGGTGGCGCTGCCCCTGCGTGCGGAGTACAAGGAGCTCGACGCCATTGCGGCGGTTGTGGATGACGACGTCATTCTCGCCTCGGAGTTGCTGGAGCGCGTGGACAGCGTGCAGAAACAGATGGCGGCTTCCAACATGGCACCGCCGCCGTCAGATGTACTGCTCAGTCAGATCATGGAGCGGCTCATCATCGAGAGCATTCAGCTCCAGCAGGCGGATCGGCGGGGTATCGAGATCGACGACGAGACCCTCACCCGGGCGGTGATGCAGTTTGCGCGCAACAACAACATGAACCTCGAGCAGTTTCAGGCCGCACTCGTGCGCGACGGGCTCAGCTACCCGGCGTTTCGAGAGGAGATCCGCCGCGAGATGGTGGTGTCACGGCTGCAGCGCGGCATGATCAACAGGCGCATCTCCGTATCCGAACAGGAGATCAAAGATCTGCTGAGCTCGCCTTTCTACCAGGAGATGCTGTCGGACGAGTTTCGTGTGGGCCATATCCTGCTCACCGTAGATCAGGATGCCGACGACGAGGTTCTGGAGGCGGCGCTCGCCAAGGCGGACGCAATCGTCACTGATCTGCGCAGCGGCGGCGACTTTGCACAGACCGCAGTAGCCAACTCTTCTGCGTCCACGGCGCTTGAAGGCGGCGATCTCGGGTGGCGTGCCCAGGGCGATGGTGCGGCCCTGGTCGAGCACCTGGATGCGCTCGTTGCCGTGGTCGAGCACGTGGAGCAACCCGTCCTCGTCGACGTCCACGTCGCTCGGCACGAAGAAGCGCGGTTCGTAGGGGTCCCCGACGCGGCCGAGCGTGCCCCAGACGCCGAGCTGG
>JAUIED010000239.1 GCA_030428905.1 Gammaproteobacteria bacterium
CCATCAGAGTGGTTCGTGTTCGTGTTCCGCGGCTCGCCGCTCTTCATCCAGTTCTTCTTCGCCTATTTCCTCTTTCTTTCCCTGAAACAGAAAAGCGGTGTGTTCGATCCGCTGACGACGGCGGCGGGGGGGGCGCTGGTGGTGCTGTTTCTGAACACCGCCGCCTATTCCGGCGAGATCTTCTACGGCGCGCTGCGCTCGATCCCCAAGGGCGATGTCGAGGCGGCCGACGCCTACGGCTTTTCCGGCTGGCCGCGCTTCCGCCGGATCGTCTGGCCCACCATGCTGCGGCTGGCCTGGCCCGCCTACACGAACGAGGCGATCTTTCTCTTCCACGCCACCACGCTGGTGTTCTTCTCGGCCAACCGCGGTATCAAGGGCGGCAACTTCGCGCCTTCCGCCAGCGTTACCCTCGACCGCATCCGCCACGACGAAGAAACCCTGCACGCGTTCGAAGCGGGCCTGAAGAGCGAGTTTGCCGATGGCCGCGTGCGCTTCAACGCAACCGCCTTCTATTATGACTACGACGACTATCAGGCCTTCACTTTCCTCGAAGGCGTGCCGAGCGTTACCAACGCACAAGCCAAGAACCGTGGCGCGGAGCTTGAGCTCATCATGCTGCCGAACGAGCACTGGGACATCGTGCTCGGTGCTTCCTTCCAGGATTCAGAGGTGGACGATGTGCGCATGACAGGCTCGCAAACCACGCCCGTGGGCTTCGTGGTGGATTGGCCGGTAGATGTCATCGACGGCGCCGAGATGCCGAACACGCCGAGCATCAGCCTCAACTACCTGGTGCGTTACAACTTCGACACGTCTCTGGGTAACTTCGCCCTGCAGGTGGACGGCAACTACGCCGACGACCAGTATCTGGAAGTGACCAACGGCGGTGCGGCATTCCAGGAGTCTTACGCCGTGATCAACGCACGCGCCACCTGGACATCGGCAGATGAGCACTGGCAGGTAACGGCCTGGGTGCGCAACCTTGATGACGAGGTGTACAAGCAGTACGCGCTGGATCTCGGCATTCTTGGCGGTACTGTGTTCTACGCACCGCCGCGCTGGTCGGGGCTGAACCTATCGTACACCTGGTAGCGCATGTATCGAGGCTCCGTAGCCGCCCCGGCACGGAGCCTCGAATGCCATGACGCTAAGGGAGTATGTCCTGCGCCGCAACGGCGTGCCGCTCGGCGGTCGCGGCGCGTTGCAGGCAATGTTGTCCCAGGCGCTCGGCGCGCCTACGTTCGCGACCTTCTGGCAGTACTGGAACCCGATCTGGGGTTACTACCTCGCTCGCTTCGTCTATCAGCCGCTTCGCAGGCTCCGCTTAGGGGCGTCGGTGGCGGTGCTTGTCACTTTCTTCGTGAGCGGTGCGTTGCATGACGTTGCGGCTATGCTGGTTGCCCGCCAGCCGGTAGTTGTGTGCACGCCGTGGTTCTTTCTGCTGGGGGCCGGCGTTCTGGTCGGGAAGGCGCTGGGCTGGAACACGTCCGGATACGCCTGGGGTGTGCGTGCGTTGGTGAACGTCGCCTATGTGGTGGTCTGTTTGATACCTGCCCTGGTCTTCTTTCGCGTTTAGTCCCCCGCGCTTCCAAAATCATCATTTCTGATGATTTATCCCCCGGGCAGGCAGCGTAGCCTCGTGCTTCGCATTGCACGACACCCATCCACGGCACCCATCTATGAAACCACCCGTCCTGCCGCCGAACAGCGTCGCCGCCATTCTCCGCGCGCTCACCACCGGTGAGCAGACTGCCGAGGGTTTGGTGCGGCGGTCGCTGGATATCCTGCGTGAGGCGCAAGACAAGCACGTCATGATCTCCCTGGATCTTGGCGCCATCGATGCCGCCCGTGCCGCAGATGCACGTCGGGCGGCGGGCGGTGAGGTACCGCCTCTGCTCGGTGTGCCGGTGGTGGTGAAGGACAACATCCACGTGCGTGGCCTGCCGAATACCGCAGGCACCCCGGCATTGGCCGGATTCGTACCCGCACAGGATGCGCCCGCCGTCGCCCGGCTTCGGGAGGCTGGGGCAATCGTGCTCGGCAAGAGCAACATGCACGAGTTGGCGTTTGGCGTGACCAGCATCAATGGCGCGTACGGTGCCGTGCACAACGCGGTTCGCAGCGGTTACATCGCCGGCGGCAGCAGCGGCGGAAGCGCGGTCGCCGTGGCATTGGCGGCCGTTCCACTGGCCCTGGGTACCGATACGGGCGGCTCCTGTCGCATACCTGCGGCGCTGAATGGCGTCTTCGGCTTCCGTCCGAGCGTGGGCCGTTACAGCGATGAGGGACTGACAAAACTCTCGCACACCCGCGACACGGTGGGCTTTCTGGCAGCGTCCATGCAGGACATCCGCCTTGCAGACGCGGTACTGCACGGCGGCGCGGAGACGCCTGCAGGTGTGCCTTTGAAAGGGTTGCGGTTTGGTGTGGTGAGAGCGTTCTGCGACAACGTTGATCCAGGCGTTGCGCAAGTGCTCATGCAGGTGTTGCCTCGGCTGGCCGACGCTGGCGTCACACTCGTTGACGTAGAGATCGACGACATTCAGTCGCTGACAGATCAGGTGGGCATGCCCATCGTCTCCTATGAATGCATGCAGGCGCTGGAAAGCTATCTGGCTCGACACATGCCGACAGCTTCGCTCGAGTCACTGGTGGCGTCGGTGGCCAGCGCCGATGTGAAAGCCATTCTCAACCAGCTGTTGCGGGAGCCCACACCGGCGTCTGTCTATCGACACGCGCTGGACGTGCTGCGGCCATCACTCCAGCGGAAGTATGAGGCGTTGTTTGCCAACCGGCAGTTGGACGCCCTGGTGTTCCCCACCTGTCCACTTCCCGCCTGCGCGCTCGAGGACAACCTTGAAACTGTGTTGGTGGGTGGGCAGCGCTTGCCGGTGTTTGATGCATACAAACGCCACACCGACCCAGGTGCCTGTGCAGGTTTGCCTGGCTTGTCGCTACCCGGTGGAGGCGTTGCTGGTGGCCTGCCGGTGGGCATTGCACTCGATGGTCCGGCGGCGAGCGACGAGCGCCTTCTGGCGATCGGCAGCAGTGTGGCTGAAGTAATCCTGCAGGCTTGACCTGCGACCTTTACCGAGGAGGAAAGATATGAACAGACGATGGATCATCTTGTGCGTGGGACTCACGGCCTGGACGACGCCGGACGTTCGTTCGCTGCAGGCTGCGGTGCTGGAAGAGGTGGTGGTCACTGCGCAACGCCGGGCGCAGAACCTGCAGGAGGTTCCTGTGGCGGTGAGCGCCCTCAGCCAGGAAACCATCGAGCGCGACAACGTACATGACTTCACCGACATCGCCACCCGCGTTCCGGGCCTGACATTCTCTCCGTTCTCACCAGGCCAGAACGTGGTGGCGCTGCGCGGTGCTTCCTCAAACGACGATGGCGCGGGCACCGACAATTCGGTGGCGGTGTTCGTGGACGATGTGTATCTGGGCCGGGTTTCCAACATCAACCCGGAGATGTTTGATCTCGAGCGCATCGAGGTACTGCGGGGCCCTCAGGGTACGCTGTATGGCAAGAACACCATCGGCGGTGCGGTAAACATCGTCTCCACGCGCCCGAACCAGGAACGATGGGGCGGCAAGATCCGCGCCGGGGTGGGCAACTATGATCGCCGGGAACTGTCCGGGCTGATCAGTGGCCCCCTGAGCGATCAGTGGGCGGCGAAGATGTCGTTTGTGGTACGCAAGCGCGACGGCTGGGTGGATAACGTGTTTCTCGGTAAAGAGCAGAAAGATGACGACAGCCAGGCGTTCCGTGGCCAGCTTCTTTACGCCGGTGATCGGTTCGAGGCGTTGTTGAGCGCAGACTACAACCGCCTGGACGTGGAAGACATGGCGCGCATACCCATCAACACAGGCGAGGCAGGAGACCCGGCGTTCTGGGCATCAAACGTTCCGGGTAGCTACACCGCTTTGTGTGGTGGACGGGGGCCGGATTGTTCTGCGGGCCCGGTGGACGGATATGCCGAGAAAGAAGCGTGGGGTATCAGCGCCAAACTTACCTGGCAAACGGATGTGGGCGAACTCATCTCGGTTACTGCCTTTCGGGAAAGCGAGGCAGACTGGAGCATGGACTCCACTGGCACGCCGGCATCGGTGCTGCCTGGATTCCTGTTCGGTCGGGTGAACGACGATATCCTCGACGAGACGGAACAGTTTTCCCAGGAGCTGCGCTGGGTGTCGAACGTTGGCGATCGCGTCGACTATGTGGCCGGGGCCTGGTTTCTGACCGAGGAAACCGATCGCACGGAGTGTTTCGACAACGATGCGCTGGACAGCGATTGCACGCCAAGCGCAGATGGTGGTCTGACGGACTGGTATCGGCAGGTAAATGAAACCACGAGCTATGCGCTCTTCGGTCAGGCTGACTGGCATCTTGCAGATCGCTGGACGGTCACGGTTGGCGGCCGGTTCAGCTACGAAGAGAAAGACATCGACAATCGCGCGATTGCCGGAGATTTTGTGGTGATCAACCAGACGTTTGCCAATTCCGTAAGCGAAGATTGGAGTGCGTTTACGCCGCGCGTGTCGGTATCGTTTCAGCCCGCCGACACAGTGAATCTCTATGCGACTGTCTCCAAGGGTTTTAAGAGCGGCGGCTTCGCTGCCGCGCCGCAGGGCATCGAGTTCACACAGCCGCTGGATCAAGAGGAAGCGCTGAGCTACGAGATCGGTGTGAAGGCCGATGTGGGCGACCGTTTGCGTATCAACGCGGCGGCATTTCACACGGCCTACGACGATCTGCAGATTCAGACTTTCGGGCCGCTCAACGCAGGCGCTGCGTTCGGCACGTTCCAGACCTTCAACGCCGGTGATGCGCAGATCACCGGTGTGGAAGTGGAAGGGACTCTGCACGTCACCGACAACTTCGTGCTTTCTGGTTTCGCCGCGTATCAGGACAGCGAGCTCCAGGACACCAATATTCCCGGCACCGCTTTTCCCGACCAGTCAGGTCAAGACCTCATACGTACGCCGAAGCTAAAGTACAGCGTCAACGCAGACTGGTACGTGCCGCTCTCGGGCGGTGCGGAGCTGGCGTTCAATGTAAGCTACCGATTCACGGACGATCAGCGCGGCGAGCTGGAACCCTGGGCAATTCAGGAAGCCTTCGACCTCCTCGATGCGCGCATGAGCTGGACCAGTTCGGATGAGTCCTTTGAAGTGATGTTGTGGGG
>JAUIED010000240.1 GCA_030428905.1 Gammaproteobacteria bacterium
GCCGAAGGTGCGCTGCTGGCGGTTGTACACATCCGCGTGCTTTTTCAGCTTGGCGAACAGCGCATGCGGATGTTCGAACGTCCAGTCGGAGAGAACGATGACGAACTCCCGATCGAACGGCACCGGCTCGCCGTCCATCGGCTCGATGATGATCGGTCCGTAGTGGCCCTGCTGTTCCTGCAGGCCGGAGTGACTGTGGTACCAGTAGGTGCCTGCCTGTTTGATCGGGAAGCGATAGGTAAAAGTTTCTCCCGGCCGAATGCCGGGAAACGTCACGCCGGGCACCCCGTCCATCTCGTAGGGAAGCAAGATGCCATGCCAGTGAATGGAGGTGTCTTCCTGCAGTCGGTTGGTCACGCGCAGGGTAACGTCTTCGCCCTCCCGCCAGCGCAGTAGCGGCGCCGGCAGTTGGCCGTTGACCAGAACCATGTGACCTGCTCGTCCGTCGATGCTGCGCTTTGCGTGTGCAACCTCCAGGTCGAATACGTTGTTGCGCGGGGTGAGGCCCCGCATGTCGGTCTGCCCCCCGGCTCGCGCCCAGGCAGGCAGGTGGGCGGCCAGGAGTACAGCGGATGACGTTTGCAGAAATTTGCGGCGGCTGTGCATGGGTACTATATACCCCTATATAGTATATTTTTCAATACGAAAAGGCGTTGCGGTGTTGCATGTAGTGCTTGATTTTTGTTCGGTGCAGGCAGCTACTAGCGCACCTCTTACATACCGCGCACCGCCCGGAGGGCGGAGCCGATGCCGCCGCTTCAGCCCACCACTTCGGTCATCGCCGTCTACTTCGCGCTGATGTACTTCATCCAGACCCTGGTCGACCCCAGCGCCGGCATCATGGCGCAGCCGCTGCGTGTGGCGCTGAAGGAATGGCAGCTTTCTGCCGCGGAGATCGGCCTGTTCATGGGGGCCATCGGCCTGCCCTGGGCGCTCAAACCGTTGCTGGGCATCGTCTCGGACTTCGTACCGCTGTTCGGCTCCAGACGCCGAAATTACCTTCTGCTGGTCGCTGCTGCATCCTGCGTGGGATGCCTTGTTCTTACGATTGTGCCGGTGCAGGGCTCTTTACCGTTGCTGTTTCTTCTGGTTCTGCCCGCCCTGGGCGTCGCCTTTGGCGATGTGCTCATCGATGCGCTGATGGTCACCGAAGGGCAGCGCCGCAAACGCACCGGCCTGTTCCAATCGGTGCAGTGGACCGCGGCGTACGCCGGTCTGCTGCTCACCGGTGTGCTCGGCGGCTGGATCAGTGAAGCAGGCATGCTGGTGTGGGCGTTCGGTATTGCAGCGTTTCTCTGGGCCGTCGCCCTGTCTGCCACGCTGGCAGCCGTACGGCAGGAAACAGCCGTCACCCAGGAAGGTGCAACGCTGGGCGTAGCGCTTCGGCAGGTGTGGTCTTCGGCAAGCTTCAAACCCGTGGCGCTCATCCTGTTTCTGTGGAATTTCAATCCGCTGTGGACCTCGGTCATCTACCTGCACCTGACGGAGACCCGAGGTATGAGCGAGATTGGCTTCGGCCACTTTCTGGCTGCCTTCAGCGTCGGCGCCATGATTGGCAGCGCTGCTTACCCGCTGTATTGCCGCCGTGTCGCGTTGAACCGGCTGGTTCATCTGTCGATCGTGGCAGGCATCGTCGGCAACAGTCTGTATCTGGCGCTCGCGCACACGGTTGATGCGAGCTTTGTGATCGCCGTGATGGCCGGATGTGCCTACATGACCGGTACGATGGTGCACTTGGACGTGGCGGCGCGGAATGCGCCCCTGGTTGCTGCGGCAACCGTGTTTGCCGTGCTCATGGCGCTGACCAATCTGGCCTCTTCCACGTCTGAGGGGATTGGAGCCTGGTTGTACGACTCTGCGGGCGGCATCGCTTCAGAGTCTGCCTACATCTTCGTCTGTCTGTTTGCCGCCGTGCTGCCGGCCAGTTGCTGGCTGGTGGTGCCGGTGCTTCGAAAGAATCTTCCTGAATGGTTTGCTGTGAGTTAAAGCATGTTTCGTATTCGCATGATTCACGACGACGTTGGCGCGGCCAACGCCTCCTCTCTTGCCGAGATCAAGCACATCCTGCGCGCCCAGTTCGCTGGGCTCACCGATGCCGAGGTGGAGAGCGTGCACGAACATCTGCACAACCCGTTCGCACGGCGTTTCAAGACGTTGCTCTTTGCGGCGGAGAATGCCAGCGGCAGGGTGCTGGGTTTTGCCAGCCTCATGCACGATCCGGTGGCGAAGTTCTGTTACCTGGACTACATCGCCAGCGCCCGCGGGCTGACCAGCCGGGGAATCGGCGGCGCGCTGTATCAGCGGGTGCGGGAGGAGTCCCTGGCGCTCAAAGTGGTGGGCCTGTTCTTCGAGTGCCTGCCGGACGAAGAGCAGCTCACCAGCACCGCCGAACTCGCGCAACAGAACGCCGCGCGCCTGCGTTTTTACGAGCACTTCGGCGCCCGACCGATCATCGGCACGGCGTACGAAGAACCCTTGAGCCCTGGCGGTCTGGATATGCCGCATCTGGTGTATGACGATCTGGGCCGGGAAGAGGCGCTGTCGAAGCGTGCGCTGCGCGGCGTGATACGTGCGGTGCTCGAGCGTAAATATGCAGGGCTGTGCCCGCCGGACTACGTCGAGCGTGTGGTGGCGTCGGTTGTGGACGACCCGGTGCGCGTGCGTGCGCCGCGCTATGCCCGCAAGCAAACGGCGGCGGTTGCACCTCGTCCCCGCCGGGTGGTACTCGTGGTGAACGAGCAGCATCAGCTGCACCATGTGCGCGATCGGGGCTATGTGGAGTCACCGGTGCGTGTGCGCTCCATCCTGCGTGACATCGACCCGTCGGGTCTTTTCGACAAAGTCCCTGCACGGGACTACAGCGACCGGCACATCACAGCCGTGCACGATGCCCAGCTCGTTCGCTATCTGAAGACGGTGTGTAAAGGTGTGCCGCCGGCAAAGTCGGTGTACCCATATGTGTTTCCGGTGCGCAACGCTGCACGCCCACCGAAAGACCTCGGCATGCAGGCAGGCTACTACTGCATCGATACCTTCACGCCGCTCAACGAGAATGCCCTGGCGGCGGCTAGAGAGGGGGTGGATTGCGTTCTTACGGCTGCCGATCGTGTTGCGGCAGGCGAACCGTTGGCATACGCGCTGGTTCGCCCCCCAGGCCATCACGCAGAGAGCCGCGTGTTCGGCGGCTTCTGTTACTTCAACAACTCCGCCATCGCCGCCCATCGCCTGTCCCGGCTGGGACGGGTCGCCATCGTCGACATCGACTATCACCATGGCAATGGTCAGCAGGAGATCTTCTACGAACGTAACGATGTGCTGACGATTTCCATCCACGGTCACCCGTCGTTCGCCTACCCGTACTTTTCGGGGTACGAGGAAGAGACAGGTACGGGGGCAGGCGAGGGCTTCAACGTCAATCTGCCGTTACCGGAGCATTGCGACGGGGAACGCTACGCCAAAGCCCTGCACAAAGCGCTCGCTCGCGTGCGTGCGTACCACGCGGACTTTCTCATCATTGCGCTTGGCGTGGATACCGCGCGTGGTGACCCGACGGGTTCCTGGACGCTCAATGCTGCGGACTTTCGACGCAATGGCACCGCGTTTGCGGAACTTGCTTTGCCGACCCTGGTCGTTCAGGAGGGCGGATACAGAACCCGCACGCTCGGCCGTAACGTGCGCGCCTTCTTCGAAGGGCTTGCGGGGCGGGAGGGGTTCAAGAGCGAAGGAAAGTAGTGCTAGTCTGCGCAGTCCACGGTTCCCGCGACGTACGCTGCGGGCGTCGATCGCAATTATTTCTGTAAGGAACCTCTGTGCTTGGATCTCCATTGACCTTCACCCGTGGCCCGGACATGAAAAACCGCTTCATGCTGGCGCCGCTTACCAACTGCCAGAGCCATGCCGACGGCACGCTGTCAGACGATGAGTTTCGCTGGCTCACCATGCGCGCAGAGGGCGGCTTCGGCCTGACCATGACCTGTGCGGCGCACGTACAGGCGGTGGGGCAGGGCTTCCCGGGGCAGCTTGGAGTCTGGTCGGATGATCACCTGCCCGGCCTTGCCCGTCTGGCAGACACCATTCGTGCTCAGGGCAGTGTTTCGAGTGTGCAGCTGCATCACGCCGGCAACCGTTCCCCGGCGGATCTCATCGGCACGGCTCCGGTGTGCCCTTCGGACGATCCGCAAACGGGCGCCCGGGCGCTGAGCCTCGGTGAGGTGCAGGGCCTGGTGGAAGACTTCGTACGCGCTGCGGAGCGGGCCGAGCAGGCGGGCTTCGACGGTGTGGAGCTGCACGGCGCGCACGGTTACATCCTCTGCCAGTTCTTCAGCCCCGAGCTGAACAAGCGCACGGATGCATACGGCGGCAGCGCGGAGAACCGCTTTCGCATTCTCGATGAGATCATCGCCGGTATTCGCGCGCGCTGCCGGGCGGACTTCATGCTCGGCGTGCGGCTGTCACCGGAACGGTTTGGTATGCAGCTTGCTGAGGTCAAGCAGGTGGCCGAGCGGCTGATGACCGGTGGTGCGTTGGATTATCTGGACATGTCGCTTTGGGACTGCTTCAAGCTGCCGGTGGAGGAGGAACACCAGGACAAGTCTCTGCTCGCGCACTTCGTCGAGCTGCCGCGCGGCAATACACGGCTTGGCGCTGCCGGCAAGATCCGCACGCCTGCAGAAGCGCAGGCGGTGCTGGATGCGGGTGCGGACTGGGTGATGCTCGGCCGCGCGGCGATTCTGCACCACGACTTCCCCACCCGTTGTCTGGCGGGCGGGTTCGAGCCGGTTGCCACGCCCGTGGCGCCGGAACATCTGCGTGGCGAAGGCCTCTCCGACGGCTTCATTGAGTACATGAACAACTTCAAGGGGTTCGTGGCGTCGGAGGGCGCGTGACGGATGGGCTGACGGTTCGTGCCTTTGAAGACGGCGACCGCGATGCCGTGGTTGCATTGTGGGCGCTGGTCTTTCCGGACGAGCCGCCGTGGAATGCTTCCGAGCCGCTGATCGACCGCAAGCTCACGGTGCAGCGGCAGCTTTTTTTTGTGGCAGAACATCAGGGTGCCATCGTCGGCACCGTGGTGGCGGGTTTTGATGGGGTGCGCGGCTGGGTGCACAAGGTCGCCGCCCATCCGGACTGCCGGCGCCAGGGTGTGGCGCGGCAGCTCATGAGCGC
>JAUIED010000037.1 GCA_030428905.1 Gammaproteobacteria bacterium
TTCGTCGATTCGTTAGGCAACCTGAGGGCGCTCCTCATCGTCACCGAGTTGCCGTTTTTCAGCTACACCGAACGTACCCTGCAGCTCATGGCTATTCTCGGTGGCCAGATCGCTGATTTCACGCGCGACCGGGCAACCTATCCCGAAGGCCTGGACGTGGAGTCCGCCGGTTTCGTTTCCGAAATTCTGCGCAGCCTCGAGTACGCGCGGGATCATGGCCTCAGTACAACGCTGGTGGCCATTCGCTTCAGCGATCAGACCGCTGCCCCCGCGTACATCGCAACGATGGACCAGCAGAGCCGAGGTCTTGACCGGTTGCTCACCGTTGGCGAAGTAGGCAGTTTGAGTGCGCTGCTGATCATGCCGCTCACCGGTGCGGAGGAGTACACACACTTTCTCACGCGCTTCGACCGCTACCTCAGCGAAGCACACGGCGCTGGGCCACACGCACTCGGCATCGACAACCACCATCTACTCCTGACCAGCGCATCGCGGCTATCGGACATCAGCACGTTTCTCCAAGCGCAAGCGGGCGCAACGGCCATCGCCGAGGCGCTCGACCGACACCAACCGCAGGCTCGTCATGCCGTTGGCTGAGCGAAGCTACGCCCTCATCGGCGGCGTCGCCCTGCTTTTTGAGCTCGGCGTGTGCGTGGCTATCGCCCGGAGCAGCAGCACGAGCGCCGTTCTGTCCACCGTGTTGCTGCACTGCGGGTTGGTCGCCATCACCGCCTGGCTGACGTCTCGCTGGTTGCGCGACAGCGGCGTGGAGCAACGCCACGCATGGTGCTTTCCCGCTGCAGTGATGTTCTGCCTGCCTGCCATCGGTTTGCTCGGCGTGGCCGCATCCCTGCACATCGGCCGCCGCCTGTCGCTCTTCGCAACAGAGCGACCCATGCAGCGCACGGCAGCGCCGCGGCTGCCGCACCGCCCGCCGGAGCTTGAGAAAAACCTGAAGTTCGCCGCCGGCGGCCTCGGCGACATCCTGCGCCACTCCGGCGACATGGCGAAGCGGGTTCTGGCGGTAACCGCGGCAAGCCGCATGTCGGAACGCGAGGCCATACCGTTTCTCAAGCTAGCAATGAGCGACCCGGCGGATGAGGTACGGCTGCTGGCTTTCAGCGTCAAGGACAAGATCGAGACGGGCATCAACGAGAAGATCAAACAGAACCTCTCGGAGCTACCCACGGTGGATGATCGCTCCAGGCCGACGGTGCATCGTGCCCTCGCCTTTCTTTACTGGGAACTCGTGTACCTGAACATCGCCGAGGGCGACCTGCGCAACTTCATGCTCAGCGAAGCAGACGAGCACGCAGCCGCCTGCCTCGCCTCCAGCAGCGAAGCGTCGCTGCACACCCTGCGCGGCCGCATCGCCCTGGAACGGCGCGATGCCGCCGCTGCCGGCACGCATTTCCGCGCCGCGCTGGAGGCAGGCGCGGACATCGAAAGCGTAGCTACCTACCTGGCAGAGGCGGCTTTCATCGAACAGGACTTCAGCGCCGTCAGAGCCCACCTCGACCGCCTGCCGCTGCACTTTCGCGCGACTGCGCCTTACCACGCCCTGTGCCGCTCCTGGGGGCTCGCGTGAGCGGGATAGCTGCCAACAAACGGGTTTGCCTGCTGCTCGAAGGCACGTATCCCTATGTGCGCGGCGGCGTATCGAGCTGGGTACACCAGATTATTCAGGGCCTGCCGGAGATCACCTTCGACATCGTCTTCATCGGCGGCTCACGGGAGCACTACGGTGCACCGCTTTACGAGCTGCCTGCCAACGTCGACAAAGTACAGACCTTCTACCTGGCAGATTCCTGGCAGATACAGAAGGGCCGCCGCCGTCTGGGTGCGAGCAAGCGCTTCGCACGTTCAAACGCGCTGCACGAACGGTTCAAGTGCCCGGAGGGCGCCAGCGCCGGCGAGCTGGCTGAGCTCCTGGCACTGGTGGCCGGCGACGGCAGCACCATCGATCACGCGGAGTTTCTACACAGTCGCGCAGCCTGGGACAGCATCACCGAGAGCTATGAAGCGCACTGCACGGACGCCAACTTCCTCAACTACTTCTGGACCGTACGCTCCATGCACGCGCCGATATTCATGCTGGCGAAGATCGCCCGGCAGATCGGCCAGGTAGACGTCGTGCACTCCATATCTACGGGCTACGCCGGCTTGCTCGGCGCCATGGTCAAGGCACGCAACCCCCAGTGTTCATACATCCTCACGGAGCACGGCATCTACACCAAGGAGCGCAAGATCGATCTGGCACAGGCCGACTGGATCTCAGAACCGGGGCATCAGTTCGACATCGGCCTCACCGAAGACTTCGGCTACCTGCGCCGTCTGTGGATACGTTTCTACGAGCAGGTTGGCCGCATCACCTATGCCGCAGCCGATCAGATCATCGCCCTCTACGGCGGCAACCGCGACCGGCAGGTGACAGACGGTGCACAGCGCGACCGCACCAAGGTCGTGCCCAACGGCATCTCTTTAGTCAGATACGCAGACGCGCTGGACAAGCGCCCGCAACGCATCCCACCGGTGATCGGCTTCGTTGGCCGCGTGGTGCCCATCAAGGACGTGAAGACGTTCGTGCGCGCCATGCGCGCGGTGGTGAACGCCATTCCGGACGCCGAAGGCTGGATCGTCGGCCCGACGGAGGAAGACCAGGCTTACGCGGACGAGTGCGCAGCGCTCGTGGACGGCCTCGGGCTCGAGAACAACGTGAAGTTTCTCGGTTTTCAGAACGTGCCGGAGATGATGCCGAAGCTCGGCCTCATGGCGCTCACCTCAATCTCCGAGGCACAGCCACTGGTGTTGCTGGAAGCATTCGCCGCCGGCGTACCGTGCGTGGCAACGGATGTGGGCTCGTGCCGCGAGATGATCGACGGCGCGCCGGAGGAAGGTGACGATCTGGGCAGTGCCGGTGCCGTGGTGGGTATCGGTAGCCCGCAAGCCACCGCCAGTGCCTGCGTTGAACTGCTGACAAACGAGCAGTCCTGGCACGCAGCCCAGGCGGTCGGCCTTGCGCGCGTCGAGCAGTTCTACGCTGAGGGGCTGATGTTCGATCGTTATCGCAGCATCTACGCGGAGGCAGGCGGATGGCCGGAATAGGCTTCGAGCTGCGCCGCATTCTGACCCGCGATTCCATCGCGGCGACCGTGCACGGCTACGCCTACGCCGGCATCATCGGTTCAGGCCCCTGGGTGCTGTCCATCCTTGCCGTGTTGATCGTCGGCATCATCTCCGTCGGGGTAGGCTCCGATGATACCCAGGTGCAGCACTTTCTCGTGTCGGTCACCTATCTGATGGCAACCTCGCTCATCTTCACCGGCGGCGTGCAACTGGTATTCACCCGATTCGTCGCAGACCGCTTGTTCGAAAAACGCTTCGATTGCATCCTGCCGAATCTGTTTGGCCTGCTCAGCGTTAACAGCGTACTCAGCCTCGCGGCGGTCGCCCCCATTGCCTTCACGCAGTTCCCCCAGCAGAGCTTCGCCTATCAGGTGCTGCTGGTGACAAACTTCATCACGCTCACCAACCTTTGGCTTGTGGTGATCTTTCTGTCCGGCATGAAGCGTTACGGACACATCCTTGGCGTGATGTTCGTCGGCTACAGCATCATGGTCGCCACCGGTTTCGGCCTTCGGCACGCCGGTACCGAGGGTCTGCTGCTGGGTTTTCTCATCACCCACAGCATTCTGCTCTTTGCCTTTCTCACCGAAATCGTGCGCATGTTTCCGCTGACCCGCATGCTCGCTTTCGACTTTCTCAACCGCAAACTGATCTTTCCGACCCTGTTCATCGCCGGGCTTGTTTTCTATTGCGGTGTGTGGGTGGACAAATTTCTGTTCTGGTTCAATCCGGCGACCTCGGAGGGCATAGTCGGGCCGCTGCGCGCCTCTGCCATCTACGACATCCCGATCTTCATCGCCTACCTCACCACCATCCCGGGCATGGCGGTGTTTCTCCTGCGCATCGAAACGGACTTCGCGGAGAACTACGAGCGGTTGTACGACGCCATCCGCGGGGGCGCGGCTCTCGATCACGTATATTTCCTCAAAGACCAGATGGCGCTGTCGGTGCGGCGCGCCATCATGGAGATCATCAAGGTACAGGGTGTCACCATTCTGGCGTTCTTCCTGTGGGCGGAAGATCTCTTTACCGCACTTGGCATCTCACACCTCTTCCTGCCGCTGCTGTTCGTGGACGTAGTCGGCGCCGGCGTACAGGTGATCCTCATGGCGCTGTTGAACGTGTTTTTCTATCTGGACCGACGGCGTAGCGTCATCGCTGTAACTTCGACATTTTTCCTGACCAACCTCGTGCTAACCATCGTCACCCAGCAGCTCGGACCGGCGTTTTTCGGCTACGGCTTCGTTATCGCTGCGGTGCTGGCGAGCCTTGTCGGATTGGTGATTCTGAACCGCCGGGTATACGACCTAGAGTACGAAACTTTCATGCTGAGCTGAGGAACGCGTCGCCCGCAACGTCACATGTGAACCCGGGCGTGGCAGGCGAGAACCGCTTGCGTCACACTCCTGATGTGCAGAAAAGGACGCTTGCGGAGCGCGGATGAGCCGAAAACCACGACTTCACATCCCCCCGGCGCCGGCGCGGCCCGGCGCGGACCCGGACTTCAGCTACATCGACATTGTCGAGGCTGGATCGGTGCCACGGCCAGACCCACACACCCGCCTGAGGGAGATCCCCAACAGCCTGATCTTCGACATGGTGCGGGTGCTCGACGATGCGCACGCGCCCGTCGGCCCTTGGGACCCGCAACTGGACCCGGAGGAACTGCAGGCTGGCCTGCGATTCATGCTGGAAACGCGCCTCTATGATGATCACATGCTGCGCATGCACCGCCAGGGCAAAATCTCCTTCTACATGAAGTCCCGCGGTGAAGAGGCTGTGTCTGTGGCCGCTGCCATGGCGCTACGGCCTGGCGACATGCTGTTTCCCTCCTACCGCAACCAGGGGCTGCAGATCAGCCGCGGCCGCAACCTCGCCGACCTGATGAATCAGTGCCTGTCGAACAGCGCCGACATGTGCAAAGGCCGCCAGATGCCGATCATGTACCACTGGCGCCGCGGCAATATCTTCTCCATTTCCGGCAACCTCACAACACAGTATCCGCAGGCCGTGGGGTGGGCCATGGCCGCTGCGATCAAAGGCGAGGACGACATCGCCGCCTCGTGGATCGGCGAAGGTTCCAGCGCCGAGGCGGACTTTCATCACGCCATGACCTTCGCTGCGGTGTACATGGCCCCGGTGGTGCTCAACATCGTCAACAACCAGTACGCCATTTCCACCTTTCAGGGCACCGCCGGCGGCGAGCGCCGGCCGTTCGCCGCTCGGGGGCCCGGATACGGCATCCCCGGTATCCGCGTGGACGGCAACGACTTTCTCGCGGTGTACGCCGCCACCACCTGGGCGGCGGAACGCGCCCGCGCAGGCACGGGCCCAACCCTCATCGAGCACGTCACCTACCGCGTGGATGCGCACTCCACCAGCGACGACCCGTCCCGCTACCGCTCCAAAGCGGAGCCGCAGGCCTGGCCGCTGGGCGACCCGGTGGAACGGCTGAAAGCCCACATGATCAAGTTCGGGCAGTGGAGTGAGAGCCGCCACGAAGCGTTGGTGGCAGAGATTACCGAACAGGTGGCGAGTGCCTGGGAGGAAGCCTGTTCCTACGGCACGATGGCGGAAGGGCCGTTTCTGGATAAGAACGAACTCTTCGAAGATGTCTACCGTGACATGCCGACGCACCTGATCCAGCAACGCGAACAGATGCTCGAGGTAGACCGCTGGGGCGAGGAGAACTGACATGCCCAGAATGAACATGGTACAGGCGCTCAATTCAGCCATGGACATCATGCTCGACCGCGATCAGAACGTGGTGCTCATCGGCCAGGACATCGGCTATTTCGGCGGCGTGTTCCGCTGCACCGACGGGTTGCAGCGCAAGTACGGCGAGCACCGGGTGATCGATGCGCCGATCGCTGAAGGCGGCATCGTCGGCAGCGCCATTGGTATGGGGGTGAACGGCCTGCGACCCGTGGCGGAAATCCAGTTTGCGGACTACATCTACCCCGGCTGCGACCAGATCATCAGCGAGCTTGCGCGGCTGCGCTACCGCACCGCCGGCGACTTCTACGCACCAGTCACCATTCGCACGCCATGCGGCGGCGGCATTCGCGGCGGCCAGACGCACTCGCAGAGCCCGGAGGGAATCTTCACCCACCTGTGCGGGGTGAAAGTGGTGATGCCATCCAACCCCTACGACGCCAAGGGCCTGCTCATCGCCGCCATCGAAGACGACGACCCGGTGATCTTCTTCGAGCCCAAACGCATCTACAACGGCCCGTTCGACGGCGAGCCAGACAAGCCGGCGGTGCCGTGGAGCAACCACGAGAAAGGCGAAGTGCCGAGCGACTACTACACGATTCCCATCGGCCGGGCCGACGTGGTGCGCGAAGGCGAGGAAGTGACCATGCTCTGCTACGGCACCATGGTGCACGTATGCCTCGCCGCAGCGCAGGCCATGGACGTGGATGCAGAAGTGATCGATCTACGCACGCTGAGCCCGCTGGATGTGGAGACCATCCGCCAGAGCGTTGAAAAAACCGGGCGTTGCGTTGTGGTACACGAAGCCACCCGTTTCTCCGGCTACGGGGCTGAGCTCGCAGCAACGGTGCAGGAGACCTGTTTCTACAGCCTCGAGGCGCCAATTCTGCGCGTCACCGGCTGGGACACGCCCTACCCGCACGCCTTCGAATGGGACTACTTTCCAACCAAGAAGCGCGTCTCCAAAGCGCTGGAAGACGTGCTGGAGCTGGCATGAGCGAATTCGTTTTCAAGCTGCCGGACCTCGGCGAGGGCACTGTCGAGGCAGAGATCATCGAATGGCACGTGGCTCCCGGTGACGAGGTATCCGAAGGCGACATCATCGTTGATGTGATGACCGACAAAGCCAACATCGAAGTGCCGTCGCCCGTATCTGGTCGGGTGTTGCGCACCACCGGCGAGCCGGGCGACATGGTCGCTGTTGGCGCCGAGCTGATCGCGTTGCGCACCGGTGCTCGTGCAGCGGCACCACCCCAACCGGAACCGGCGTCTGCGCCAGAACCCGCGCCCGCAGAAGCCGCTCCGGAGCCGAAGGTACCAGCACCGCCCGTGCGCGAGACACCCGAGGCGAATCCACCCACCCGCGCGCCTGAGCGCGGCACCAGCAAGGTGCTCGCTTCCCCTGCGTTACGCCGCCGCGCCAATGAGCTCGGCATCGACCTTGGTGCGCTGCAGGGCAGCGGTCCAAAGGGACGAATACTGCGCCGCGATCTGGATCGGCACGTTGACACGTCATCGAACACTAATAACAGCGCCCAGAGAAGCACATCGACGATCTCCGCAGAGGACGACATCCAGGAGATCAAGGTAATCGGCGTGCGTCGCGTCATCGCCGAACGTATGCAGCGTGCGAAACAGGAGATCCCGCACTTTGCCTACGTGGAAGAGCTGGACATCACCGAGCTGGATCGGCTGCGCGAGGCCCTGCGTACCCGACATCCCGAACGCAGCATCACCTATCTGCCGATGATCGCCAAGGCGCTGATGCGCGCGCTCGTCGAGTACCCGCAGTGCAATCAGCGATT
Organism: Gammaproteobacteria bacterium; assembly: GCA_030428905.1. GTDB lineage: Bacteria > Pseudomonadota > Gammaproteobacteria > Pseudomonadales > Azotimanducaceae > SYFY01. The sequence goes on from JAUIED010000037.1 coordinate 7,647, forward strand.
CGACGCCGAGCGCGGCGTATTGCAGCGCTACCGCAACGTGCACCTGGGCATCGCCACGCAAACCCCGGACGGCCTCAAGGTACCCGTAGTGCGCAACGCCCAGACGCTCGATCTCTGGGAGCTGAACGATGCTATCCGACAGGTTACCGAGCGGGCGCGAGACGGCAGCGCCTCACCGCAGGAGCTGTCCGGCTCGACGATCACCATCACGAGCCTCGGCCGGCTTGGCGGCATCGTCAGCACACCGGTGATCAATGCCCCCGAGATGGGAATCATCGGCGTCAACAAGGCGGTGTGGCGGCCCATGATCGTGGAGGGCGCGGTCGTGCCGCGGCTGATGATGAATCTCTCTTCCTCGTTCGATCACCGCTTCGTGGACGGCTTCGACGCCGCATCGATGATTCAGGAGATGAAAACGCTGCTGGAACATCCAGCCTTGATGTTCGCTTCACCTTGAGCAGGTAGACTCCCCTCAATTGCATTGCAGGGGAGAGCCGCCATCAAGCCACTACCACTCGCCATCGTCGGCATCAGCGCAGCGCTCGTCATCGCCACCCTGATCGCCTGGGCTGGCAGCACGCAGAGCCAACTCTGGGCCGGCCTGCCGGTGTTTGCGCTGTGCGCCGTGCTTGCATTCTCCGTGCAGTGGGTCGTCTTCGTGCACTCGTGGATCAACCACACGGAGCGCTTTTACGATCTGACCGGATCCATCACCTACGTGCTGATGATTGCTTTCGCTCTGTGGGCCTCCACCACCGATGCGCGCTCCGCACTGCTGGCCGCCCTCATCTTCATCTGGGCAGCACGCCTGGGACCGTTTCTGTTCCTGCGCATCAGAAAGGACGGCGAAGACCGCCGCTTTCGCAGCATCAAGACCTCGTTTCCATCGCTGCTGATGACCTGGACGCTGCAGGGATTGTGGGTGTTCATCACCGCCGCCTGCGCGCTGGCTGCAATCACCGGCACGACTCGCGCACCGCTGGACTGGCCCGCCGCCATCGGCTTCCTGCTGTGGGTTACAGGCTTCGCTTTTGAGGTGATTGCCGACCGGCAGAAGTCGGCGTTTCGCGCGGAACCGTCCAACCGCGATGCGTTCATCACCACGGGCCTGTGGGCCTGGTCGCGCCACCCGAACTACTTCGGCGAGATCGTCCTGTGGGTCGGCATCAGCATCATCGCGCTGCCGGTCTTTCAGGGCTGGCAGTATCTGACGCTCATCTCACCAGTATTCGTGGTGGTGTTGCTCACCAAGATCAGCGGCGTACGCATGCTGGAAAACCGCGGGAAGAAGCGATGGGGCAATGACCCCGAATATCAGGCCTACCTCGCCAACACACCCGTACTCGTTCCGCGCCCGCCACGATGAGCTGGCGCAACTGGTCTGGCAGGCACGCCGCGCGCGGCGCAACCCTCGTGCAGGCCTACACCGACGAGGATGTGCAAGCCCTCATCCGCTCCAGCACCGGGCCGGTGCGCGCGGCAGGCTCAGGCCACTCCCATGCCCCTCTGATTCCGAGCGACGGCCTGATCATTGACACCGCAGCACTCAGCGGCGTGGTCGACGTCGATGTCGATGCATGCCGCGCAAGCGTGCGCGCGGGAACGAAGATCTACGCCCTGGGACGCCCACTGCACGATGCAGGGATGGCACTGTTCAATCAGGGCGACATCGACCAACAGGCGATTAGCGGAGCAACGGCCACCGGCACGCACGGCACCGGGCGGAGCCTGAAAAACCTGTCCAGCGCCGTCACAGCCATGACCCTCGTTACCGCCGACGGTACCGAGCAACACGTGGATGAGCACACAGGGGCCGACATCCTACAGGCGGCGCGTCTGCATCTGGGCGCGTTCGGAGTCGTCACGCGGCTAACGCTGCAGTGCCGCCCTTCCTACGTACTGAAGCAGGAAGGTGGTTCCGAACCGTTTTCCGCTATCGCACAGGACATTGATGCGCGCATCGAAAGACACCGGCACTATGAGTTTTTCTGGTACCCGCAGGACGATGTCGCGGTGTGGAAGGGCACCGACGAAACCGACGAAGCGCCGGTCTACCCCCTCGCCGAGGAAGGAGCCCGTTGCGGCTGGAGCTTCGAGGTGCTGCCCAACCATCGCCCGCACAAGCACACGGAGATGGAATACAGCGTACCGGCAGATCGGGGGCTCGACTGTTTCATGGAGATCCGCGAGTTGCTGCGTTCGCAGTTTCCGGACGTGCGCTGGCCTGTTGAGTACCGCACCCTCGCGGCAGATGATGTGTGGCTGTCTACGGCCTACGAGCGCGACACCGTCACCATCTCCATTCACCAGGATGTTCGCGAGGACGAAACCGCCTACTACCAGGCGGCCGAGGCCATCTTCCTGCGCTACGACGGCCGGCCGCACTGGGGCAAGGTGCACTATCTCACCGCCGAGCAGCTCACAGAGCGGCACCCGCGGTGGGGGGACTGGTGGCGAGCACGCGATGCGCTGGACCCTGAGGGTCGCTTCCTGAATCCCTGGCTTGCCGGCCTCAGGCCCGGCAACGCCTCTGAATGATCCCGTTGCTCAGTTAGCACATCCGCCCTATTCAGGACCCGGTGCTTGCCTTACATACTTGCAGGCGGTTGCAGAGATCTGGAGACTGCCATGTTCAACCGGCGCCACGCGCTGATGCTTGCGCTTTTATTCCCCTGCGCCGGAGCATGGTCGGACCACATGCCGCCGATTTCCCTGAGCGAGGTTGCTGCGGGGATCACCGACGCCGGCGGCCCGGACGTCTCCAGTGTGCTGCGTATGGAGACTCCCGCCGACCCCAAGGTACATGGACGCGAATTTTACTTTGCGACGAACGGTTCCGGCACACCCGTCAAATGGGGCTCGCCCTCGGCCAAGTTCATCATCCGCATAAACATTTCGTACGACACCAAGGGAACATGGTCAGCGGACATCTCATCCACCTACATCTCAACGGGCCAGATCCTCAACGCCGCAGGGTCGACCAGTGCGGTGTATCCGCCAAAGGACTCTGACAAAGAACCGCACCCTCCACCACGAAGTGCCAGGGGGGCAGTCGCCCTCGCCTACACGATATTCAACCGTGGGCGGCGCGACGGCAAGGTCCTGCTGCGCGGCGGCCACACAGCCACCCGGTGACAAGACGGGCTGGCTCTGCGCGCCGCTCTGGCCAAACCAGCACCCCGCAGGGTGGCAGATTCAGCGCCCCTCAGGGGTGACAGATTCAGCACCCCGCAGGGGTGGCAGACCTAGCACCCCGCAGGGGTGGCAGAACCAGCACCCGCCTCAACGCAGCGTCGTCTTCGTCTCGCCGCAGCGGCGGCACTTGTGCACGGTGACCAGCTTGCCGCGCTTCACGTCGAACTGCTTGTCCTGGAAGATCTCCCACTTGTGGAAACCCCGCTTGCACATGGTCACGCCTTTGGCCCAATCCTTGCGCTTGCGCTTCGGATCGGGCTTGGCAAAACGAACGACGTCGCCCATACGCTCAGCCCTGCGGGTTGACCAGTACCTTCTCGCCGGTGGACATGCGCCCGTAGAACGCGATCGCCTCCGGGTCGAGCACGTCGTCGAGGGAGATCTGCCGCGCATAGCTGCTTTCGAAGGTGGTATGGATTTCATCCGCCACCCGCTGACGCAGTTCGTTCATGCGCGCTTCACCCACACGCTCCATGAACGGCGTGAGCAGCCAGCCGCCTACACCCCAGGCCATGCCATAGCTTCGATTCAGCGTGGTTGGTGCCCGCTCCAGCCCACCGTAGATGTACACCTGCTTGTGCGTCGAGGAGCCATAGCGGTTGAAGTCGCCGCCCTGGCGCATCAGCGCCGCTTCCATGGCGGAGAGGATGCGATCGGCCAGCTTGCCGCCACCGGTAGCATCAAAGCCGATCGTCGCGCCTGTTGCGGCGATGGCATCGGTCAGCGCCGACTGCGCATCATCCGCGGACATGTCCACGACGTGCTCTGCACCGAGCGACTTCAACAGTTCCACCTGCGCGGGCTTGCGCACCACGTTGACCAGCGGCACCCCGTCGGCCAGGCAGATCTTCACGAGCATCTGCCCGAGGTTGGAGGCCGCCGCGGTGTGCACCAGCGCCTGATGACCTTCCAGCCGCATGGTGTCCACCATGCCGAGCGCCGTGAGCGGGTTGACGAAGCACGACGCCCCGTCCGCGGCGCTGGTGCCTTCATTGAGGGCCAGCACCTGCTGCACCGGCAGCCGCCGGTACTGTGCGTACATCGCGCCGCCGAGGCCCGCCACCGTACGCCCCAGCAACGCCTGGGCGGCCGGGTCGGAGCCGGCAGCGACAACCGTGCCCGCACCTTCGTTGCCGACGGGCATGGCGTGGCCTACCCGACCCTGCATGGCGCCAAGCACCGACTGCGAAACGGTCAGCCGCGTGGTGTCGCCGTCACGCTCCGCCGAACCGATGTCCGCCGCCGCCAGCAGCATGCCGAGATCCGAGGGATTGATGGGGGAGGCTTCCACCCGCACCATTACTTCGTTGTCTTTCGGCACACCGAAATCGCGCTCGCCAATGGCCAGGCGCAGGGTGCCGTCTGCTTCGAGGGTGGACGTCAGAAAGCGCCCGACAAATGCATCGCTCATGTCGTCGTTACCCCATGCTCATCTTGTAGAAGCAAAGCTTGTTGCCATCGAGATCGCGTACGTAGGCGCCGTAGAACATTCCCGGCACACGCTCGCCCGGCTCGCCTTCGTCTGCCGCGCCGAGCTCCAGGGCTTTGGCGTACAGCTTCTGCACGGTGTCCTCATCGCCCGCGTCGATGGCGAACATGTTGCCGTTGCCGCAGTGCTGCGCGCCTTCGTCATAGGGAATGCAGATGGCAAGCATGGCGCCCTGGCCGTTGCCATAGAACTTGATGCGATCCATGCCCATGAGCTGCTTGCCGCCGATTTCGGCGAGCAGCGCGCCGTAAAAGGCCTCCGCGCGCGCCATGTCGTTTACGCCGATGGTTACGTAGCCGATCATCCTCGTGATCTCCAGTTGGTGGTAGTCAGCGGCATGCTATCACGGGCTCAGGACATCCAACGCATGCGTGGCGGCACGCACGATGTCGGCAGCACCCACCTGGAAGTGGGCACGCAGGTCTGCGCGGTCTTCGCTGAGGCCGAAGCCATCTGTGCCGAGGATCTCCACAGGCCCGGGCAGATAACCGGTGATGCCATGCGCCAGTGACTTCATGTAGTCGCTCACGCATACGAATACCCCCCGCTCCTCAGCGAACAGGCGCTGCACCAGCGGCACCGCATGCCCGCCGGTCCGATTCGCTGCCCTTACCGCCAGTGCCTCGCGCTCGAGCTCCACGTAGCTCGTCACGCTCCACACGTTCACGCCAACACCCACGCGTTCGAGTTGTTCCATCGCCAGGAGCGCTTCGCTGATGAGCGGGCCGCTGGCCAGCACGTTGGCAACCCTGTCAGTCACCAGGCTGGTACGTCGGTAGCAGTACGCACCCTGAAGAATGTCTGCATCCGTGACACCGTCTGGCCGCGCCGGCATCTCGTAGCTCTGGTTGTACAGCGTGATGTAGAACATCACCGCCTCCTGCTCGGTGTACATCCTGCGCATACCATCCCGCACGATCACCGCGAGTTCATAAGCAAAAGCCGGGTCGTAGGAAACGACGGACGGCACCGTGCTTGCCAGCAGAAGGGAGTGTCCATCCTGGTGTTGGATACCCTCGCCGTTGAGCGTCGTGCGGCCCGCGGTACCGCCGAGCAGAAAACCTCGACAGAGCTGGTCTGCGCAGCTCCAGATCATGTCGCCCACGCGCTGAAAGCCAAACATCGAGTAAAAGATATAGAACGGGATCATCGGCAAACCGTGCACCGCATACGCGCTGCCAGCCGCCATGAAGGAGGCCATCGCACCGGTCTCGCAGATACCCTCCTGCAGGATCTGACCGTCAGCCGCTTCCCGGTAGGGCAACAGCGTATCGGCATCCACCGGCGTGTACTTCTGTCCAACTGGTGAGTAGATGCCAGCCACCTTGAACAGTCCATCCATGCCGAACGTACGCGCTTCGTCCGGCACGATAGGCACCACGTAACGGCCGTGCTCGGGATCTTTGAGCAGGTTGGCCAACAGCCGCACCATCGCCATGGTGGTCGACATGGCACGACCCGCACGTGGGCGTTCCAGCGTCTCGAAAGGTGTGGGCGCCGGCACCGGCAATGCCTGGCAGACCACTTCCCGCCGGGGCACGTAGCCGTGCAGCGCTTCGCGGTGCGTATGCAGGTAACGCAGTTCCTCGCTGTCTTCCGGCGGCAGGTAAAAGGCGGCAGCAGCAGCCTCCGCGTCGGTCAGCGGTATGCCGAACCCCCTCGCCAGACGAACCCGCTCCTCCGGCGAGAAGTCCTTTTTCTGGTGCGCCGTGTTGCTCCCTTGCGCAGCCCCCATGCCGTCGCCTTTCACCGTTTTAACCAGCACCACAACCGGCTTTCCCTGCGCCTGCGATGCACGCGCAAAGGCGGCGTAAACTTTTTTCGGGTCCTGCCCGCCGCGCTTGATGTTGCGCACCTCGTCATCGGTGAGCGTGTTCATCATGCGTTCGAGCTCCGGATTGCCTTCCACCCAGTGCTCGCGCTGACGGTCGCCGGGCAATACGGAGTAGCGCTGGTAGTCCCCATCAAGACACTCGTTCATGCGCCGCTCGAGCACGCCGTTGCGATCCGCAGCCAACAGACCGTCCCAGCCGCTGCCCCAGATCACTTTGATCACCTCCCAGTCAGCGCCACGAAAGGAGCGCTCCAGCTCCTGAATGATCTTGCCGTTGCCGCGCACCGGTCCGTCGAGGCGCTGCAGGTTGCAGTTCACCACGAGGATCAGATTGTCCAGGCGCTCGCGGCTGGCCATGTTGATGGTGCCGAGCACCTCCGGCTCATCGGCCTCGCCGTCGCCGATGAAGCACCAGATCTTGCCCTCCCGCTTCGGCGCCAGACCCCGGTGCTCTAGGTACTTGGCAAACCGCGCCTGATAGATGGCCGCCGGAGTTGACAAGCCCATGGACGCATTGGGAATCTGCCAGAAATCCGGCATTGAGCGCGGGTGCGGGTAGGAACTCAGGCCACCACCCTCACCCAACTCCTGACGGTAGTTCTTCAGCTGTTGCTCACTGAGCCGGCCCTCAAGATACGCCCGCGCATACACCCCTGGTGCCGCATGCGGCTGTGGCAGTACCAGGTCGCCACGACGACCGTCAGCCGAGCCGCGAAAGAAGTGGTTGAAGCCGACCTCGAGCATCGTCGCGCAGGAGGCATACGTTGCAATGTGCCCTCCCACACCGAGCTTGCGATCCGCCGCCTGCAGCACCATGGCGAGCGCGTTCCAGCGGTTGATGTTCTCGATGCGTTTCTCGAGTTCGAGATCGCCGGGGTACGGTGGCTGGTCCGCTGGACGAATGGTATTTACATACGATGTATTCAGCGGCGCCTGCAGCGCTTCCACGCCGAGCTGGCGCGCCTGCTCGGCAAGGGCCGCAAGAATGCCCTTCACCCCTTCCGCGCCATACTCGCGATGAATGTCCAGCAGCGACTCGCGCCACTCCTGTGCGTCTTCTTCCAGAGCCGGATCCATGATTACGCCTTTGGGAAAAGCCTCATTATCTTACGGAACGACTCATACTGAGTTGCCTATCGTGCCTGGTTCTACACAAAATTCGCTATATTCATCCAAAATTTGAGAGAAAACAGAGACTTCATGCCAAGGGACACTTCATGCCAAGAGACACGATGGACGATAAAGACCGCGAGATTCTTCGTCATCTGCAGGACAACGCGCGCCTGACCAATGCCGAACTCGCCGACCGGGTTAACCTGTCGCCGTCGCCTTGCCTGCGCCGCGTTCGCCGACTGGAAGCGGAAGGCGTCATACTTCGCTACGCCACCATCGTCGATCCGCGCCGCGCCGGGCTCGCGGTCAGCATCTTCGTCAGCGTGTCCCTGGCACGCCAGGACAAGGCATCGCTGTCTGAGTTCGAATCCATCATGCAGGCCAGACCCGAGGTGATGGAGTGTTATCTGATGACCGGCACATCCGACTACCTTCTGCGCGTCGTCGTGCCGGACCTGGCCGCGTACGAAACATTTCTCTCCGACCATCTGACGTCCGTTGGCGGGGTGGCCAACATCCAGTCCAGCTTCGCGCTCAAAGAAATCGTGCACCGCACCGCCCTTCCCCTACCCGCGTGAGTTCGCGGACAGGCAAGTGACATCCAACCGGCGAAGCGATACCGTGATCTCGGTGCCAGGAACAGGGAGCGGGAATCGCAGATGGAGCAAAGAAGAACACCAAGCGGCTGGCTGCCCGCACCACGGTTACGGATTGTCGTGGCTTGCGCATGGGTGGTCGCGAGCACAGCGGCAGCTGCACAAACCTGCGGCGACGACGGACGGGACTATCTTGCGCTCGCCGCCAGAGCGCTCGACGAGCAACGCACCGAGATCGCCGTGCGATACACCGAAAGCGCGAGAAAGCTCGGCTGTCGCGATCACGACTCCGAGTACGCACTCGGCATGGCGCTGCTCGAAGTCGGTCAATACGAAACCGCACTCGCCGCCTTCGACAACGCGCAGGAGGTGGCCCTTTCACCGGAAAATCAGGCACTGGCGCTGGGGCGCTACGCTCAGACTCAGGAAAGTCTCGGAGAGTTGCAGGCCGCCCTCGATATGGCCCAGGCTGCGAGACGCCTTCACCCCAACCCGCCGGCGTGGCTCGACGACTTTGCACTGCAACTCGACGAACGGCTGGCGGGCCAACCTTTCACCAGAGAACGGGTCACACGCAGTTTTTCGACGACCGCCATGGGACGCTTGACGCCCACTTCCATCCGCCCGGTGCAACAGCGCACTGACACGCCGGAACCAACCAACTCACCGACCCAGGCTCCGACGCCTCAAGCGCAGAGCCTGCCGTTCCGCGTTCTTTTTAACGTGAACAGCAGCACCATTGCTGATGACGGCGAAGAAGCGGTACGCGAACTCGCCGAAGGGCTGGCGGATCAATCACTTGCACAGCGCCGCTTCTGGCTGGTCGGCCATACCGATGAGCGCGGCGATGCGAACTACAACATGCAACTCTCGCTCGCCCGAGCCACCAGTGTCTTTCAGGCGGTCGTAAGCCTCAAACCGGACCTTCGTGATAGGATCAGGGTACGCGGCGCTGGAGAGGATGAGCCTCTTTATCGAAACGCGGATCGAGAACTCCAGCACCGTCTCAACCGGCGGGTAGAAGTGAGAGTTGACTCGGGCTGAGGGGATGGCTGCTCGACGGGGGACGAGGTGCCATTGAATGGGTGCACAACAACATACTGATTTCCGCCTGACAGACCGCACAGGCCGGCTGTTCCAGCGCGCCCGCGCGGCCGCCTTGTTGGTGATTTTGACGCATGCGGTATCCGTAGACGCTGCCCCTCTTGCCGCCCCCCTTTCTCCGGCCGATGCCGAAACACCAGCGGCGGCCATCGAACGGCTGACCAAGGCACTCAGCGAACCCGGCGCATCGGCGGCCGTCCTGCACAATGAGTTAGGCCAGGTCTACATGCGCCTGCAAGATCCGGTCGCAGCGAGCCGCCATTTTCGTGACGCGAGCGCGTCGGCCGTTGGCAGCGTGCGGCAGCGCATTCAACTCAATCTGGCCCGCAGCCTGCTCGCTCGCACACGCACGCAAGAAGCAGCCGGCATCGTCGACACGCTGCGGGCCAACCTGATGCAGCAACCGCCAGACAGGGAACGGGCAACCCTACTCATCGGCATCGGCGTGTTCTACAGCGACTTCGCGCAGGCCAGTAACGACAGCGGGAAGCAGCAGGACGCGCTCAATGCCTGGGCGTTGGCAATGGACGATGCACGGGGCCTCAAGGATAGCCGACTGCAGGCGTTTGCCCACGGGCTGTCCGGTGAGCTCTACGAGGCACGTGGCCAGTACGACGACAGCCTTCGCGCCGCGCGCAACGCCATGCTGCACGCGAGTCCAGCCGACGCCCTGCACCGATGGGAGTGGCTGGCGGCTCGAAATCACCAGCGTATGGGAAACCACAGCGCAGCACTGGCCTCATACAAGCGCGCGATCTCGGCGATCCGCACCATACGACCAGCGCTGGAAACGAACCCCAGCTTCCTGCGTGACACCCTCGCACCAATCTATCAGCAGTACTCCCAGCTGCTGCTCGACAGCGCACCGGAGGGTGACCACGAGCAGCTCCAGGAGGCGCGCAGCATCATCGAAGAGTTGAAGTTTGCTGAGGTGGAAAACTACTTCGGCGACCAGTGCATGGTGCCGAACTACCGCACCGAGGAGCTGCAGAACGTCGACCCGAATGCTGTCGTGATTTATCCGCTGGTGTTCGATAACCACCTGGCGCTCCTGGTATCCAGCGCCGCCGGTCTGACCGAACATCGATCCGAGATAAACCGGCAGCAACTGGAAGCCTTGATCACGCGGTTGCGCGCAGGCCTGCAATCGCGCAGAGCTGCGCCGGATACGCTGCTGGCGGCACGGGCGCTGTACGACGTGCTGATTGGCCCGCTGGAGGCGACCCTCACAACACAGGCACCTGACACCATCGTCTTTGTTCCGGATGGGGCATTGCGCACCATCCCCGTCGCCGCGTTGCACGATGGAAATCAGTTCCTCATAGAACGCTACGCCATCGCCACCTCGCCGGGGCTGACGCTCACTGCACCGCGGAGTTTGAACAGCACATCAGCTGCGCTCTTTGCCGGCGGGCTCTCAGAAGGCGTCCAGGGGTTTCGCCCGCTGAGCGGCGTGAGCACCGAACTCGATGCGTTGAGCGCCCGCTATGGCGTGGAGCCCATCAGGAACGCGCAGTTCTCCACCGAACGTGTAGAGCAGGCCTTGCGCAACGGTGGCTACAACATCGTTCACCTGGCTACGCATGGACAGTTTCGAGGCAGCTATGCGGATTCGTTTCTTCTGACCTACGGGGGCCGCCTGAGCATCGACCGGCTGGGCCAGAACATCCAAACGCGAGAAAACGTCAGCGGCCCGCTGGAACTCCTGGTGCTCAGTGCTTGCGAGACAGCCGCAGGTGATGATCGCGCCGCGCTCGGTATTGCCGGGCTTGCCATGCGCGCGGGCGCGCGCAGCGCGCTGGCGACTTTATGGGCTGTGGATGATGCAGCAACCGCCCGCCTCATCGAGACGTTCTATCGCGAGCTGCAAACGAGTGGCCGATCCAAAGCCGCGAGCCTGCGACAGGCGCAGATCGAGTTGATACGCGCAGCGGAGTTTTCGGACCCGACCAATTGGGCACCCTTCCTACTCATTGGGAACTGGCTATGACACGCGCTACCGTCACTCGCAGGATCCTGATCGCAACCGGGCTCGCCGCCGCGCTGGTGCTGGTCATTCCTCTGGCAGGCGCGGCTGGCTGGCAGCTCGCTTCGTGGACCGAAGACCGACAAACCGAGGAGGAGCGAGCAGTCATCGCCGCCCTGCGCAGCTTCGTTGCCGCCCTCATTCAGCAGCCCTACACCTCCACGACGTCTACGACCGTGCCGCTATCCACGCCCGCGCCCACGTCCACGTCCACGTCCACGTCCACGCCCACGCCTGCTCGACAAGCGGCTGAACATGCCCCCCCATCAGCAGCGGCGCCACTGCCGGCTCCAACACGACAATCTGCCGGATTTTCGATGTACTGGGACTTCACCGGGTCTGGCAACATTGCCACTGGCACTGCAGATTACCGCCGCGCGACCCCGGGCGCTGCGGCCACCGAACAGGTGGACATCGATGTCACCAGTTTTCAGAACGGCCAGATACGCGTCAATTTCACGCCCATCTCCAGTGGCGCGGCCGCGAGCAGAACAATTTCTTTCAGTAATGCGGCGGTCACCGCCCAACAGATCTTCAACCCCACAGGCGCGTACATTTTCGATCAGAGCGCCGCGCTCAGACAACGAAGCATCTCCGCACCGATCGCCCCCGGACGCTACGCGGTCAGCATCACGCCGCAACTGCAAGCGCCTGCCGAGGGTCTGGTGCCGACCTGTCGCGTACAGCCGAACGACATAGAAGTCACCGACGACTCCACCCCGCAGATCAGCATCCGCTGCGGCATACCCACAACCAAACTCGACGCCAGCACACTTCAGGCGGCGAAAACCTCCAACATTGCCACCGTGCTCGATGGCCCCGAACTCTTTGCCGTTTGTCTGGGCAATGGCGGCTCCGACACCATCTTCGGCCCACCCCAGTCCGGCGGCTTCGTCACCTCGCAGATCGGCGAAGGCGTGGACTTCGTAGAGGAGTTGCTGGAACTGAATACTCTGATCGCCAGCAACGGCGCCGGCATCGACCTGAACTGCGCGAGCATGGGCAACGTGACCTTCACCGGTTCGGTTGTGGATGAACCCATGTGGCGCTATCTGGTGAGTCTCGACATCTTCAGGAGATTGGATCTTTCCGGCGACCTGGAACAGATCACCATCACTGATGGCTCCTATGGTAACGACGAGATCGACTCCATTCTCGCTCCGTACCAGAACCTCATCGACACAGCCCAGTTTCCGTACGGCGTGCTGGCGGGCACCCCAACTCAGCGCCTGCAGTATCTGGGTTTCGGCTTCAACGTCTTCAATAGCCCGGCCTGGTCGGACTTATGGAGAATATCCGCTTCCGACGTCTACTCCGTCGGCGACACACGTTCGACAAACAACTTTGGAATCATCTACTCATTCGCGGTGCAGCGCGACGCGTCGCCAGCAGCACTGGCTCGCCTGCAGGCCCAGGGTCCTGCTCCTATGCTGCGGCTGTCCAGCCCCGATACAGGTGTCGAGGAAGGCTTCGAGGGCAGCATCGAACTGCCGCTGGGAGATACTGGCGGGTTGTCGTTCGGCCCCTTCGATATCGGCAATGACCCATCGAGCGAGCTGATCGATGTTTCGGTCAGCAATGTGCCGGGCGATGTGGTTTGCAGCATCAATGGCACGCCCACCGAAAACGGCGTCGTCACCACCGTCGAGGGGCTCGATCACACGCCCTATGAAAACCGCGATCCACTGATCGTGTCTTGTGCGTTGCGATCCAACACCATGAGGCTTGCGGCAACCATTGCGTTCCCTCGGGAAAACGGCAATCTGTATCCGCAGTTCAATGGTTCGGTGGGCGTCGAAGTACGTACCGCAGCCGGCAACCTGGTCGAGCAGAGAACGCTCAACCTGCAGAGTTCTGACCAGGTTTACTTCTTCGAGCTGACGGGCCTTGCCGACGGCGATTACCGTGCACGCTTTACCCCGCGTACCGCGCAGGCCGGACCGTCCTATGGCTGTCAGGACGGCGGCGAGCTCGCATTCTCGGTAAACGGCGGCAACGTCGAGCTGGGCATCGTGCAGTGCTCGGAAGTGGTGACATCCCTGCCCGACGGGTTGATCAGCCAGTGCTACCAACGAGCTGGTATCGAGCTCGTGCACGAGCTGCGCAGTTACCAGCCGGGTGGCGTGCTGGACTGTTCGGGTCTGTCGGGTGCGATCGACTTCGAACGGCTTGAGGTGCCCATCGCTGCGCGCACACTGGACCTGCGCAACAACAACCTCAGCAGCGCCCAGCTCGACACGCTCAGCGCCTTTGCCTTCCAATTGCCGGCGTCGAGCGCGCTCAGGCGAGTACTGCTGTCAGGCAACCCCGGCACAAACAGCCTCGACAACACAGACTTTGCACGACTGCTCAACAACTTCCAGCAGATCGACAGCGGTGCCGTGATTCTGCCCCAGGGCAGCGGTCTCATGGCGCAGTGCCTGCGGCGCAACAACTTTGCCTCCGCGAATGACACGTTGGTGTTTCGCGCTGGCGACACACTGGACTGTTCGAACCTGAGCGGGGCTGCCGACTTTGCTGACATGGCGAGCTTCATACGCAACCCGGTGTTCTTCGATTCGGCGTGGAACTTCCAGAATACGCAATTCAACGCAACCGCCGTGCAGGCACTGACATCCAATCTGTTCCGCACCTACCCGCGCATCGATCTACGCAACAACCCCGCTGCGCAGTCGCTGGGCAACGTCACCTACCTGCGACTGGCGGCAGATTTCAGCGTCATCCAGCTGGACGGCGGGGCGTCCTTCCCGCGCTTCGTCTACATCAAACCATCCGATCCACAGGCAGGCGAATTGTTCGGCCGCACAGCGGCGATTTCCGCGGACGGAAACGTGATCGCGGTGGCTGCCCCGGCAAAGAACATCGCCGGCACAGTAGACGCAGGTGCTGTGTACGTATTCGTGCGAGAGCGGACCGGCTGGCGGCAGGCCCAGAGAATCGTTTCCGACGCGCTGGAAACCAGAGCGCGCTTGGGTGATCGGCTCGCCGTTTCCGCGGATGGCCGCTTCATCGCCGCCATACGCAACCTGCTCCTCGGGCAGGGTAACTTCGTGGACATCTACGTGCGCAGCGGCTCTTCAACCTGGTCGCTGGATACAAGCCTCGGCGTCGGCGCCGGTGGCAATGCACTCTACTTCTTCGAAGGCGCAACCGACCCGCGTCTGTTCGTTGCCGACCCTACGGCCCTCGTGCAGGGCGCGACCTCCGGTGCAGTGGACCAGTATCGACGCGCGACCGGCACATGGCTGTTCGAACGCCGCTACCAGCCGGTCAACGAAGCACTCGACGACGGCGACCGATTTGGTCAGAGCGTGGCGCTCACTGACGTCGGCTTCTCAACACCGGACTGGAAAGTGCTGATCGGCGCCCCCGGGGATGACAGCAGCAACCCGGAAGAGAACATCACGAACTTTGGCACCGCACTCGACGACAATGACGACGAAGATTCAGGCGCCGTTTGGGTCTACGACCTGGATCACCAACCAGGCGATCGCTACGGTTTTGTCAAAGATACCGCCATTCAGCCGTTAGGCGCAGCCAACGCTTTCGGAAGGTCGCTGGGCGCTGACAGCCGGCGTGTGATCATTGGCGCGCAGAACCAGTTTGTACTGCTGCGGGATCAGGTCGCACCGCCCTTTTCTGCCGCCTCCCAGGTGACGTTTTTCGGACCGAACGACTTCGGCGACAACTATAGAGTCATCGCACCGAACACTTCGATCAGTGTCGGGGAAACACTATTGCTGCGCCGTTCTCAGGAAGATGGATCGGAGCTGCCACCGACACTGCAGTTGATCACCACCGACAATTTCTCAACACCGCAATTCCGCTTCGACTTTGCCGCCGAATTCACCAACGACAGAAACGCAGACCAGTTCGGTCGCTTTGCATTCCTGTTATCGGCAGATGGCGAAACCACGTTGATCAGCGCGCCTCTGGACGACAGCAGCAGCGGCGGCGTCGGCGCAAATGCCAACGACAACGGAGCCGTGGATTCCGGCGCCGTGTACGTTTACCCGTGACGATGCAGCATCGACAA
This sequence comes from Gammaproteobacteria bacterium, assembly GCA_030428905.1. Taxonomy (GTDB): domain Bacteria; phylum Pseudomonadota; class Gammaproteobacteria; order Pseudomonadales; family Azotimanducaceae; genus SYFY01. The sequence continues at coordinate 23,040 of JAUIED010000037.1, forward strand.
GGAACCCCGAATATGGTCCGAACTGCCTCTACCCTGATAGGGCTGGGACTTGCACTGGCAGCCGTTTCGTTCAGCCCCGTCGCATCAGCAGACGTGCGCACAGACGGGAGCCTCACGGGAGCGGTACAGGCAGTGACCGGTGACGCCACAGCCACCTACGCCATCACCGACGCCTACGGCATGCGGACCGGCAGCAACCTGTTCTTCAGCTTTGGTACGTTCGACGTAGGCACAGGCGAGATCGCCGAATTCCGGGCTGACAACGCAACCACCGCAAACATCATCGGCAGAATCACCAGCGCGAACGGCGCAAGTGTCTTCGGCACACTGAGATCCACGGCCACCGGAGTGCCGCTCTGGCTCATCAGCCCCAACGGCTGGACGTTTGGCGCCGGCGCGCAGATCGACGTGCCGGCCGCATTGCACCTGAGCACCGCCGACGAGCTGGCCTTTGCAGATGGAGTTGTGTTCTCTGCCGAGGATTCGAGCGTTTCGGTGCTTTCCGTTGACCCACCTGTCAGCTTTGGCTTCCTGAACGATGCAACCGGAAGCGTCAACATGAGCAACGTCACAATCGCAGCGGGTACCGATCGACTCGCCGTGTCGGCAGGCGACATATCCATCGACGGCATGCAGGTCGGCAACGCGGTGTTCCCTGCCGGTAGCCGGCTGGACACCACCTCCGTCGCGCCCGGCGCCGTGGTTGACGCTGTCACGTACGCCACAGAGAGTCCGGGCGGCAACGTCCGGCTGGCGGACTCGGGCATTCAGCTCTCCGGCGGCGGTGCGTTGGTAAGAATCCGCGGCGGTAACATCGACGTACAAAGCTCGAGCCTGCGCACGACCGCCCTCGACAATACGCCGAGTGAAGTCGTCATCCACGGCTCGAACGTGCTCATCGACGAAAGCAGCGAGATCCGCTCGCTGGTACGCACGTCTGCCGCCGGCGCGCAGGGAGCGGACATCCGCATCTCCGCAACCGGCACGCTGACCTACAACGGTGCGCTGCAGGCTGCTGCCAGGGCGGTACCTTCCAACGCTGGAGACGTCACTCTGGCAGGTGCAGTGATCGACCTGAGCGGTGCGGATTTCGATTTCAGTCGTGCGGCACCTGGTAGGAGCGGCGCCCTGAACGTCATCGCCGCGGAAGAGATCCGCATCTCCGCCGCGAGCTTTCGCAACGTGACATCATTTGGTGATGGGCAACTGCTGCGCTTCGAGGCACCGGACATCCGCGTTGACAACGCATTCTTTCAGGCAGATGCCCAGGACACATTGACAGGCCCCGGGCTACTGTTCATCGGCGCGCGCATCACGCTCGACAACGGCACCACGGTCACCGCCGACGTGGAGCGTGGTCAGGGTGCGGGTATCACATTGCAGGCAAGCGACCGGCTCGTCATCAGTAATGGCAGCCTCGTCACCACCGAATCGTTCGATGCAGCCGTCGGCGCGCCGGTTAACATAACTGGCGGTAACGTAGAAGTCATCAATGGCGGCCGCGTCACGTCCGATGTGGTGCTCGACGGCGGTGGCGGCACACTCACCTTGCGTGTTGACGAACTGCTGCTGCGGGGCAACGGCAACGAAACCGGGCTGTTCGCAAGATCAGGTGCGTTCAGTTTCGATCCTGATGCCCTGGCCGGCTTCGTTACGCTGCCGAATTTCGCGCTTGGCGACGGCGGCAACATCGATATCATCGCAGATAGCATACGCATCGAAGACGCGGGCATATCCACCGATGCCTTCGGTCGCGGCAACGCTGGCAGCATCAGCATTACGACGGGCGAACTGTACATCGCCGGGGCCAGCACGCGTGCCGCCATCACCAGCGGATCGACCGCCACCTTCGATGCCTACGGCCCGGACACACTGGGCGGCGGCGGCGACATTATCCTGCAGACCGAGTCGCTGCAGCTCCTGGGCGATGCGCGTATCGCATCGAGCACTGACAGCAACATCGCATCTGGCGGTGACATATCCGTCAACGCGGGCACGCTGCAGGCATCGGGAAACCGGGCGCTCGCGGGCGCGGCGATCGCGGCCCTGGATGCCGGCAATCCAGCACAGAACGGATTTACCGGCGTCGTATCCGATGCCACCGGAGCCGCACGCGGCGGCGCCATCACCCTCTCAGCGCAGAATCTCTTTCTGGATGGTGCCATCGTTTCCGCCTCCGCCACCAGCAGCGGCGGCGGCGGCGATGTTCGTATCGGCAGCGCCGACGTTCCGCTGGCGTCTGTGCTGACCACGGACGGAAGTGCCGTGCTGGCGCGTGCCCAACTCGGCAACGGCGGCAATATCTTCATCTTTGCTGATCAGCTGGTATCCGATGTACGCACGGTCGTTTCCGCGGATTCCACAGCCGGCAATGCCGGGACGGTGCAAGTGCAGGCACCGGAGTTGGATGTTGCCGCAAGCATCACCGAACTCGATGTCCCGCTGCTGGATGCGTTCCAGTTATTGGAAGGTGTCTGCTCGGTGAGTGAGCTGAGCAATGCCAGCACGCTCGTCGTGGTACCGCCACAAACGCTACCACCCGATCCTTCTGACTACCTTCCGGCCGACAACCCGTCCGTGACTGGCCGTGACAATGTACCCAACGGACCGGCCTGCCGGGCAGGCACGCAAAGATGATCGTGCGCCTGCTCAGCCTCGGTCTGCTCTGCACCATGGCCGGTATCGGCCTGCATGCGCAGGAGAGATCCGAAACCTCAGAGACAAGCACTCGCCTGACAGCTGGCGCAGGCTTCGTGCTGCGCGGCGTCTCGTTGACCGGCAGCACCGTACTCGACGCAACACAGGTACATGCCGCGGCCGCACCGTTCCTGAATCGCAAGGTTCACATCGAAGAACTGAAGACCATTCAGAACCATCTATCCGAACGCTACGTGGCACTGGGTTACATCAACTCCGGCGTGCTGCTTCCGGATCAGGACGTCATCAACGGCAAGGTGGTTTTCCGCGCCGTGGAGGGCAGCCTGACAGAGGTCCGCTATCTATCCCACGAACCGAAACGCCGGTCTCGCCTGCGCACCGCGCTCGAAGCGTTGCCTACGCCCTTCCGACTCACAGAATTGCAAGAGGTGTTGCGCGCCATGGAGCAGCGCCCCGAGATCGTCCGCATCAACGGGCGCGTGCGGCCGGGAGACCGCCTGGGCGATGCGGTGCTCGACATCGACATCACACGCCGCGCCGCCTATCGCTGGTCGCTGCTCATGGACAATCATCGATCGCCATCCATCGGAGCTGAAGCGGCGACGCTGCAATTCGAACATTTCGATCTCACAGGGGGGAGCGACTACCTGCGGTTATCCCTGGTCCAGGGAGAAGGCCGGACCGCCGGCGCTTTTCGCTACGTCTTGCCGATCTTCACCGCCACCGAAATTGGCTTCTATGGCTCCACGGACGGCTCGGAAGTGGTGAGCTCGCAGTTCAATGCCCTGGATATCGAGAACGATGCACGTAGTTGGGGTGTCGAGGTGCGTCACACGCTGATCGAGTCTGCCGGACGACGGGTGGTCGGTTTCTTTGGCGCGGATCACAGCAGCAGCGAAACCGAACTCCTCAATCAACCGTTCTCCTTTTCTCTGGGCGCAATGAATGGGGAAAGCACGACTTTCGCCCTCCAAACCGGAGTGGAATGGATAGAGCGCATGGACAACCAGGTGATTGCCGGGCGCCTTTCCTACCGCCACGGAATGGATGCGTTCGATGCGACTATCACAAGGGGCGACGACAGAGACCGCCGTACCGGCGCACTGATACCCGACGGCCGATTCAGCGCGATCGTGCTGCAAGCGCAGTATGCCCGCCGGCTTTCACTGCTCAACAGCCAGCTGGTCGTCGACAGCACCTGGCAGAAAGCACTGGATCCCCTCCTCTCCGTGCAGAAGATCGCACTGGGCGGCGCGCGCACCGTACGTGGCTATCGTGAAAATCAGCTCGTTCGCGACGAGGGCGTGACGGTATCGGCGTCCTGGCGCATTCCGCTGGGCATCGATGAACGCGGTGTCGACCGATGGCACCTGACACTGGTGCCCTTCGTTGACTACGGGCGCGCCAGAGACCGCAACCACCGCCTGAGCACCGGCCGCTGGACCACCATACGCAGTGTCGGCACGGGCCTCGAATGGACGCCAACCGGTTGGTTTGACGTATCCGTGTACTGGGGCCATGCGCTGGACGACGACGAGTTTCCAACACCGCAGGACCGAGACATCCAGGACGACGGCTGGCATGCTGCTATGCGGTTCGTCTACCCCCCTTCCAGATAACTTCTGGCCATCGGGTCATTCAACTCCGCCGCACGCCGCACCAGACTCGCTGCCTCCGCACGCCGCTCGGCGCCGCCCATGGACAACAGCACCGACAGGTTGTACATCGCTTCACGATACCCCTGCGCAGCGGCGCTGCGCAGCAAGGCTTCACCGCGCTCCAGATCCTGCGTAATCCACTGCCCCTCCACCAGACCTGCGCCTAAAAGGTTTTGTGCTGGAAAGAATCCTTGAGCAGCGGCGGCTTCGAGAACGTCCGTTCCTTCGCGCAAGCGGTCACCCTGTTCGAGGAGCTGAATGGCGTAGTGAAACTGCGCAAATGCATAGCCCGAGTCCGCCGCGCGCCTGGCCAGGCTCATGGAGCGCTGGCGGTCTGCCGCCATGCCCGCCCATCCCTGATCGAGTATCTCGCTCATGGTCACCAGCGCTGCAAGGTCACCTACCTGCGCTTTCTTCTCCAGCAGCGGGATGTCCAACGCCTCATCGCGCGCGAGGACGCGCACCAGGTCGCGTAACGGCGAATCGGGATACGCCGACAGAAAAGCACCTGCGCGCTCAGCGTCTGCATCCGCTGCGACATCGAGATAGTGATGGTACTCCTCTGCTTCCGGCAACCGCACCGGCCTCAGCCGGGTTGCCGTCCCCAGTTCCTCACCAGGAAGGACAAACTGAATTCGCTGCGCTTCGTAATCTTGCGCCCACGCGAGCGCCTCATAGGGCCCTGCAGGCAGGCGGCTGCGCTTGTCGAGTACCTGCAATTCGGGCAGAAGATACATCACGCTGTCTTCCGGAATGACGCTGAGCTTCACCGGATAGGCGTCTACACCTGCAGGCGAGGCAAACCAGAGCCGATATACCGTCAGAAGCATCCCCACCACCGCGGCAGCAACAATGATGATGTTCACCATGGGCTTGCCGGTCGGCACCGTGTCGGGCCTGGTCAGCTTGTCGAGTTCACTGATCAGCGCGCGCGCATCGCCAAGCCTGCCCTCCGGCTGCGGCGCCAGCAGCTTGTCGAGCAGAGGTTGGTATTGAGATAGCTCAGCGGGCAACTTCACAGGATCGTTGAGCTTCGCCAGATACACCGCCTCGACCTGCTTCTGCGGAAACGCCTGCTTGCCGGTGAGCATCTCGAACAGAAGCACGCCAAGGCTATAGAGATCGGCGCGTGCATCCACTGACTCGCTGCCGAGCATCTGCTCCGGGCTCATGTAGGGCAGCGTGCCGATGACGAAGCCCTTCGTCAGGTTCGACTCATCCTCGGCCTGGCGAGCGATGCCGAAATCCGCGAGTTTTATGCGGCCCTGTTCATCGAACAGCAGGTTTTCAGGTTTGATGTCTCGATGTACGACGCCCGCCTCGTGGGCTTGCGCGAGCGCCTCAGCGATATCTCGCAACCAGCGCACGCACTGATCCGGCGCAACGGCGCCGGAGCGTATGCGGCCATCCAGGTCACCACCGGCCAGGTACTCCATGGCCAGAAAAAGTCGACCGTCATGCTCCCCGAACTGATGCACGGTGGTGATGCCGGGATGATTGAGGTTACCAATGGTGCGGGCCTCACGATAAAAGCGGGCCTTGAACTGCTCGTAGGCCGCGGGGTCGGTGCGATCCACGGACAGAAACTTCAACGCAACCCGGCGATCGATACCCTCCTGAATCGCCAGATACACGTGTGCCATCCCGCCGCTGCCCAGGCGCGAAAGCACCTCATAGCCCGGCACGGTGGGCAGTTCGTCTTCCGCGGACATGCTGCTGAACCGTTGTTCCCTCGGCGCCTAGCCTATCATGCTGAGAGCGATCTCAATCGCCGCACATCAGCCACCAGGTCATTGTGCAAGCGCAGCACCAACCATGGGGCCCACCTCCTCAGGACGTTACGAGCTGCTGGGTCAGCGCCTCTCCCACCCCGTCGTAAACCCGCTTCATCTGCGTGCTGTCGCGCACTTCCGGACGCGCGATGAGCCACACTTCCAGGTGCACCTGCGTCGATGACTCCATCGCATTGACGAGGCCATCGACATTCGCCGCAAGCAGGGTGGGTAGAGCGCCGATACCCCACCCCGCCGCGATCGCTGCCCGCTGGCAGGACACCGCATCGCTCTTGAAAACGACGTTTCCGGCTGGGATGTGCAAACCAGCACGCCGGGCTCCGTTGATCAGATGCGCCCGCTGGGCACCATCGACAAACCGGTGATCGGCCACATTGTCGAAGTCGAGCGGTCCTCGCTCGCACAGGTACTCGTGGCTCGCGTACAGGCCTACCGGCAAGTGGCCGAGCTTGCGGGCGATCAGCTCCTGCTGTGTTGGTCGCACATGCCGCAATGCGATGTCTGCCTCGCGGTTGAGCAGATTGAGAATTTCGTTGGAGACGATGACTTCGAGGATCGGCGCCGTTGAGTCCACACCGACCACAGACGGCAAAGCCAGGTGCGGCATGAGCTCTGCGAGCATTTCGGGAACCGTCAGCCTCACGTTGGCGATGGGACGCTCGCCCAGAGAGTCCGCTGCATTCTGGAAAGCCAACGCGCTCTCCTGCATCGCCGCAGCCACCCGAAGCAGGCTTTCGCCCGCTTCATTCAGCATCAGACCTTGTTGGGTTCTCGCAAACAGCATGAGCCCCAATTGCTCTTCCAGATGCTGCACGTGCCGGGCAATGGTTGGATGGGCAACTCCCAGAAGGCGTGCACCGCCTGCAAGGGAGCCTGCCCGAGCCACCGCCTCGAACGAACGCACGAGATTCCAATCGAGTCCGTAGGCCGGGTGAGCCGGCTCGGAAACAGCCCGCTCAACCATATCCTCTCCCGGGCATGCACATCGCTGAGATCGGGCATCTACGTTACGTATATTCCCGAAATAGAGTCATGACGTTACCTTAAGTAACACCAAATGCCAACACCCAACTCCCGGAGCTTCGCATGATGAAAACTATCGCCACCCTCACCCTTCCCGTAGCGCTTCTGGCCGGTACCGCAAATGCTGGCACCCTCTACGAGCAGCGCGGCTACGAGAAGTGCGCAAACGCCTTCGAGGCAGCCACCCAGCGGCTGCACCACGACAGGGATTACCTCGTCAACGCATCCGAGGAATCAACCATCTACTACTTGAACGGCGTCGCACAGACACGGGACGGCGTAAGCCGCGTACGGATGGCATGCGAAACCACCGGCCCCGCCCACCGCGTGCTGAGCGCCAGCGTGGAGCCCGGCCAGTTCGCGCCAGCCACCCGCGTACGCGTCGAAGTCGCCGGCCAGTAATGCCGAAAGCGCAGCTCAGTCCCGGCTGAGCTGCGCAATCTCCGCATCACGTATCTCGTAGATCTCGATGACATTGCCGAAGGGATCACGGCCGTAAACGGCAGAGGCCGCACCAAAATCTACCGGCGCATCCGCAACGAACTCCATCCCTAGCGCTTTCAGCCGATCATATTCCGCCTGAATGTCATCGACCTGCAGTGCCATGTGCGGATAGCCCAAATCGTTGGGATCCGACACCAGATTACGCGGCCGCGGCTCCCGATACTCCCAAAGCTCGATGAATGCATTGGGCGCCTTGAGCATGGCCATGCGTGCCGAAGCCTGCCGAAGCCCCACCGCACGATCGGCACGGGGATTATCCCGGTGCCATTCGCTCTCCTGCACCACGTCAAATCCCAGCCCATCCCGATAAAAGCGCAGCGCCGCGTCGAGATCCGGCGTACCAATGGCCACATGATGAATACCAACGATCACTATTTACCCCCAACTCCGACTCGCGCAAACTCAAGCGCTACTTTGCGAGGCGGGGAGCGCTCGTGCAAGCGGAAGGGCAAGCGACAGGGCAAGCGACAGGGCAAGCACGGAGCAGCGTGGGCACGCAGACAGATGGCCGCAAGCTGAGCCGGTCGACGCTGTTCTATTACAGCCTCGTGGACATGCCGGTAATGATGTCCATCTTCCCGGTGATCGTCTTCATCCCCAGGTTTTACGCAAGCGACATGGCCGTGTCTCTCGAACTGATCGGCACGATCCTGTTCGTGCAGCGGCTTATCGACGTGCTCACAGACCCTCTCATGGGCTACATCAGCGACCGGACCAGAACGCGCTGGGGCAACCGCCGACCATGGGTGGTGGCCTCGACCCCCATTCTCATGCTGTCCATCTACCAACTGTTTTTCCCGCCCGAAGGCGCTGGCGGCATGCACCTGTTCGTGTGGATGCTGATGCTATCGGTTGGAACCACCATGATGCTGATCCCCTACTACGCGTGGGGCGCGGAACTCTCCACCGACTACCATGAGCGCTCACGGGTCACCGGCTGGCGCGCTCAAGCCGGAGTCGTAGGGCAGCTCTCCGCACAACTCATACCGGCGGTGGCAGGCATCGTCTTTTTGATGGAAGGCACCGACGTGGTGCTGATGCTGGTGGGCAGCACCATGCTACTCATCATGCCCATCTGCACGCTGCTGACCGTGACCAAGACACCACCAACGGAGGTCCGTGTCGATACCCGCGTACCCATCATGGCAGGGCTGCGCATCATGTGGAAAAACGCCGCCTTCGTGCGGCTGATCAGCGCCTTCACCATAGCCAGCATCGGGCTGAACATCACGACACCTCTCTACGCCTTCTTCATCGCCTTCGTTCTCGGAGCGGAAGGCAAAGAAATCTACATGTTGAGCTTTTTCTATCTGTCCAACCTGATGTCGATACCCTTATGGGTCCGCTTCGCCAGCCGTGTGGGCAAGCACCGCGCCTACCTGACATCATTGATCATGATCGCGTGCGCGCACCCCTTCTATTTGCTACTTGGCCCCGGCGAATTCTGGTGGATGCTGCCCATCACGATCCTAACAGGCGTCTCCGCCGGAGGATTCTCTTCAGCACTGCCCAACTCCATGAAAGCAGACGTCATCGACGTGGATCAGCTCGAGTCCGGAGAAAACCGGGCAGCCCAGTTCTTCGCCACCTGGTCGTTTGCCATGAAAGGGGCGGCGGCACTGGGCGGCGTAATCGCCATGTGGGTGCTTGCCGGGGTGGGCTTCGATGCGGTGCGGCCAGAGAACAACGGCGAGGCGGAGCTGTTCGGCCTGCGCTTTCTCTTCTCCACCTTCCCGTCGATTTTCTTTCTGGTGGCCGCGGCGGTTGCGTGGAAGTATCCGATCACGGAAGCACGGCACGCACAAGTACGCGCCGCGCTCGCCGCCAGACTAGGGAGCGCCTGAGCAAATCCGCTTGCTCAGGGGCCCGTCCGCTAGATCTTCTCCAGCACCTTCGCCACACACTGCTCGAGGGTGAGTTCGTGGGTGGACACAATCAGCTCCGGCTTCTCCGGAACCTCGTAAGGGCTGTCGATACCCGTAAAGTGTGGCAGATCACCACGCCGGGCCTTCTTGTACAACCCCTTCGGATCACGGCTTTCCGCAACATCCAGCGGCACGTCCAGATACACCTCGACGAACTGGTCGTCATCGAACAACGCCCGCGCCATGTCACGCTCGGAGCGGAACGGCGAGATGAAGGCCGTGAGTACCACAAGCCCGGCATCGACCATGAGCTTGCCCACCTCAGCGATACGACGGATGTTCTCCACCCGATCCGCATCCGTGAACCCGAGGTCACGGTTGAGACCATGGCGGACGTTGTCGCCGTCGAGCACATAGGTACGCACACCCTGAGCATGCAGCACCTGCTCCACCGCATTGGTAATGGTGGACTTGCCGGAACCTGACAGGCCGGTAAACCAGACGATCTTGGCTTTGTGACCATTGAGCTTCTCGCGCGCCTGGCGATCTACCGTCAGCTTGTGCCGGTGAACGTTGGTCGCCCTGCGCAGCGCAAAATTGATCATCCCCGCGGCAACCGTATGGTTGCTGTAACGGTCGATGAGCACGAAAGAGCCTAGCCCGGGGCAGTCTGTGTACGACTCAAACGGCACACCCTTGTCAAAGGACAGGGTCACCCGACCGATGTCGTTCAACTGCAGGTCACGACTGCCGAGCTCTTCGAGGGTGTTGATGTTGTACTTGAATCGTATGTCGGTAATCGTTGCGTTCACGCGGTTGGTACCCAGCATGAGCCAGTACGAGCGGCCGACGAAACCATGCTCTGCGTCCATCCAGACGATGGAAGCGTCGAACTGGTCGGAGACTTCACAGGGTGCCTGCGCACTCGCCAGGACGTCTCCGCGGGAAATATCTACTTCGCGATCGAGCGTCAGTGTTACCGATTGTCCTGCCTCAGCCCGCTTGAGCTTGTCCTCAAACAGGATGATCTCCGACACGACAGCCTCTTCTCCAGAGGGCAGAACGCGCAGGGTGTCCCCTTCCGAAACTTCCCCAGCAACGATGCATCCGGAGTAGCCGCGAAATCGCGAGTTCGGCCGGTTGACCCACTGTACGGGGAAACGGAACGGATGCTTGAGCTGCCGACCGCGCACCTCCACGGTCTCCAGAAAACCAAGCAATGTCGGCCCCGTGTACCAAGTCATCTCACCGGACCGCTCGATGACATTGTCACCCTTGAGCGCCGATAGCGGAATCGGCGTAACCGTTTCGAACTGCAGGTTGGCGGCAAAATCCATGTAGTCGTCGACGATGCCGTCGAACGTCGCCCGGTCGTAGCCTGCCAGGTCCATCTTGTTGATCGCCAGCACCACGTGCTTGATGCCAAGCATGGATGTGATGAACGAGTGCCGCCGCGTCTGCGTCAACACCCCCTGAGTGGCGTCGACCAGAATGACAGCCACATCGGCTGTAGAGGCGCCGGTCACCATGTTACGGGTGTACTGCTCGTGGCCAGGCGTATCCGCGACGATGAACTTACGACGCTCCGTACTGAAGAACCGATAGGCCACATCAATAGTGATGCCCTGCTCGCGCTCCGCTGCAAGACCATCCACCAGGAGCGCAAAGTCGATCTCACCTTCCTGAGTACCCTGCCGCTTCGACTCGTTCTGCAGGGTCGATACCTGGTCGTCGAAGATGAGCTGCGCTTCGTACAACATGCGCCCGATCAGGGTGCTCTTTCCGTCGTCGACACTACCGCAGGTGATGAAACGCAGCAGGGTCTTTTCCTCATGCGCCTTCAGATAGGCGTCGATATCGCTAGCGATCAGTTCCGACCTATGGGCCATCAGAAATAGCCCTCCTGCTTCTTCTTCTCCATTGAGGCGGCCTGATCGTGATCAATCACCCGCCCCTGGCGCTCAGAAGTTGTCGTCAACAGCATTTCCTGAATGATTTCGGTCAGCGTCTCCGCCTCGCTTTCGACTGCTCCTGTCAACGGGTAGCAGCCAAGCGTCCGGAACCGCACCTTCCTCATCTGCGGTGTTTCGCCCGGCTTGAGGGGCATGCGCTCGTCATCGACCATGATCAGCGTGCCATCGCGCTCGACGACGGGGCGCTCTGCAGCGAAATAGAGCGGCAC
>JAUIED010000241.1 GCA_030428905.1 Gammaproteobacteria bacterium
AACCGTACACGGCTGCAAGGGCTGCAGTGTGCCACTAAGAACCTGTGCATGGCGTCAACCGCATGACACATGCGCTCCACGCTTGCTGCTTCAAGGCGTAAATGGTTGAAAGTTCTGAGCTTTCCTACACTGGAAGGGCTACCCGCAACTGGAAGGTGCCGTGCGAACTGGCTCCCTCGATCAACGGATCACGCTCGTCGCGGTGTTCTGCTGCGTGCTCATTTGCCAGTGTGGCTGCTGCTGAAGGCGCCAGCATCATCGATGCCGCCAACAATCCCGCGCTCGGTGCGTTTGCTTCTGATGGGTTGGAGTCCGTTATTGGTCTGTTCAGCCCGCGTCGTTCGTTTCACCCCGGACCAAGCGCGATGAACGGTCAGCTCGGCGTTTTTTCTCTTGCCTCCAGAAATCGAGACAGCGAGCGCAACTACTTTCCGGTGCCCTGGCTCGCGAAAGCCTGGAAGTTGCGCGAACGCGACGGCGTCGTGGGCTTTTCCTTCTATGGGCGGGGCGGCATGCACACAGACTGGCGGGCGGCGGACAGCAGCGCTCGGTTCAATGCGAGTGGCGGCACCCAGAGCTATCCGGGCGTGTATGGTGCAGGTGATGCGGGCGTGGATCTCTTGCAGGCGATAGCCAGAGTCACGTACGCATCCCGAATCGGTGATCGCATCGCCTGGGGTGTCACGCCGCAGATTGCACTGCAGACGTTCGAGGCGAGGGGCCTAACAGGCTGCTTTTTCAGCAGCCTGTTAGGCGGTGTCTCCAACCCCGCACGAAACCTCCTTAACTGTCCAAGCGCTGGTGGCAGCAATGCCGAAGCATGCCTTGGCGGAGATCGTGGGGCCGGATCCAGTTGGAAAAATATGACGGTCTACAAAGCGGGTTTGCAGTGGCGTTCGGGATCATCGGGCACATGGCGGGGCGGTTACAGCTACGCGAAGCAACCAGTGGATGAGGGTGATGCGCTGTTCGACATCCTCGCACCTGGCGTGATGGAGGAGCATTGGACCATGGGTGCAACGTTTGATGTGTCTGGCGGTGGCGCGCTGAGCTTCGCCGTCATGTACGCACCATCGCACACTATTCGCGGACCGAACTTTCTGTATCCCACGCGAACCATTGGGCTGCGCATGCATCAGTACGAGCTGGAAGTGTCCTACACCTGGCGTTGATGCGCTCCAACGGACGGAAGTATGCTGTGCATTCCTTTCGAGATCTCAAGGAAAGGAGCCAGCATGACGATCAGGTGGACTTTGCTGCTGACACTGTGCGTCCTGTCAGGTTGTGCACAACGAGCCGCCGTGCGCAGCGCAGACGTGCAATCGCAAAACGTTCAATACTGCACCGTGCAGAAGTGGTTGGGTTCGCACGTCAAGCAGAAGCGTTGCCGCACCGCTCGTGAGATCGAGCACGAACATCGGCGCGTGCAGGACGTGATGCGCATTCCAACCGTGAATCAGGAAATGTCCGGAAGAATCTAGTAACCCCTGCCGCGCTTTTTCCGGGCGTGCGCCGCAAGGTGCACCCCGATGCACACCGCCCAGCCGGCAATACTGATGGCAATATCTGCCTGAGCGTCCCATGGGTCGCCTTGTGTGCCAAGATATGCCGTGCCGCCTTCGCCGAACACCACCGCGGCAGACCATTCCAGCAGTTCGTAAGTCGCCGAAGTGGAAAGAATGATGTGCAGGCTCACGTGGTGGGCGGCGAAGCGATTGAGCGCCAGACGTTGGCGCAAGAACTCGTACACAGGCAGTGTGACACACAGGCCCCAAAGGAAGTGCACGAATCGGTCATAGTGGTTTCGCTCCCAACCAAAGAGGTCGGCGGCCGTGAAGCCCGTGATCGTCTGCAACCAGCCATCATACGGCGTAAGGGAATAGGTGTAGTGGGTACCTATCGTGTGAACGACGAACAGCAATGCCAAACCAGTCAGGGAAACGACAGACCATCGAACGCCCCGTATCGTTGCCAGCGTGGAGATTGCCAGTACCGTGGCGATCTGCTCGAGCAACCAGGTTTGTTTGTCGTGAGGGTGGATGGCGCACACGACCCACACGCCAGCACATATGGCGATGAGCCACCAGATCGGCTTGCGCAGCATGGTGCCTCCACCCGCCAGCTACTCTTCTCCCAGCTTGAGGGTTACCGCTGTCAGGTGACATCCGCGAAAACCGAGCCCGTCATCGCGGCGCTTCTTCGAAGAGTCTGTAGTGTGTTTCGTGCATGCCCATCTCGATGTAGGTGCGTTGCGCGCGGACGTTGTCACGTTCCACGTACAGGCGAATACCGCAAAGCTGCGCATCGTCGGCTGCCAGGTTGTGCACGGCGTCGTGCATGGCACGGTAGACGCCCTGCCGGCGATAGGATGGCGGCACATACACGCTCTGAATCCACCAGAAGCGGCCGTTGCGCCAGTCGCTCCACTCGAAAGTGACCATCAGGCTGCCTACGGCAGTGCCTTCGCGTTCTGCCACGAGGTAGAAGCCCTCCGCCGGATGCTCCAGCAGATAGGCGATGCCGCGGCGCAGGGTGTCCTGGTCAAGACCACGATCCTCGGTCTCTGCGGCCATGGCCATATTGTTGGCGTGCAGAAATTGCAGATCTGCGGTCGTGGCGCGGCGTACTGCCGTGTTCGTCATAGGGTTGAGCCCGTCTGTTGCGCGCGGGCAATGTAGCGCACTTCGGAGGCGGGCCGTATCCTCGCCTGCCAGTGACGCGTGGAGGAGTGCAGTGCAGGATCTGGAATTGAGCTCGGCGGAAGCGTCGGCCATGGTCGATGCGGTGATGACGCACATCACTCAGGCCATCGACGCCATCGGCAATGGGCCGGTGGACACCTCGAGCCGTGCGGATGCCGAGTACCTGGCGCGCATGGTGGAAGCGCCGCCGGAAGCGGGCAGCTCGCTGGCCCCGCTTTTGGACAAACTTTTTGGTGACTACGCAACGCGCAGCCTCGATCCCACGGCTCCCGGCTTCATGGGCTATGTGCCTGGTGGCGGCATCTTCCACGCCGCAGTCGCGGATCTGATTGCGGATACCCTGAACCGCTACGTGGGTGTGAGCGCCGTCGCCGGTGCCTACGTGCAGATCGAAAACAACGTGCTGCGCTGGTTCTGCGAGATCGTAGGTTACGGTGCGGAGAGCGGAGGGTACCTCACCTCGGGCGGATCGCTGGCCAACTGGGGTGCCATCGTCGCGGCCCGCGAGGCACGGTTGGATGGCGATCTCGCGCGCGGTGTGATCTATACGTCCGATCAGGCGCATCACTGCGTTGCCAAAGCGGCCAGGCTTGCGGGCATACCTTCGGGTAACGTGCGTGTGCTTGGTAGCGACGCCGCATTCCGTTTGCAGCCGGAAGTGGTGCGCAGCGCCGTGAACGAAGACCTGCGTGCCGGATTGCGCCCTTTCCTGCTCGTGGCCAGCGCCGGCACCACCAATACCGGAGCAGTGGACCCGCTGGCGGCGTTGGCCGCAGTGGCGGAGGAATGCGGCCTTTGGTTTCACGTAGACGGCGCGTATGGTGGCTTCTTTCGGCTCACCGATCGGGGGCGCCTGGCGCTTGCCGGCTTGTCACGAGCGGATTCCGTAGCCCTGGACCCGCACAAAACGCTCTTTCTGCCCTATGGAACCGGTGCCTTGCTCGTACGACAGCGGCAGACGTTACGCCAGGCACACGCCACCACTGCCGACTACCTGCCGCCTCCGAGTGCGGAAGAGGAGGTGCCTGATTTCAGCGATCTGTCGCCAGAGTTGACGCGGCCGTTTCGCGGCCTGCGCGTTTGGCTGCCCTTGAAGATGCACGGACTCGGGGTGTTTCGCGACTATCTCGACGAGAAACTGGATCTGGCCCGGTGGCTTGCGGCAGAACTGCAACGAATGCCTGAGGTGGAGGTGCTGGCGCCTCCGGAGCTTTCGATTCTGGCATTCGCCTTGCGCGCGCCCGACATCGAGGCAGCCAACGCCCGCACACGGGCGGTTCTGGCGGCAGTCAACGCACGCAATCGCGTCATGCTCACCGGCACCATGTTGCGCGGCCGGTTCGTCATCCGTGTGGCGGTGGTGTCCTATCGCACGCACCAGCAGCATCTGCAGATGCTTGTCGAGGATCTGCGCGAAGCGATGGTTGATATGCAGCCCTGAAGCTGCATAATATATGCAGCTCATAGGCTGCATATCACGAGCGAAGGGATCTGCATGGACGACATCTTCACCGCACTTGCCGATCCCACCCGGCGCCAACTGCTTGATCGGTTGAGCACCCGGCAGGGGGCGACGCTCGGCGAGCTCGTCGGCGACCTGCACATGCGCCGGCAGTCGGCTTCCCGGCATCTGCAGGTGCTGGAGGAAGCAGGCCTGGTGGTTGTGGAATGGCACGGCCGGGAGAAACACCACTATCTGAACCCCGTACCCCTCGCCGAGCTGCAGAACCGGTGGATGAACCGCTTTACCCGCCCCAAGGCAGCGGCCCTGGCGGCATTGAAAAACGACCTGGAGACGCAACACATGAACATGCCTGACTACGTGTACGTTACTGTCATCAACGCGCCGGCCGAAGCCGTGTGGGATGCGCTATGTACCGCGGAGATGACTGAGCGCTACTGGCATCAGACGCGGGTGCAGAGTACGTTTCGAGTGGGCGACCCCATCGAGTTCTACGTGCCGGACGGTGCTGTGGGTTGCCTGGGAGAGATCGTGGTCAGCGATCGTCCCCGCGAGCTGTCCTACACCTGGCAGTTTCCACGCAATCCGGATGTGCGTGATGAGGCACCTTCACGGGTGACCTTTCTGCTGGAGCAGCTTGCGGATGGCGTCACCCGACTCACCGTGCGCCATCACGAGTTCGCAGACGGTAGCCGCATGCGGGACATGGTGCGCGATGGCTGGCCGCTCGTGCTATCAGGGCTCAAGTCGCTGCTCGAATGTGGAGAAACGCCAGACTACAGCGCAATGGTGCGATAAGTGCACCGTCCTGTCAGCGGGTTGGCACCGGCAAGCACTCCATGATTTCAACCCCGTCACCTGGGAAGATGGAGAAGTGTGGGTGGTCCGCAAACAGCGCTGCTGCTTGTGCATGATCATCGGCTTCAATGACGACAAAGCCAACGAGGTTGTTGCG
>JAUIED010000038.1 GCA_030428905.1 Gammaproteobacteria bacterium
CACGGGCCCCTCGCGAAAGGCACGTGCCGCTTGCGCCGGGTGCGCTTCGAGGTTGTCGTTTGCGCGATTGAGCACCTGCCACACGCCGCTGAAGTTCGGCTTGCCGTTGGCCAGGCGCGGCGGTTCGAAACCGCTCGCAGCATGAGGGAAGGCAACAGCCGCGAGGCAGATGATGTTGGCGAGACGGGTTAGCCGCATGCCGGTCTGTTCCATGAGTTTCGGGGTGAGTGTGTGCGGCCGGCGAAAATCAATCGCAGCGGTTCACTTACCGGCTGCGTTTGATCTCTGGCATTCTGCGCACAGCTGAAACGGAGAATGACCGATGAGCTACCGAAAGGGGATTGCCTGCCTGCTGGTTGCGGCGTCGGCGCTTGCCAACGCCTCCTTCGACGACCCTGTGCAGCACGGGTTTGCGGATGCTTCCGGCGTGAAGATTCACTACGCAGAAATCGGTGAAGGGCCGTTGGTGGTGATGATCCACGGCTTTCCGGATTTCTGGTACAGCTGGCGTGCACAGATGGAGGCGCTTGCGGGTGACTTCCGCGTGGTTGCCATCGATCAGCGCGGCTACAACCTCAGCGGCCAGCCGGAAGGCGTGGAGGCCTACGCAATGCGCAATCTGGTGGCCGATGTGGTCGCTGTGGTGCGCCACCTGGGCGAAGAGCGCGCCACCATTGTCGGCCACGACTGGGGCGGCGCGGTCGCCTGGCAGGTGGCGCTCAACGCGCCGCAAGTAGTAGAGCGGCTCGTGGTGTTGAACCTGCCACACCCGAACGGATTCGCCCGGGAAATGGCGACCAACCCGCAGCAGCAGGCCAATAGTGGGTACGCGCGGCGTTTTCAGGAGGGTTCACCCGCAGATCCCGATATCTTTTTCGGCATGCCCATGACAGCGCAGAATCTCGCCGGATGGGTAACTGATCCGGAGGCGAAGCCGCACTACGTTCAGGCGTTCGAGCGCTCGAGCTTCGCTGGCATGCTGAACTTCTACAAAGCCAACTACGCGCGTCCGGGTGGCATGGGTGCGCAGGCCATCGACACACCGCGGGTGCAGGCGCCGGTGTTGATGTTCCACGGTCTGGCGGACACGGCGCTGCACTCGGATGGCCTTAACAACACCTGGGATTGGCTTGATGCGGATCTGACCCTCGTCACATTGCCCGGTGCCGGCCACTTCGTGCAGCAGGACGCAGCGGATCTGGTGAGTTCTACCATGCTGTGGTGGTTGAAGGCCCGCATACCGACGCGTTGACGCAACCGCATGCCACGACTTCTCCCATCCTGACACAACCCTGTCAGTACCACGCTGCTAGCCTGCATTCTCTGAACAACCGGAGTTGCGAACATGCAGACGTTGGAACTGGGAAAAGTCATGGTGGAGGCGGTGAACGGCGGTCGCGAAAGCGAGTGGCGTTTCGTCACCGACTACTACGCAGACGGAATCGTCAGCATCGAAGGTTCGGGCAGCGACGAGATGCCGGCGCGCATGGAAGGAATGGACGCCATACGCGGTAAGCACGACTGGTGGTATGCGAACAACACGGTGCACGGCGTGAAAGCGGAGGGGCCGTTCGTCGGGCTCCGAGACGATCAGTTTGCCTTGCGCTTCGAAATGGATATCACCCCAAACGGCGGCGCGCGCATGCTGATGAAGGAGGTTGCGCTCTACACCGTGGCAGGTGGCAAGATCGCACAGGAAGAGTATCTCTACCTGATGGAATAGCGGCGGTCAGGTGCAGGTGGTGCTGGCGCGTGTCACCTCCGGTGCAGGGCATGCACCCTCTTGAGGGTGCATCTGCCCTGCAGTGTGCCAAGGCCTCAGTATGACAGCGCCGGGTCTGCCTCTGCCTTCTCCCACCAGAGCTCCAGCAGCGTCTCGAGCTCTTCGTCCAGGTCTGCTTTGGGGTCGGCCGACGGGTCGAGGGTGTCGAGCACTTCGAACTGGAAACCTTCTCCGCCCTGAGCGCGCCAGTCCAGCTGCAGAGCTTCGTTGCGTTCGGCGTTGGTCTTGAGGTCCATACGAAACCGGTTTAACCGCGCCTGCACATTTCTGCTCGCGCCTACAAGAAATCGACCGGTGCGCTCGTTGGTCAGGCGAAACAGGCCGGCAGGTGGCGGTGATTGCTTGTACTGGCGGATTAGTGCTTTCTTCTGTTCCGGGGTCATATTGTTCTGGGATGAATGTGAAACCAGAATAATATCCGGGTAATAATTGTGGCGCCACTGTTGCGTGCCTGCGCTGCAAGCCCAGGGTCGTGCGCCTGCTCGCCGGAGCCGCCTAGCCCAGCAACGCCAGTGCTTTGCGTGCCCGTGCTTTCCAGCGAGGGTTGCGCTCCCACTCGGCCGCGCGATGCAGGTGTTTGCGCGCCATCACGGGCTGGTCCGCCAGCCGGTAGGCCTCGCCGAGAAAGAAGTTGATTCGCGCAGACCATGGGGCACGCAGGTAGGCTTCCTGCAGATGGTTGAGGGCCGCCTGCAGCTCGCCGAGACGGAACTGCACCGCTCCCAGGCCGAGCAGCGCATCGGTTCGGTGCGGATCTCGAAGCAGGGCGGCTTCGAAGTGTTCTGCCGCCGTTCGCCACTCGCTTCGACATCGGTTGGCGTCCGGGCAGGCATCGGCGGTCGCCCGGGCCAGCAGCGTGCGCGCCGCCGTGTTGTCCGGTGCATGTTGCAGCGCTGCCAACGCCAGCCGGCCAGCCTCTGCATGATCGCCAGCACCCCGTTTGAGGATCGCCTGGCCGATCAGCGCGAGATGGGTTTGCCCTTCGACCGCTTGCAGGTGCTCGAAGGCTGCCTCGGCGAATGCAGCGTTGTGGGGCGCGCTTGCCAGACCCAACTCGAACAGGGCTTCCGTGGTGTCGAGTGGGCGCTGCGATGCGGTTGGTGTGATGGGTGGAAGCGCGACGCTTGTGGTTGGCAAGCTCCTGCGCCGTGCATATCGTGCCAGTTGACGCTGCATCTTACGGTCGCTGCGGTCGAACAAGCTTGCGAACGTGCTGGTAGATGTGTGGCCAGTGAGCTCTCTGCGCAGGTAGCCGGCCAGCGGTGTGCGAAGTTCCGGTTCGCCGAGCACAAGGTAATGCACGAGCAGCCAGGCGCTGGTGTAGAAGGCATATACCTCGCTGTTTGGCCAGTCGTCCGGCTGCCCGGGGCGCAATGCCGCAGCCAGGCTGAATGGGTGCCGGGGGCCGATTTCCAAAGGCAGGCGTCCGCGGGCGGAGGAAACGGTGATCGGGTTCTGAGCGATGTGCAACCGGGCTGGCGGCTTGAGCTTGCCGGGATGGCCAATGATGGCGTTACCTTCGTCGAAGCGCGCGCTGGCGAGCAGGCTGGCGTAGCCCTCCTCGTACCACTGTGGAAGCGGTGCCAGCGGCGACTGACGCAGGATGTAGTGGGTGTATTCGTGCAGCGTGTTCTCACCGAGATGGCGACCACCTTCATCGGGGCCGAGTGCGATGGTGTGCTCGTGCAGAGACGGCAGGGTGAAGCCGGCGAAATTCTCGAATGCGAAGATCTGCTCGAAATCGCTGCGGTAGCGAAAAACCAGAACCTTCAGCGGTGCTCGCTCTGGTGGCAGGGCGGCTTCGTGGAGGGATGCTGCGATTTTGTCGAACTGTACGACACGCTGAATCAGCTCGCGTGCCTTCCCCTCCGGCAGATCCGTGATGAAGCGGAAATGTGCCAGCTCGTAAGTGGTCCACCCGCGGTCGGCGATGCTCAGGTCGCTGCCGTACAGTGCGGGAAGCGCGCAGAAACTCGTGGCCATGAAGGCCAGCCATCGGCGCATGTTGCGCATCTCGGCTGTTCGATCGGTTCACGTTACCTGCCTTGAAAGACATGTGCCAGCCGTGCCGCGGGTTTTCATCGGCTCAGCGGGACGTTGCCTGCGGCGTAGGTCTTGTCCTAGGCTGCGGCGTCTACAGCGTTAGGGATGGGAAATTGGAAGAGCTGACCTGGATCGATGCCACGCGCACCGCTGCGCTGATTGCTGCGCGCGAGATCACTGCCCGTGAAGCCACGGATGCTGCTTTCGGGCGGTTGCAGAAAGCCAATGGGGTGATCAACGCCGTGATTCATGAGTTCCCCGAAGCGGCGGCGGCCGCGGCTGCGGAACATGATCGCTGTCCACGGGGACCGTTCGCGGGTGTGCCGTTTCTGCTTAAGGACATTGGCGCGCCTGTCGCCGGGCAGCCATACCATCTCGGTACCTCGGTGTTACGCGACGCTGGCTACATCGCCCCAGCAACCAGCCATCTCGGGCAGCGTTTTCTCGATGCCGGCATGGTAGTTCTAGGCCGCACCAATACCCCTGAGCTCGGCCTGATGGCGACCACGGAACCCGCTGCATACGGTGCAACCCGAAACCCGTGGGACCTGCAGCTGAGCCCGGGGGGCTCCAGCGGGGGTTCTGCGGCGGCTATTGCCGCCGGCATCGTACCTGCGGCACACGGAAACGATGGCGGCGGGTCCATACGCATCCCTGCTTCGATGAGCGGGCTGGTGGGCCTAAAGTCATCTCGGGGACGGGTCTCCAACGGGCCGATGATGGGCGAAGCCTGGGCAGGTCTCGCCCACGAGGGTGCGTTGACGCGGACGGTTCGCGACGCTGCGGCATTGCTCGACGCCATCGCAGGCTACAAGCCGGGTGACCACTATGGCGCGCCCACATTTACTCGTCCGCTCAGCGCCGAGGTGGGGCAGCCGCCAGGTAGTCTGCGGGTGGGTTTCGTGCAGGCGCTCGACGGCTATGAAACCCACGCGGATTGCGCGGCGGCCGTGGCAGCGGCTGTGAGACTGCTCGAGGATCTCGGGCACCAGGTGGAGGATGCAGCGCCGGAGGCCTTGCAGCGATCAGCTGAAGTGCTGCCGCACCTGTACGACATCTTTGCGCCTGCCGTAGCGCTGGATATCGAGGTCGTAGAGGCCATGGTCGGCAGAGCCGTTTCGGCAGAGGAATTCGAACCCCGTACGCGGGATCATGCCCGCCGTTCCAACGCGGTGTCGGCGGTAGATCACTTCAAGACCATGCAGTCCATGTACGCGTTCACCCGCGATCTGGAGTCGTGGTGGGACAACTTTGATCTGCTCGTAGCCCCGGTAACAGCACAGCCAACACTGCCGCTGAGCACGATGGTCTTCGATGAGAACAATCCCGATGAGTCTCATGCAGCAATGCTTCGGTTCATTCCGTTCACGGCGCAGTTCAACATGAGCGGTCAACCGGCCATTGCGTTGCCGCTCTATCGGAACGCAGCGGGCCTGCCCGTTGGGGTGCAACTCGTCGCGGCGTTCGGTCGCGAAGATCTGCTGATCAGAGTGGCCTCACAGCTGGAGCTGGCGGCGCCCTGGTCCGACTTCCGGCCGATGATCACGGGGTAATGCACGGCACGACACGGTACGGCACGGCACGGCACAGACACAGCCGCGAGCCTGTCGGTTCGCGGCTGGGTGACTCTGGATCAGAACCAGCGCATCGTCGTGTAGCGGGCAGTGGAGTAGGGGATCAGGTTGTAGCGCGCGGTGCTGTACGGGCTTGTGACGTATCGCGCCGTCGAGTACGTGCTCGTGGTGTATCGGCGCATGGTCATGGTCTGTGCGCGCAGCGCCGCTGCAGTGCTGAACACACCGCCGCGTACTGCGGCCATCTTCTCGGAGCTCAGCTCTACTTCTGAGTTCAGGTCATTCAGCTGGATGTTGTGGGTCATGTCTGTCTCCTGTTTGGTTTGTACAGGGAGCAATGCAGAATCGGTGCCAGCCCGGCCAGATGGGCGGTGATCCTGAAAATACGTCAGTTAAAACAAGGGTCTACGAGCCGATTCGGCTCTCTGCTTCCATCGCCGCTCTGGTGTTGTGTTTTGCGTAAGCGCTGATCTGATGGTTTGCGTCAAACACTAAACGTTGGCTTCTGGCGGGCATCAGTCCCGAACGCAATCGTGCGTTGTAGACCGATGCATCTTGGGCTCGCCAGAAACTGATACCTGCCCCGGACAGCATCCGCAGTTACGCGAACACGTCTGCATAATCCCCCCAAGTGGCGTACGAGCCGCAGCCGCATTGGGTTTGGCAGCCATCGCCCGTGTAGCACCTCGTGGTGATCGTTCGTACATATGCCGAAGGTTTCGGTATATGTACGCGTTCGCGCGCGGAGCGAGGGACACAAGGATTCTGTGCAGGAGAGCAGCTCCGCTCTCTGCCTGCTATGTTAATCCTCGATCTTGGACGTTCGCGATGGTTGAGTCGAACAGATTAATGTAGTAACGTTGCTTCATGGCTATAACTAAGATGTCCAGTCGCGACTTCAATCAAGACGTCGGGAAAGCGAAGCGAGCTGCTGCGAAAGGTCCGGTGGTAATCACTGATAGGGGCAAGCCTGCACATGTTCTTCTCTCAATTGAGGAGTACCAAAAACTGACAGGGGGAACGGCCAATATTATCGAGCTAATAGCTGATTCCAAAGCTGCGAAAGTAGAGTTCGAGCCTCCGAGGGCGAAGGGCTCTAGTCTGAAGGTGCCCGACCTTCCGGTTTGATGTATTTGCTCGATACAAACGTCGTTTCCGAGCTTAGGAAAGCCGCTAGCGGAGCAGCAAATCGCAATTTGGTCATTTGGGCATCGGGGGTTGAGGCCGGGAATCTGTTCATTTCTAGCATCACGCTGCTGGAGCTAGAGATCGGTGTACAACGGGTAGAGCGCAGAGATAAGCGTCAGGGTACGGTGCTTCGGCGTTGGTTGTCGGAAAAGGTGAAACCAGCATTCCTAGATCGTATTTTGCCCTTTGACGCAGGGTCAGCTGAAATCTGTGCCGGCTACCATGTACCGAACCCTAAGTCTGATCGAGATAGCTACATTGCAGCAATCGCCGCGCAGAACGAAATGGTGGTGGTCACTCGAAACCAGAAGGATTTTGATCAATTCGGCGTCTCCATTCTAAATCCTTGGAAACTCCTCGATTCATGAGCTTGTACCGCCTGCAATTCAAGATATCCACTCTTCCGCAGGGTTGCACAATACGCGTGTAGTCCATGTGAGAGCCAGGTGCGCTACGGCATCCCGTTATGTAAGTGACCGATGGTCTTCTGCCGCGTTCGAACAACCGCGTGCACCGGACACTTGATTGCTGCCTCCCTATGCTGCCGCTCCGGTCGTTGCCGTCAAGGGCCGCGTGATGTGGGACGTTCGCGCGCTGAACCAACCATCGTGCCAAACGCCAAAGGTCCTACATTATTGATCCCTTGGAGAGTAGGTTGATGTAGCCAAGCGGCTGGGGTGCTTTCTGGTTTGGTTTGCTGGCCCGATGTAGCAGTGGGTTGATTATATACGTCAAAGTCGTACAGATGCCGAGTGTACACATTCATCGAAACGCTGCTGTTAACCAGACTCGTTCACGACTACATGGACGAGGACGCTTATCGGTTGTTGCAGGCGGCGATCGCGGATGATCCAGAGACTGGAGCCATTGTGCCGGGATCTGGTGGGGACCGGAAAATGCGATGGGCTGGCTCAGGTCGGGGAAAGCGTGGTGGCCTTCGGGTCATCTACGACTGGGCCACATCCAAAGGCGAAATCTGGATGCTAACGCTGTACCCGGAGAACGTGAAGGAGAACATCCCAGCACATGTTCTTCGTCAAATACGGCAGGAGATTGAAAATGCCTAAGAAGGAATATGATTGCGATGTCGGCCGGGAAATCCTGGAGGGAATTCAGCAGATTAAGGCTGGAAACACCGGACGAGTGACGACGATACCGCCTGTAGCTGAAGTGCGCGGCAAAACGGGTTTATCTCAGTCGCAGTTTGCCAAGCTACTAGGTGTCTCTGTTCGTACGCTGCAAGAATGGGAGCAGGGCCGTAGAGCGCCGTCTGGCCCTGCCAAGACGCTTCTGACCATCGCTCACAAGAATCCGCAGGCGTTGCTAGACCTTGCGGTTTGATGTGAAATTCCTTGAAGGCACTGGTTGCTGAGGGAGTAGCTACCCGCCTGATAGTTAAGGCTGATTAGTAATTGTGCATCCTTGAGGGATACTTGGTAGAAAGTAGTCAAACTGCGAGGTCATCGCTGACGCGCTCGAACAAACACATGCACGCGACCCTTATTCAGCGAATACCTCCGGTGTCGAATCGATCCGGACGCTGGTGACTCAAGCTATAGTGAATTTAACATTCATTCTCGTTTCCGGATTATTCGATACACGAGCATGTCGAAGGTAACTATTGATGCCGCGAGTTTGCGACAGAAACAGGTCGTCGCTAACTTGATGCAGCTGTACATACATGAACTTAGTAATCCCGGCGAAGATGTTCTTCGCCCAGATGGTCTATTTGACGTCGGGCCATACTTCGATGCGTACTGGTATGAGCCTGAAAGGCACCCGTTCCTAATCTGGGCAGAAGCGGAACTCGCGGGGTTCGCGTTAGTGCGAGAAATTGAACATTGCGTTTTCTCAGTGGCCGAGTTCTTCGTCGTACGCCGCTTTCGTGGAACTGGGCTGGCGGAACGGGCTGCGATTGCTCTTTTTGATCAATTTCGAGGTGAATGGCAGGTGGCGCAGATTGAGAGCAATGTCCGTGCTCGCCGATTCTGGCGGCGAACTATTCGTAAGTACACTGGTGGAGTCTTCGAAGATCGACGTTCAGAATCCCAGCCAAGAGGTCCGATGCAGGTGTTCAGAAATCGAGTAGATCTCTGAAAGACGGCTGTCGTCCGAAAACGGCGGGTTGCCGACTATATTAGAGGGGCAGCTCTCAATCCCCTTGGTCAGTGGGAAAACACGTATTGGCCTGCCCCATCCGCACCGGTATCTTTTTTGGAGCAACTAGGAACGCGGCACATCGAGTATGACCAAGCATGGCGAGTTCAATTGGAATGAGCTATTGACGAGTGATGCTAGCGTCGCCATCGACTTCTACAGGTCGAGCATCGGGTGGACGTTTCGGGCTGAGCAGATGCCGTCAGGCGGAACTTACTGGCTCGGGCTGGCTGATGAAAAGCCAGTGTGCGGCTTGCTAACGGTAGATTGCAGCGAACGAGAACCAGTAGATCGCTGGATCACTTATGTACATGTTGATGATATGGATGTCGCAATCAACAAGGTGAGTGAACTGGGAGGAACCGTGCTGCGACCACCGTGGAACGTGCCTGGCGTGGGTCGAGTTGCGATGATCCGTGACCCTGCCGGCGCTGAATTAGGATGGGTGACGCCGCTCTAGAGTTTCCGAGGCAAGTGGCCGATGCTGGCCGACAGCAGACCTAGCGCCGTGCTCGAACAAAGCCTTGTACCGGACCCTTGAGTGCTGCCTGCCTTCGCCACCCCTCCAGGCTTTGCCGTCAAGCGCCGGGTCCACCCGTTTTCTTTCGACATCATGGTGGATGAGGATAAGCGGCATGCGGTGTTGCCGGACATCGTCGCAGCGACGCTAAAACTGATACAGCGCAGGCCACGCTATTCGCCGGCACTCAAGCTCCAGATGATCGAGGCGATCCTGGATGGCGGCGAGTCGGTATCGGAAGTGACTCGGAGCTACGACATCAACACTGATTAGCAGTTCAAGCGGCGTATGAATGTCGAGAAGGGTCGCTGCCTCAAGGCCCATGCGGGACGGTGCATCATCAATTTTGATGATGCGCCGCCGTCAGCTCGTTGAGACGCTTCTGCTGGGATTAACCAGGGAAGAGGCCGTCATGGATGCTGACGACATTCGTCTTGAGTTCATCGACAAGCTCTACGCGGTTGCGATGGAGCCAGAGCGATTTACCGAACTCATGGATATCTGGCATGGGCTCCTGTCGCAAGCGTCCGGCCGCGACGCTAAAACATTTGCGCGCGACATGCAGACATTCGAGGCTCATATCCGGCGCGCGGAGTCATTGTTCTCCATGGTCGCCACCAGCGAATCGCTGTTGCCAGCATCGTTGACTGACAGGCTTCGTGCAGAGCCGCAGGCAACCGTCATCGTCGACGGCGATGGCACGGTGCGCGCGCTCAACGATGCGGCCCGACAGGTGCTTGATGTCGAGGAAGGTGGGCATTGTGCGGACCTGTCGTTTGATCCGGACACAATGACGGTGCTGCGGGAGCGTGTCGAGGGCTTGTCGCAGGACGATGCGTCTGTCCGGCAACCTTTGATTCTGCGGGCATGGCGGGGTGATGCACGGCAGTCTTCCATCATCAGCCTTACCTGCTGGACTACGGGCAGCGCCCAGCGTTTGCTTGTGGTGCGCACCATAGACTTTGCCTGGCCTGCGCACCTCACCGAATTGGTGCAATCCGCTTTTGCGTTGACCCGAGCGGAAGCTACCGTCATGCGCCTGCTGGCGGAAGGTAACAGTGCGAACGACATCGCCCGTCTGCGCAGGGCCTCCATTGCCACGGTGCGCTCGCAGATACGCGCGATTTATGCGAAAACATCAACCCGCAACCAGAGCGAGTTCATGCGCATGACGCTGGGACTGGCCTCTGTGGAATCCGCTGGCGCGAGTTCGGTGCCGGCGAAATTCGATGCGCCCTGCCGGCGCGCGGAGCCTCCGCATCCGCTGGACAACGAGCGCCACCTGTTCCGTCTCTCAGACGGCCGTATTTTGGACTATGCCGATTTCGGAGCTGACGATGGCGCACCCTGCCTGAATTTCCACAGTGAGTTCTTCGGGGATGGCTGGACTGCAGCGATGGTGCGTCTGGCTGCTGAGCAAGGGCTGCGCATCATTACGCCTGCCCGGCCGTTCAATGGCCGCTCATCGCCGTATCCGGAGGGATCGAATCCGTTCGCGCAGGTTGTGATGGATATCGCCGAGCTGCTCGACGGCCTCGGCATCGAGCGCGCAGCGCATCTGTCTTTCATGGCCGGCACGGCTTACTCGCTGGCGATGGCGGGAGCGCTGCCGGAGCGGACGCAGGGGCTGGTTATCATCGCGCCGACTTTTCCCTTCGACGCGCCTGGGGTGTCTGCAGAGCTGCCTTACTTTCATCGGGTACTGGCGGGCGTGCTGCACGGCAATGAACGGCTGCTGGAGTTTCTCTGCCGCAGCGGTATGGCGTTTCAGAACCGCGCCGGCACACGGCGATTCTTCGAGGCTTTCGCGCGTCAGCGGCCCGCAGATCTGGCGGTGGTGCAAAGCGGGGAGTTCTTTCCGGCGATCGAGCACGGTGCAAGGCTTTGCGGTGCGCAGGGGCATCTGGGCTTCTTCAACGACTACCGTTGCGCGCTGGATGACCCGTGGTCCCGGTTCGAGGCGCTGACGCACCCGGTGCATGTTCTGGCTGGGAAAGACTCCACATCCAGCACAGTGAAAGCGCTTCGCCTGCTCGCGCAGAGGCATGCGCACTATCGGTTTCAACTGCTTCCCGGCGGCGCCCACTACCTGCAGTACTCCCACCACGAAGCCGTGTTGAAGGCGCTGAGATCGCTGTGGCCTGACGTGCGTGTGGCCACGGCAGGTCAAACGGCCGCGGATGAGTCATAGTTTGTGGTGGAGCGGGCCTGGCGTCGTTGGTGTCCGCAATGGAATTGGTGGTTTGGAGGATGATACGTGGACAATGTTGTCAACCATGTCTACGAAACGGCGGTCACCCCCGAAGCGATCGGTGATCTGCTGATGAGCTGGTCCAGGGTTGTGCACGAAAGTGACGCGCCAGACGCTGCGCCGCTTGCGCCACACCTGGAGCGGGCGGCCCGTATCCTTGAGATGCACCATCGGCTGTGGGAGCTGGAGGCGCCTGAGCGGCTTCCGGAAGCATTGGGTGCATGGCCTGCGTTTACGCTCACACCGGAGGGTACGGTGGGTTTGCTCAACCCTCAGGCAGAATCCACCTACGGTCTCAAGTCCGGGGCACGATTGAGTGACCTGCCGTTCGATACCGCCATGCTTGACGAAATCGGCGTGATTCTCCGGCGAGAGCCACAGCGGCACCTGATCGGCGGATATCGTGACGACAATGGCCGGCTGATCGGTGTGTCCATCAGCCGCCAGCCCAACAGCCACTTCCTGGTGCGTACCACCGATGCGAGCTGGCGCGAAGGGCTGGCGGAAGACCTGGGCTCGGTATTTAGGCTCACTCCCGCCGAGACCGAGGTGGTGCGTCTGCTCATGCAGGGCTTGCAGGTCATCGAGATAGCCGAGGCGCGTGGTGCCACGGTGCCAACGGTGCGCAGCCAGATTCGCTCGATCTTTGACAAAACGGGTACGCACACGCAGAGCGAGCTCTTGCGGCTGGTGATCGGCCTGGCCGATCTCGGCGCCGGAGTGAGCGTTGAAGCGCCTCAGCCGGAGGACGACGCCGATGGTGTTGCTCCCAGCGCAACGCAGGTGCACGAGTTCCTGCTCGGCGACGGTCGGTTGCTGCGGTATGCAGATTTCGGCGATCCCGAGGGTAGACCCATCCTGTTTCTACACGATTCTTTTTTTGGCTGGCACTGGCCCGGGAGTCTTGCAACTCGAGCGGCCGACAGCGGTTTGCGCGTACTTGCACCGGCGCGGCCTGGTTATGGCGGCTCCGATCTGGCCCCGCAGAAGTCATTCTCCGCAGAGCAGGTGGCTGAAGATGTGCTCGAGTGGCTGGACGCCCTGGGGGTCGGCAACGCGACCCTGGCCGCGCGCACGAATGGCGTTCACTACGCTCTGGCTCTGGCGCATCGTGCGCCCGAGCGCTTCTCGGCGATGGTGGCCTTTGCACCGGCGTTACCCGAGTTGGGCAGCAAGCCCTTTCGCGAGGACGCGTTTCCCGTCGGCTCGCGCCGATTTGTTGATTTCACCTCCGATGCACTGCTCGACTTTCTCGGCCGCTGTGCTGAGCGCTACCTCAGGCACCGCGGTGTGCGAGAGGTGTTTGGCTACTACTTCAGCAGCGCGCCGCGGGATGTCGCTGTCCTCGGCAACGATGACGCCCTCGCAGTCATCGAAGCGGGTAGTCGCTTCAGTCGCGCGACCGGTCATCGTGCGAGTTGCGATGATCTGCGTCGGGTGCGTCGGCCGGACCCCGCGTACTACATCAGTTGCCCAGTGCCTGTGCACATGCTGATAGGCGACGAGGAAAGTAACGACCGTCTTGCGCGGGCGCAGATGCTGATCGACCGGGGCGCACCGATCCGCGTTACCACGGTCAGCGGCGCGGGCGAGCTCTTTTTCTACACGGCATTGGATCTTGTGCTCGAGGCGCTGCGCGACGCTGCTGCCTGACGGGCTGCAGCACACCAGTCATCATCAAAATTGACGATGATCGGTTGCTTGCCGGGCCGCGATGATGTGGCTGTCTGCCATAGTCACGGAGTATCCGATGCGCACCCTTCCAGTTCGTTCCCTCGCAATTGCCGCTTGTGTCCTGGCCGCGTTTCCAGTGGTACACGCGGCGGACCAGACCAGCATCAACATGACCGTTGAGTTTCAGTCAGCGCCGCCGGAGGCCCATGTGAGCGGCGTGCAGGATATGTCCCTCGTGCTCGATGGGCTGCCGGGCGAGTCGGTAGTGCGTGAAATCGATCAGACATTCTGCGTTTTTTCCTCCACACGGTTCTTCAGCATGGAGGTGCGTGGGGCGGCTAAAGGTCCGGGTAGCGGCTTCTGGCTCGAGAAAGTGGACGAGGCAGATCCTGATCTGAAGTACCTCTCGTATGACGTTCGCATGCACGATGTGTTCAACGGCGGCGAAACACCCCTCGGCGGCAACCCTGGCGGTGCGTTTGAGAACGGCGTTGCGCAAACCAGCATCGACAGCGACCCGTTCAACAGCGACCAGGCCTGCACTGATGGTGAGAACATCCGTCTGACGTTCGGCCTGCCGTTGCCGTTGACGGTGCTGGGAGGCGGTCATTCGAACCGCGAGGTGCTCAGCAACTTCTTTGATGGCTTTCCGGCGCACTTCACCGATCAACTCACCATTGTCGTTGCGCCGGATCTCTGAGCGATGCGGCAGGCGCTTGCGACGCTGCTGTTTGGCGCCCTGTGTACCTCAGCGCACGGCGCGCTGCGCCTCAGCGATTTCTTTGTCGAGCTGCATGGGGCGCAGCGTGGGGATGCGCTGTTTGCGCACAACGAAGGCGATGAAGTGCTCTATCTGGAGGTGCGCGTGGAAGAGGTGCTGGATCCGCTTGCCGACCCGCCCAACGTGCGTCAGGCGGACGATCCGCGCAGCCTCGGCCTGCTGGTCTCACCGCAGCGTCTGGTGCTCCAGCCGGGGGAAGAGGGTCGCATACGTACTCTGGCGATGACGCAACCCGATCAGGATCGCTTCTACAAGGTGACGGTGGTGCCGGTCACGGGCGCCCTGCAGTCTGATCAGTCGGTGGGAGTAAAGGTGATGATTGGTTACTCGGCCTGGGTGTTCATCCGTCCTGAAGGCGCCCGACCGGTACTCGAGGGCAGTCGGCGTGAGGGTGAGCTGCTGTTGCGTAACGCCGGTGACACGCTGGCGCGTCTCGTGCGCGGCCGGCAGTGCGACGCTCATGGGCGCTGCGAACGGCTGGAGCCGGTACGGGTGCTGGCCGGGCAGAGCAAGTCCCTGCCACTACCCCTGGCCGACGGGGAGGTAACGTTCCGTATGGTCTGGGGCAATGAGTCCTTGGATCTCGTGTTCTGAGCGTGGGTGGTGGGCATGTGCGGATTCTGGCAGTGCCGCAAGATCCTGATGCTGACCGCCGGGTGGTTCGCTATTCTGACTGCGGCGCCGGTCCGTGCCGGCATTCCCAGCGGCGTACCGGCGGGATTCGCTGATCTGGTCGCTCCCGAACGGCATCATGCCGTCACCGATAGCGGCGCTGCTTATGCGGAGCTCTGGGTGGACGGCGTGCGTGTCGGTGACGTGATCGTCTACCACGAGCACGGGCGCCTGCGCTTCGAGGATAGCCAGGAGCTCACGAGACAGATGCCGCGGCTGCGCCGTGCTGGTGAGCTTGTTGAGCTGCTCTATCGGCCTGGCGTCGTGTGCGTGGGAGATGTCACGGCGACGTGCGATGTTCGACCGGGCCGGCTGGCTGCTGTGTACGAACCCCTGGTGCCGCGGTTGTCTCTGTATCTGTCGGCGCGATTCCGCGCGCCGCCGGAACCCGTACGCCCAAGCCACACGGAAAGTGCAGGATTGCTCTCCTCTTTCTCTTTACGCGGTTCCGGTAGACGCAGTGATGACGGCGTTAGTCAGCGCGCCTCCCTTGCGGTAGATCTGGTAGCAGGGCGGGGTGCGACAAGCGTGTTTGCGGATGGTGTTGCCGTCAGCACCGGCCGTTTTTTCGCCCGACGTGCCGGCGTCCAACGTTTTGTCGGGCACTACCGTTGGGCTGCAGGTTTGCTGCAGGCGGATGCCTCCGATCACTTTGCGCAGATTGATGTGGTCGGTGCGGAATGGGGCACCACCACGCAGACCTTGCCGGCCGGAACGCGGGGCGCAGATCCTCCGCTGGTGTTGTTTCTCGGCGTGGACAGCCAGGTGGACGTGCTGCGAGGAGAGGAACTGCTTTTTTCGCGGGCGTATCCGGCAGGAACCGTCAACATACCCACCGGACGATTCCCAGCCGGCTCCTATGACATCACCTTGCTGATCCGTGACGCGAGCGGCGGCAGTCGCCAGGAGAACCGTTTTTTTTTCCGCCCGCAGTCACGGGCGCCGGCCGATTGGCTGAATGTCTCCCTGCAGGCCGGATACACAAGAGATGCGCACGCGCCGAGTGCACGATTCGCCCAGAGCCGTCTTCCCTATGCGTCGTTGCAGATGTCGCGCCCGTCAGCCTCCGGATTGCTGTTGGGTGGCCGCGTGGGCATCTTTGATGACCTGGCATTTCTTGAGGTGCTCACTGAAAAACAGTCAGATACGTACAACCTTCGGATGTCTGCGCTGGCCACTGCCCGTGGCGGCTACTCTCTTGCTGCGCTCATCAGCGGCGGTTGGGCCGGTGTAACCTTCAACGGCAGCCTCCGGCACAGCGATATCGACCGTTTTTCCACCGCATTCCGTGCACGAACCGAACGTTTTACGGAGCTGAACGCAGGCCTCAGCGGCGCGCTTCCGGGCAACACCGGCGCGCTCAATCTGTATGCCCGCATGCGTTCTGCGGACAGCCGCCAGCAAAGCGTCGCATGGGGGCTCAACTGGTCGCGGGCAGTCCGGTGGTTTGGTCATCGCGGCCGCATCAGCCTGTCCTGGCAGCACAGCGAGCGTGACCGCAGCCTGCAGATGCGGTTGCACCTGGGCGCGCGCTCAGCGCGGAATGCGCTGAGCGCCCAGTTCAGCCGTAACCAGCCATTTGCCGCGGGCGCTGCTCGCGATGCCTACACTTCGGCGGGCCTGCAGAGCACCTGGTGGTCTGATCGGCACGCTACCACGCCGTGGTCTCTGACGGCGCGGGCCAGTGTCGATAGCGATGCCCGCGGGCAGATTGGCGTAGACGGCCGCCGGCGCAGCGAAGCGCTGGACGCAGACGGACAGCTTCGTTATGAGCGTGGTGATGGCGATGTATACAGTTATTCCGGTGCAGTGCACAGCACGCTTGCTGTGTCTTCCGCTGGACCGGTGTGGTCGGCGCAACGCCGCGCTATTGGCGGCGTCGTGCTCGACACCCGTGGAGTCGACGAACAGGTGCTGCTCACATCCGCGGTTGGCGGCTGGCGACGAGCGCTTGCGCCGCGATCCGTCGTCTTTCAGCCGCTCGCAGCGTTTCGCAGTCACGCGGTTGCATTCCGCCCGGATCGTTCCTCCGGCATTGGTTACGACAACAGTCAGGTGAACGTATTGCCGTTTCCGGGCAATGTCGTCGTCATACGCCCGGACCTGTACCGTGTGGTGACTGTGTTCGGGCGCCTGACAGATGCGGCATTGCGGCCGCTGCGGGGGCGTATCCTGACTGAGGACACGGATGCTTATCTCACAGGCGACGACGGCTACTTTGTCATGGACCTGCCGCTGCGCATGAGTGGAGCCTCCCTGCGTGTAGAGAGGCCTGACGGTGATGCCTGCCTCATCACGTTTCCGAACTTTGAGCTGAACGATTCGGCCTACCTCGATGCGGGTGACCTGCTTTGCGAGCATGCGCAACCCGGCTAGTTTTCTACACTTGAAGTGATCTTTTTTGAATATGAACGGTTCGGATCACTTTCATGCATTGCCTACGCTTCTCACTATTACTGCTCGCCGTGCAGTCGCTCACCACCCCTTTCGTGCAGGCTGCAGAACAGCGTGTCGAGGTGTCGGTGACGGTGCGGATCGATCCGCAACGGCTTCTGGCAGACCAATGGCGGCCATCCGCTGATGAAGCACTTCCCCGCCTGACCGGGAAGGCTGAAGCGGAAGAGCTCGTACCCCCGCCGGGATACCGGGTCCAGTTCCCCCAGGGCGACCATGGCCGACGGACGATTATCCTGGAGCCGGTTTTCTGAACCCATCGCGGCGTCCGCAAACTCTCATCAATTTTGACGATGTGGCGCGCCGGTGCATTTCCTAAGGTCCTTCGGGGATCCAATCAGAAGGGAATGCATATGTTTTTCAGGAATCGATGTTCTTTCATTGTGCTGGCTGCCGCGCTCGGCATGACGCTTGCAAGCACTGGTCACGCGGTTACTCAGCTCGTAGGCGATGTTGACGGCTTCGGCATCAACCCGGCGGGGCTGGTCAACACCGTTGGAGAGCCAGTGGACACCGACGGAGACGGGCTCCTGGAAGCCGGTGAGTATCTGCCGGACTGGAACCGCAACGGTCGGGTAGCCGTCAATAACGGCGACGATTTCGATCAGCGCAGCTCTGCCGAGGCGCTGGGGTTGCTTGGCGAGCAGTGGACGGACCACTCCATAGTGGGTGCGGGGTCTGCCCACGGCGCCCAGTTCGTATTCGAATTCACGCCACCTGTCTTTGGCGATATTGACTACGGCGTGGGCCACTTCATCAACTTCGTTTTCGGCGATTACGACGTCAGCCCGGCGAGCATTCTCGTGGATGGTCAGTCCACGGTGCTCACCGTGCACGGCGCATCGGACAACGGGCTGATCCAGGTGGCATCGGCACCTGTGGCATGGGCGGACATCGAAGATGGCCGCGTGGTCATCGAGCTGCGCGCACCGAACGAACCGTATCTGGCCTTCGATTATGCGCTGCTGGATACCAACGAGATTGCCGATGCCGACAAAGACGGCATCCCCGATCCGCTCGACAACTGCATTACGACACCGAACACCGACCAGGCGGACAGCGACGGCGACGGTATCGGCGATGCCTGTGACGAGTCGTCCTGCGAGCCCCAGCCGCTGGCATGTCCTTGTGACGGCGACTGGCGCAACCATGGGGAGTATGTGCGCTGCGTGGCCGAGGTGGCGCAGGCCTACTTCAAAGATGGCCTGATCCCTGCGCGGGACAAGCAGCGGCTCATCAAGGCGGCACGCGGTCGGGAATGCGGCCGCTGATCTTTACCTGATCCCGCCGCCGCGAAGGCGGCGGGGCATCTGCAACGATTTTCCAATAAGGGGGTTGTTATGAACGAGATACTCAAGCGTGCGGCGCTCGCGGGCGCCGGTCTGATGGTTGCGGTTGTGACCCATGCCGGTGAGCAAACGGTAAACGTCAGTGCCACCGTGAACATCGAAGCGATCGATGTGGTCATCAGCGGGGTTGAGGATCTGCAGATTGATATCACCGAGGCGCCACAGGCGTTTGGTTCTGGGCAACAACCGGCAGCGGCGCTGTCGACGTTCTGCCTGTTTTCACCCACGCAGTTCTTCAGCATGACCATCAGCGGCAGCAATCCGGGAACTGGCAGCGATTATGTGCTGGTGGATGCAGCGCAGACCGACGCAAGCCTGGCTTCGCTGCGCTACTTCGTGGGCGTGGCAGATGTCTTCAGTGATCCCGGCAATGCGGTACCGCTGGGCGGTGCAGGAAATTTTCAGAACGGTGTGGCAAAAACGGGGTTGGACAGTGATCCCTTCATCTCTGATGCGACCTGTACCGATGGCGAGAATCTGGCTCTGTTCGTGTCGGTGCCCTACGATCTGGAGAACAATCCAGTGCTGGAGGCCATTGCCGATGGTCAGGCCCACACCTACACCGACACGCTTACCGTCGTTGTAGTGCCTGACCTGTAGCCTGGCAGTTGGATTGCCTGAGCGGCCGCTGTTCAACGGGCAGCGGCTTGCTATGATCCGGGCGGTCGTCCGGCAGCAGGCAGAGGTGCCGTAGCGCCTGGCGTAGTAGGGGCAACACGCGCAGGGCTATCTCTGATGGAAGGCAATGTCGAGCTGACCACCCATTGGGTGGGTTACATGGCGATTCTCACTTTCTCCATCGCTTATGCGCTGGTGGTTGCAGAAGAATTCACCCACATGCGCAAGGCGAAGCCGGTCATGTTCGCCGCTGGCTTGATCTGGGCGATGATCGGATACCACTTCACCGGCGTGGGCCTTGGGCACGCTGCGGAAGAAGCGGTGCGGGAGTTCCTTGTGGAGTTCGCCGAGCTGTTCCTGTTCCTGCTGGCCGCCATGACCTACGTCAACGCCATGAGCGAACGCAATGTGTTCGAAGCCCTGCGCGGCTGGCTCGTGGAGCGCGGCTTCAGCTACCGTCAGCTCTTCTGGATTACTGGCTTTCTGGCGTTTTTTCTGTCGCCGCTCATCGACAACCTCACCACCGCTCTGGTGACCTGTGCAGTGGTGATGGCTGTGGGTAGAAACGATGCAAAGTTCGTGGGCCTGGGTTGTGTGAATATCGTCGTGGCGGCCAACGCGGGTGGAGCGTTCAGTCCCTTCGGCGACGTGACCACGCTGATGGTCTGGCAGAAGGGCGTGTTGCCGTTTACAGAGTTCTTCGCGCTCTTCGTGCCGTCGCTTGTCAACTACGTGGTTCCTGCGCTGCTGATGAGTTTGGCGGTATCTCGCGGCAGAGTACACATCGAGGTGGATGCGTTGGCCATGAAGCGGGGGGCTGGGGTAATCATGGCGCTGTTCGGCTGCACGATCGTGACGGCCGTGTCCTTCCATCACTTCCTGCATCTGCCCCCATTTCTCGGCATGATGCTGGGTTTATCGTATCTCAAGCTCTTCGGCTATTACCTGCGGCGCACGCACGTGCCCAAAGCAGGCGATACGCCGGGCTACGGAACCGCTGGAGATATAGAAGCGTTCGACAGTTTCCGCGAAGTTGCGCGGGCCGAATGGGATACGTTGCTGTTCTTTTTCGGCGTCATCATGTGTGTGGGAGGTCTGGGTTTCATCGGCTATCTGGAGCTTTTGTCCGGTGCGCTTTACGGCGAACTGGGGCCGCTGGCCGCCAACGTTGTCGTCGGTGTGCTATCGGCAGTGGTGGATAACATACCCGTCATGGTGGCCATCCTGCAGATGATGCCCGAGATGGACAACACTCAGTGGTTGCTGGTGACGCTGACGGTTGGCGTCGGCGGCAGCCTGCTGTCGGTGGGTTCAGCGGCGGGTGTTGCACTCATGGGCGCGGCGCGGGGGCAGTACACTTTCTTCGGGCATCTGAAGTGGACGCCGGCTATCGCGCTCGGTTACGGCTTGAGTATCTGGGTGCACATGCTGATCAATTGAGCGGTGGTCGGCGGGTAGGCCATGGTCGCCCTATCCGCACGCCACCGCTCGAGCTCGTGCTATGTTGGCCGGTGAATACCGCAGATCTTGTGCCCGTCGGGATCGAGGAAGTAGCAAAGGTGCATGGGCCCCATGTTGCTTTCGCGCAGGCCGGGCGGATCTTCGACGCTGGTGCCGCCGTTCGCGACTGCTACGTCATGGAATTCCTTGACCTGCTCCGGAGAGCTGCAGATGAAGCCGATGGTGGAGCCGTTTGCGGCGTTGGCAGGCTTGCCGTTGATGGGTTCGCTCACGCTGAACGTTGATCCATCGTGTATGAAGAAGAGACGGGTGTGGCCGGTGTCGTTGACGTGTGTCACCGGCTCGCCGGCGCCCAGCACGCCGAGAACGGCGGTGTAGAACGCCTTGGATTTTTCGATGTCGCTGGAGCCGATCATCACGTGGTTGAGCATAAGTATCTCCGTGGTTGTGAATGTAGCCTCGGCAGCGTATCCGGTCGGCTGGTTCAGCGCCAACACTGTTCAGCGGGTTGCCACGCTGATGCTCAGGCCCATAGCCGCGAGACAGGCGATGGCTCTCAGGGTGTTCCAGCGGGTCCATTGGCGACGATATTGTCGCCATGCATGGGTTGCGTGGGTACTCTCGCGCTGAACCTGAGCGAGCGTGTTGTTGAGCGGCACGTTGCGAGTAGCAGTCACGCCAAACATGCCGAGTGTGTAGAGCAAGCCGCAGCTTGCGGCTAAGGCGCTGCGTGGTTCTCCCCAATGGCTGATGGCGAAGGCCATCATCAGCGTGCCGAGTAGCGTCGAGCCGAAGAACAACGGCATGAAGTGCGACCGCAGAATGATGCGATTTACCGCGTTCATGGCATCGACCGCACTGTGTGGGTCGAGGCTGTCGAATGCGCGCATGATGAAGGCAGAGAAAGCGAAGTACACGCCGGCCATGACACCGCTCGACAGCGCCATCGACCAGGCAAGAAGGAGGGTTATGGTTCCATCCATTATGCGTGCTTCGCGTTCGTGCGGTTCCAGACGCCGGAGACGGCTACCCTTCGCGCGTACACGGAGAAATCGGTGGCGGGGCGGCCGAGGGCAGCGCGAACCCCATGCGCTGTGTGTGCGCTGCGGCCATCGAACAGGTCGGTGAATAGCGTTTGAAGCAGGCTGACAAAGTGCTCGGGCAGGCCCTGCTCACGGAGGGTTGCAACATAGCGTTTCATAGGTACTTCGTTGAGGCGCACCGAATAGCCGACGGCAGCGCTGATCTCTTCCATGCACTCGGCGAACGTCATGGGTCTGGGGCCGGTCAGCTCGAATTGGCGATTGCGCAAAGCGGGTTCGACAAGCGTGGCCACGGCTACATCGGCGATGTCGTCCGCGTCGATGAAAGGCTCCGCCGAGGTGCCGGCCGGTACAACGAGTTCACCGTTGATGATGCTGTCCAGCATGAAATTCTCGCTGAAGTTCTGCGCGAACCAGCTCGCCTGCACGATGTTCCAATCCAATCCGCTGTCTCTCAACGCCCGTTCCGCGCGTGTTGCGCCGTCCTCGCCGCGGCCAGAGAGCAGCACCACGTGTTCGAGGCCAGAGCGCCGTGCCATGGTGCAGAAGCGGCGTATGTGCGTCTCGGCTTGCGGGACTGACAGGTCCGGATGGTAGGTGAGGTAGGCTGCCTGAGTGCCCTCCATCGCCCGTGCCCAGGTCTGCGGGTTCTGCCAGTCGAAGGCGGGTGTTGTGGCGCGGGAAACGCCACGCGTGCTGACGCCTGCGGCTTTGAGTCGAGATTCGACGCGACAGCCGGTTTTGCCGTTCGGCCCTACGATCAGGATGGTTTCTGGTGACACGTCGCACTCCAGTAATGAATTCGAGGCCACTGTGCCCGCATCGCGCTGGACCCAGAATTCTCGCAACGCCACAATTCTTGATCGTTCGTCCAGGAATTCCGGCATGACCGAACCGCCGTTTTCCACGCCGCGCATCGAGAGTGCGTTGCCGCCTTCGGCGGATCCGCTAGCAGATCCGCTGCGGCTGCTGAACTTGACTGGCGTGCTGTACTGCCGCGCTGAACTCACAGCACCCTGGGGTTTGGATCTTCCTGGCATTGAAGGGTGCATGGCGGTGCATATCGTTAATTCGGGAAAGGCGTATCTCGATATTGCCGGGCAGCCGACCCTGGAGGTGGCGCAGGGCGGCCTCGTCGTCGTGCCGCATGGCACACCGCACCAGTTGCGCAGTGCGCCGGAGACGCCCGCGACGCTGCTCACCGACATCCCAGTGCGGCTGGTGACAGACCGGTATGAACGCATGGACTTTGGCGGTGGAGGCGCGCCTACCAGCGTGAGTTATTGCGGCGTGCGATTCGACAAGCTCGGAGCGCGCAGGCTGCTGCAGGTGTTGCCTCTTGTGATCCATATCTGTGCCTTGGACACGTCGGATGGCTGGTTGGGTGATACCGCCCGGTTCATCGCCCGGGAGGCGGATGCGATGCGCCCTGGCAGCGAGGCGATCATTACCCGCCTTGCAGATATCGTGGTCGTGCAGGCGATTCGCGCGTGGCTCGAGTCTGAGGACACGGACCACGGCTGGCTCGCAGCGCTGCGGGATCGGCAGATCGGCCGGGCGCTCGTAGAGATTCACCGGCACCCATCACGAGACTGGACGGTGTCGATGCTCGCTCGCGAGGTTGGCATGTCGCGCTCGGCGCTCTCTGCGCGCTTTCGCGAGTTGGTGGGAGAGCCTGTTAAACAGTACATCACCGAGTGGCGGATGCAGCTTGCGCGGGAGGAGTTGATGAGTTCCCGCGGCACTCTGCTGGATATTGCCGAGAACCACGGCTATCAGTCGGAAGCAGCTTTCAGCCGTGCGTTCAAACGGGTGTTCGGAATGCCTCCTGGGCAGGCGCGGGGGCCTGGTTGAGGTTTTTCGCCGGTTCGATTTCAGGGTGACTCGGTTCACAAGCGCGGCCAGGTGTGTATCGTTCGCAGAGGAATTAGCCGTCCGTTTGTGGGTGTCGTATTGAGCATCGCGGGCGGCTGAATGATATTCACAAGAGTGAGTTGACGTACGTTATGGCGGATCAGACATTTTTGCAGTGGCCCTTTCTCGAAGATCATCATCGCGAGCTTGCCTCGCTGCTCGACACCTGGGCGGCTGGGCATGTGCCTGAGTTGGTGACAGACGAACATGAGGATCTGGACGGGACCTGCATCGGCATCGTCCGTGCGCTGGGGGAGGCGGGTTTCACCCGCTACGCGGTGCCCGCCGCGTGCGGTGGCGTGCATGAGAAGATCGATGTGCGCAGCCTTTGCCTCATTCGCGAGACTCTGGCTCGGCACCACGCGCTCGCCGACTTCGCGTTTGCCATGCAGGGCCTCGGCAGCGGGCCGATTTCCCTGTTCGGCACCGAGGCGCAACAGGCGCAGTTTCTCGACGACGTGAGCGCTGGGAAGAAGCTCGCTGCATTCGCGCTGTCAGAGCCCAATGCCGGGTCCGACGTTGCGGCCATGACTACCAGTGCGGTGCGCGAGGGTGACGGCTACGTGCTCAACGGGGAGAAGACGTGGATCTCCAACGGCGGCATCGCTGATTTCTACACGGTGTTTGCGCGCACCGACGATGCACCGGGGGCAAAAGGCATCAGCTGCTTCATCGTCGAGGCGGATAACCCGGGTCTTGCGATCAGTGAGCGTATCGATCTGGTCGCACCGCATCCGCTGGCAACCCTGCAATTCAAGGACTGCGTTGTGCCTGCTGCTCACCGCGTCGGCGCATCCGGCCGGGGATTTGCCATCGCCATGGCAACGCTGGATGTCTTTCGCTCCACCGTTGGCGCTGCGGCGCTGGGTATGGCCCGGCGGGCGTTGGATGAGACGCTGGAGTACGTGGCACGGCGGGAACTGTTCGGCGGAGTGCTGGCTGATCTGCAGCTGGTGCAGGCGAAGATCTCCGACATGGCGGTTGCAGTGGATGCCAGCGCACTGCTGGTGTACCGCTCGGCATGGACAAAGGACTGCGTGGCAGAGCGGGTTACCCGTGAGGCAGCCATGGCGAAGCTGTTCTCCACCGAAGCTGCGCAGCAGGTGATCGACGCGGCGGTGCAACTGCACGGCGGCAACGGCGTGCGTCGCGGTAATGTGGTGGAGGCGTTGTACCGGGATGTGCGGGCATTGCGCATCTATGAGGGTGCGTCAGAGGTGCAGCAGACCATCATTGCGCGCCAGGCGTTGGCGGGGGCTGGCTAGTCGGCAGTGTCCCGGGCACCGATCCATCGCGCCACGAACTCCGGCTCGTACGCTTCTTCGGGTGCCAGGCGCACCTGCTCGTCGAGCACGTGCGCATCGCGGCCGATGAGGATGCGCCACTGCTCCGCTTTCACACCGTCGAGAATGATCTGGGCGGCTTGAGCTGCCGTGGTAGGCGCGTTGTCGCGAAAGGTTTTGCCGAACGACTCGGATAGCGCCACGACCTCCTCGTCAGACATGGTGTCTACCGGGTGGCCCATCATCCGCAGCAGGGTACGAGCGCCAGCGGCGCTGT
Source organism: Gammaproteobacteria bacterium (assembly GCA_030428905.1). Lineage (GTDB taxonomy): Bacteria > Pseudomonadota > Gammaproteobacteria > Pseudomonadales > Azotimanducaceae > SYFY01. The sequence continues at coordinate 25,043 of JAUIED010000038.1, forward strand.
TGCCGCCGGCAACTTCCGTGTTGAGCATGATGGATGTGCCCACATGGCCTGGGAATACGACGGATGCCTTCACGTGCGGTGCGTTCAGCCGCAGGTCGGTGATCAACGCCTCGGTGAAGCCGCGCACCGCGAACTTGGCGGCGCTGTAGGCGGTGTGCGACGACTGCGGGCCGGTGCTGGCCCACAGGCCGTTGATGCTGCTGGTGTTGATGATGTGACCTTCGCTGCTCGCCACGAGCATCGGCATGAAGGCTCGCGCACCGTTGTACACGCCGCCCCAGCAGACGTTGAACGTTTTCTCCCATTGTTCGCGGGATTCCTTGAGGAAGCTGCCGCCGCCGCCGATGCCGGCGTTGTTGAACAGGAGGTTGATGTGCTGCGTATCGAAGGTGTTGGCCACGTGGCTTGCGAAAGCTTGCATCTGCTCCTCGTTCGCCACATCGCACACGAACGTGGTGAGGCGTACCCCTTGCGCAGCTTCTGCCTCGCAGACGGCGGCGCTTTCTGTGAGGTTGCTGCTGGATACGTCGCACATGGCCACATCGCAACCTTCTGCCACCAGTTGCCGTGCGAGTGCTCTGCCCATGCCGGTTCCGCCACCGGTGATCACCGCGATCTTGCCGGAAAAGTCCTTCATAGAGCCTCCTTGAACGTGGTTTGCGCGCAGGCTCGTTATAATGCCCACTCCTTGCAGCCAGTGACAACGATCCAGCATGAGCGAAGCCAGCCCTTTGAATGCAGCCGAAAGCCCCAGCGGATTCCGCATCCCTGCTTCCGGCGCCGACACCACCGTACACATCAATGTTGCCGATCTGCCCTGGCTCGAAGGCGAAGACGGCACGAAGCTGCAGGTGCTGCACATCGACCTGAATCAGGGCCTGTGGGTGCTCAACGTGCGCTGGCCTGCCGGCCGCAAGGTGGCAACCCACTACCACACGGGGCCGGTGTATGCGGTAACGCGATCAGGCTGCTGGTACTACGAGGAGTACCCGGAAACGCGCAATACGGCGGGCTCGTACCTCTACGAGCCGGCGCACTCCATCCATACGCTGGTGGTGCCCGAAGACAACACCGAAGAAACCGACGTGTGGTTTGCCATTCACGGCGCCAACATCGACATAGACAGCGAAGGTCGTGTGCTGGGCGTGGTGGATGCGCGCTCCGTGCTCGAGCAGTGGCGCAAGGGTTGTGCTGCCGCCGGGTTGGACTCCAGCGGCACGCTCGTCACCGGCCTGGACTGACGATTCAGGAGCCTGTGAGCTTCAAACCCTTCAGCTCTCCTGCTGCCCGCCAGTCGCGTAGCACCTTGCGGTAGGCGCCGAGCCCCTTGCTGTAGGACTCCAGCCGCACGTCGCGATAGCGGGTTTGCGTGCCTTCCTGGTTGTAGTAGCCGGGCGTGCAGCTGTCCGGCGAGCCGCCCAGGAAAAGCTGCGCCTGCATGCCGGTCTCCTCAAGCTGATCGTCGATCCATGCCTGCTCGGCATCCGGGGCCACGTCAGCGACCTGCACTTGCCGCTGCGTCAGCTCGCTGATGGTATAGGCGACGTGCTCAGCCTGCACATCCACACCGTAGGCGTAGTTTGCGCCGAGCTGGAAAACGAACAAGCCACCGCAAACGAAGAGGTTGGGGAAGCCGCTGACCATCAGCCCGTGCATGGTGCGCATGCCGCCGCTCCAGTGATCGTAAATCGATTGACCATCTACGCCGTAGACGGGGATTCCGATGCGCCGCTGGTAGCTGCTGGTGATTTCAAAGCCGCTGGCGTAGATGATGCAGTCCACCTCGAACTCGCGGCCGCCCGCGACCACGCCTTTTTCGGTGATACGCTCCACGCCCTGTGTGGCGCTCACATCCACCAGCTCGACGTTCGGCCGGTTGAAAGTGGCGAGGTAGTCGTCGTTGAACGTCGGCCGTTTGCAGAACTGGTTGTAGTACGCCTTGAGTGTTTCGGCGGTTGCCGAATCCTTCACTGCTGCATCGACTCGGCTGCGGATCTGCTCCATGGTCTGGAAGTCTGCAAGCTGCGCAAGCTCAGGCATCAGATCGGGGCTCGGCTCGCCGATCTGCCCGGCCAGCGATCGCAGGTTGCGCATCATGCGGGTCCAGCCGTCGTCCTCGAACTCCGGGTCGATACGGTTGCCGAGCAGAGCGTCGCCGAAGCGCTTCTGGCGTGCCGCCTGCCATCCGGGCTCCAGGCCCGCGGCCCACTCGGGATCGGTGGCTGAGTTGTTGCGCGCATCCACCGACGATGGCGTGCGTTGGAACACGTAGAGCTGCTCAGCGCTTTCGCCGAGGAAAGGCACGCACTGAACGGCCGTTGCACCGGTGCCGATGATGGCGACCTTCTTGTCGGCGATCTTGCTGAGATTGCCTTCCGGACCGCCGCCGGTGTAGTCGTAGTCCCAGCGGCAGGTGTGAAACGTGTGCCCTTGAAAGGTATCCACGCCCGGAATGCCGGGCAAACGCGGGCGGTTGGCGGGGCCGGTGCCGAGGCAGACGAAGCGCGCCTTCATGCGGTCGCCGCGATTGGTGGACACCAGCCATCGGCTTTCCTCGGCGAGCCAGCGCAGTTCGGTTACCCAGGTCTGGAACACAGCGTTCTCGTACAGACCGAAGTGTCGACCGATACGCTGGGCATGCTCGTAAATTTCCGGTGCGTAGGAGAAGCGCAGCTTCGGCATGTAGCCGGTCTCTTCCAGCAGCGGCAGGTAGCTGTAGGACTCGATGTCGCACTGCGCACCCGGATAGCGGTTCCAGTACCACGTGCCGCCGAAGTCGGCGCCGCTCTCGACGATGCGCACATCCTTCACCCCGGCCTGGTGCAGCCGGGCGGCCGTCATCATGCCGACCCAGCCGCCGCCGATGATGATCACCTCGCGCTCGTCTTCGATTGGGTCCCGTGGGATGGTCTCGCTGTAGGGGTCATCCGCGAGGTACTTCCCGGCATAGGGCGATTCGTTGGTGATCTCGACGAACTGCGCCTCCGCATCGGCCCGCACCCGCCGGTTTCGTTCCACGCGGTAGCGTTCTGTCAGCTGCTGCGGATCGAAGCCGAGTGTCTGCGGCGGCAGCAGGTTGTTGAGCTTGTGCATCATGTTCTCCTTTCCCTTCGCCCAGTGTATCTCCTCAGCCCAGCGCATCCACTGGGCTATAGTTGCAACCTGTTGCAGCCGGGCGCTGCGGTGTATTGGTGGGTAAGTGCGGAGTTGCGTGTGACCAAGAGGCTGACTGTAGGAGCACTTGACGGGCTGGCAGCCGCGCTGCGCGAAGATTCCGGCCCGGGCTATCGGCTGTTTCGCGGATTTGCTGGCCCGACTGCGGGCAGGGCGATGCTTGAGGATGTCATCTCCATCGCCCGCGCAGCGGCGGAAGGCCTCGATGTCGCACCGTGCCTGGTTGCGCCGGAGTCCCAGGAGGGGTTCATCGGAGACAATCCGGAGGACCTCGTCTCCAAGATTTTCAAGTTGCATCGCCGCCCTGTCTTTCTGGACTTTCTCCGGCAAGCGGAGGTCCGCGATGTGGTCACCGCTGCGCTCGGGGCGGACGTGGATTGTTTTCTTTCGCAGTTTATCTTCAAGAATCCGGGGGCATGGGGCCAGCCCTGGCATCAGGACTCGTACTATTTTCCGTTCGAGCCATCCCGGCCTATCATCGGGCTGTGGTTTGCCGTTACCGAGGCGACTCTGGAAAACGGCTGTCTGCATGTGTTGCCGGGAAGCCAGAGAGAACCTGTGCACGCCCATGTCCCGGATCAACGACCGGGTGCGAACTACGGATATGTGGAGATCGTCGATCACGACATGAGCGCGAGTCAGCCGTGCCTGTTGCAACCCGGCGATCTGATGGTGTTCGACAGCCATCTGATGCACCGCTCCACCGACAACGTTTCCTCCGGCATTCGCGCCGCCATGGTGTGGCATTGCTGCAGGGCAGGCACACGCGACAAGGGGAATGCGGATGGCGCAGGCAAGGCGCGCAGATCTCCGGTCAACGACTGGATGCCCTATATACGCGATGGGCGTGTCATCGTGTGAACCCTGCGAGCCACAAAGAAACCGGCTGCAGGGCACCAGAGAGTAGGCGGCTTTGAAAGCCACCGGAACTCACGTGTTGGTCTGTTTCGTTCTGGCTACGCACAGTGCCTATGGGGCAGAGTGCCACTACGCGGAGTCCGTGGCCATGACGGCGCACGCCGCGGATGCGCTAACCACGTTTGACGTGCGCATTGCGCCAAGCCTGGGGTGCATGGGGCTACCTGTTCCGCGATGGTGTCGCGGTGCCTGTGACTGGTTTGGAAATCGATGCATACGGTGCGCAGGAACGCTTGTTCACCGCGACGCTCGGCAATGGTGAGCGAATCGCAGGACGCACGCAGGTGGGTCGGGAAGTCAGTGTTTCGATCGAAGGCAGGCGGCGGCCTGCCGCTACTGTGGTCGTAACATCGGAGCTGGGGCCTATGGTTGGTGTGCTCAACGACTGGAATCCGGATAAGTCTTTCAGAAGCCATGTCTGGACTGGCGCTGGCTGACGAAAAGGGGCGATTTGGGGTAAGGCGGGATTGCGGGACTGCGTGATTTAAGCTGAACGAATAGCGGCAGCGGGAAAGCCCCGTGCGCTGCGAAGCGATTGGCTATTCAGTGTGCTGTTCCACCCGATAGCTGCGCCCGGCATAGTCGAAGCCCCAGAGGGCTCTGTTGCGAGGGCTCTGAAGGAACACGTTGTTGTGGTAGGAGCGGATTTCGCTGATCTGCGTGCCTTCGAAGATGTACCACTCGGTGCCGCGCAGCACCTGCACGTCGCCGTTCGGCGTGGTCCAGCGCATGCTCCACTCGATGACCGCTTCGGGCTCCTGCACGAGTGCGTGGTCGAGCTGCCAGTTGGCCTCGGTGCGGGGCGCGACCTTACACCAGTAGTTGGCGAGCGCCTCGGCGCCGCGTACCGGTTCGTGATCGACAAAGTAGTGAACGACATCTGGCGTGAACGTCGAGCACATCAAGTGGAAATCCTGGGTGTTGCAGCCTTGGTAGTACTTTTTGATCTGATCTATGTAGGCGTGCCCTGCGGTGCGTGTAGTCATAGGCTCCTCATCGATCAACGCAGCGCCGCGCTGAGCCGTGCGAGCAGGGTGTTCAGCGTCGCCACTTCGGCGTCGCTGAAATCGCTGGTGGCCTGGCGGTAGATGCGGCTGGCGGCGGCGCGAATCGTGGCAACAGCGGCCTCGCCCTCGGCGGTGATGCGCACGTCGGTGCGGCGTGCATCGTCGGCGTTCTGTGCCAGAGTCACCAGGCCATCGGTGGCCAGGCGCTGAGCCACGCGGGTCATGGTCGAGAGTTTCATCACCGCGCGCTCGGCAATCTCCGAGACCGTGCTCGGGCTCTTCTCATGCAGGATCATCAGCACCCGCCAGCGCGGCAGGTCGGTACCCACCGCCTTCAGCGACTGCTGCATGCGCTGCTGGTAGATCCCTTCCACCTGCGCGAGGCGGTAAAACGGCGAATGTTCCAGCAGGAATTCGTCGTGGGTGGGGTCTGCGCGTTTCTTGGCTTTCGTCATTGGTTGATATTTCACGTGATTTATCCTTCAATTGGAAGCGCGGATTCGAAATTTGGGAAGGGAAACGAGCCGATGGCCGAGCGTTCATTCGTCAGCCAGGTGCAACAGCTTCGGCTGGGCGGCAACGAGATGTTCCAGGGTGAGAACATCCTCGCCGTCACCAAGGCGCTGCTCGAGTGCGGCGTGTCGTACATCGGCGGCTACCAGGGCGCGCCGGTGTCGCACCTGATGGATGTGTTCGCCGACGCGCAGCCGCTGCTCGATGAGCTTGGCATCCGCTTCGAGTCGAGCGCCAGCGAAGCCACCGCCGCGGCCATGCTGGCGGCCTCCATCAACTATCCCATGCGCGGTGCGGTCACCTGGAAGTCCACGGTCGGCACCAACGTCGCTTCCGATGCGCTGTCCAACCTCGCCTCGGCGGGCGTGAAGGGCGGCGCGCTGATCATCCTCGGCGAGGATTACGGTGAGGGTGCGAGCATCATGCAGGAGCGCACGCACGCGTTTGCCATGAAGTCGCAGATCTGGCTGCTCGACCCGCGGCCCGATCAGGCGCATATGGTCAACATGGTGCGCGAGGGGTTCGAGCTGTCGGAGGCGAGCAACACGCCGGTGATGCTGATGATGCGCATCCGCGCCTGCCACATGTACGGTTCCTACCCCACCCAGGACAACGTGCGCGCGCCATTCACCGCGCGCGATGCGCTGGCCTCCCCTGAGCGCGATGCCAGCCGCATCATCCTGCCGCCTTCTACGTTTCAGCAGGAACAGATCAAGATCAAAGAGCGCTGGCCGAAGGCGGTGGCGTACGTGCGCGACAATCGGCTCAACGAGGTGCTGCCCGGTAAGCGTGAGGACGTCGGCATCATCGTGCAGGGTGGCCTGTACAACGCATTGAGCCGGGCTCTGGCGGTGCAGGGGGCGGGCGACTACTTCGGCAACAGTGACGTGCCCATCTACGTGCTCAACGTCACCTATCCTCTGGTGCCGGACGAGATCGAGGATTTTGCACGCGGCAAGGAACGCATCCTCATCGTCGAGGAAGGCCAGCCCGAGTTCATTGAGCAGGCCGTGCATCAGATTCTGCGTAAAGCGGATATCGACACCCGCGTGCAGGGCAAAGACGTGCTGCCCATGGCCGGCGAATACACCACCGGGGTCATCGCGCATGGTGTGAAGGGGTTTCTTGGCGCTGCTCCGGTGCAGGAGTTCGTGCCGCTCAAAGAACTCCCCCTGGAGCAACCGTTGCCGGTGCGCCCTTCCGGCTTGTGCACCGGCTGTCCTGAGCGACCGCTGTTTGCCTCCATGAAGCTGGTGGAGCGTGAACTCGGGCCGCAGCACGTCAGTGCAGATATCGGCTGCAATTCCTTCGCCACGCTTGCGCCGTTCAACATGGGCGCCAGCATCATGGGTTACGGATTGGGGGGCGCTTCGAGCGCTGCGCTGCCGGGTGACGGTGAGCGCCGTGCCATCTCGCTCATGGGTGACGGCGGCTTCTGGCACAACGGCCTCACCAGCGGTATCTCCAACGCCGCCTTCAATCAGACGGACGGTGTCACGGTCATTGTCGACAACGGCTACGCGGCAGCCACCGGCGGCCAGGATATTCCCTCATCGCGGGGTGAGGTGGCGCACCGCGGTGTGCAGCAGCCCATCGAACGGGCGGTGCGCGGCGTGGGTATCGACTGGGTGCGGCGCGTGCATACCTACGATATGAAGCGCACCATGGCGGTGCTGCGTGAAGCGCTCACCACACGGCATGTAGGGCCGAAAGTGATCATTGCCGAGGGCGAGTGCCAGCTCAATCGTCAGCGGCGCGTGCGGCCGCTTCTGGCCCGTGATCGTGCCGAAGGGCGCCGTGTGGTCACAGAGCGGTTCGGCGTGGACGAGAGCACCTGCACGGGCGATCACTCGTGCATCCGTCTGTCAGGCTGCCCATCGCTCACCATTCGGCCCTCCTCCGACCCGCTGCGCGCCAAGCCCGTAGCACACGTGGATGAGAGTTGTGTGGGCTGCGGTGTATGCGGCAGCGTTGCGCACGCGGCGGTGCTGTGTCCATCGTTCTACCGTGTGACGACCGTGGACAATCCGCACTGGTGGGAGCGGCTGCTGCATCGTGCCAACCGTGCGGTGATGGGCTGGCTGTTGCGCCGCCGCGGGGTGGTCGCGTGAATCGACCTGTTACGCTCACCATTGCAGCACTCGGCGGCCAGGGCGGCGGCGTGGTGCAGGAGTGGATGATCGACGTGGCGGAGGCCGCCGGTATGCGCGTGCAGGCCACATCCGTGCCTGGTGTTGCACAGCGCACCGGCGCCACTATCTACTATCTGGAGTTTGCCGCTCGCGATGCTGGCGTGCCGGTGATGGCGCTCATGCCTGCCAGCGGTGCCTGCGATCTGGTGGTGGCCTCTGAGCTGGTGGAGGCGGCGCGCATGGTGCAGCGCGGCTTCGTCGGCGCGGAGACTACGCTCGTGACCTCCACCCATCGCGCCTACACCATCGACGAGAAGTCCCACCGCGCGGATGGCCGCGCCGACAGCGCGGCGCTGCTCGCGGTGGTGGAAGAGGCGGCGGGGCGTGTGGTGCCCTTCGATATGGAAGCGGTGGCGGCAAGTGCCGGCAGCGTGATCAGCGCAGCCATTCTGGGGGGCATTGCCGCGTCCGAGGTGTTGCCGTTCGACGTCGCGCTGTACGAACAGGCTATCGAACGCGGCGGAAAGGGAGTGGATGCGAGCCTGGCAGCTTTTAGAGCCGCCTACGCTGCTGCGGCCGCGCCCCGGGCCGCACCGCTGCCAGAAGCGGTGCAGGCAGCGGATGATGCGCCGGTGGACACGCGTCTGGCGTCCCTGCCGGCGCCGATAGCTGCGGTTGCCGCCCATGCTCTGCCGCGCCTTGTCAGCTATCAGGACGAAGCCTACGTGGATGAGTATCTCGCCCACCTGGCACCATTCGCCGCCAAGGATCTCGATCTCGGCCGTGAGATGGCGCGGGGTATCGCGTTGTGGATGACATTCGAAGACACGATACGCGTGGCGGAGCTGAAGACGGCGCCCGAGCGCCTGGCTCCGCACGTGGCTGAGCAACGGGTGGTGCATGTGGTGGAGTTCATGAAGCCGCGCCTGGAGGAGATTGCCGGCTCGCTGCCGGCGGGTGTAGGCCGTTGGATGCTGCGTTCGAAGCTGGCGGCGACCTGTCTCAAACCGATGACCACCGGCCTGAAGATCCGCTCTACGAGCCTTTGGGGCTACGCGCTCCTGCGCCTGATGGCGAGTTTGCGGCGGGTGCGCCGTTCTACGCTGAGATTTGAGGAGGAAATGGCTGAGATGCATGCGTGGATGCAACTGGTGGCGCGGCTTGCTGAGCGCAACCTGCCGTTGGCCCTGGCCGTAGCGGAGAGCCAACAGCTCGTCAGCGGCTACGGCGACACCCACGCCGAAGGCCTCGCCCGCTACAAGGCCATCGCCGCGCGGGCAGAAGCGCTGCTCGATGCGGAGAACGGTGCGGAGCAAGTGCGCGGCTTGTTGGCGGACGCGCTACAGGCGGAGGCGGCGTGATGGCGGGAACGGTATACGAAGCCTTCGCCCGCTCGGCTGCAGACGGCGCTGATCGGCCGTTTCTTCAGATCGTCTCCGACACTGCAGCGCGCTACGGCACGACGGCAGAGCAGATCAGCTACGGAGAGATGATGGCCAGGGTGGCCGGGCGGGCGGCGGATTATGTCGCGCTCGGCGCGCGGCCCGGTATGCGTGTTGCACTCGCGCTGGACAATCGGCCCGAGTGCTTCGAGCACTGGCTGGCGCTCAATGCTCTTGAGATTTCGGTGGTGCCGCTCAACCCGCAGTGGCAGTCAGCGGAGCTCGAGTACGTGCTCGGTCACAGTGAAGCGCAGATGGCCGTCGGCCTGCCTGATCGCGTGGCGGCGTTACAGGCAGCGGCTGACGGTTGCGCGGTATACGGGGTGGATGCGTTCCAGACCACCGAGGCGCCGGCACCGGATGTCGCGGGCTCGGCGGCCAGCGAATGCGCGCTGCTGTATACGTCCGG
>JAUIED010000242.1 GCA_030428905.1 Gammaproteobacteria bacterium
AAACACCGATGACGACCCGGACTGGCGGCGCAAGCTCGACGACCCGGCGGAAGCCGCCACCTGGCAGTTCCCGCAGCGCTCCGGAGCAGTGTGGGGCCTGGCGCGGCTCTGGTGGCGCAGCGTCACCTACCTCGCCCGGTCTCTCGGTGAGAACTCTGCGGCCGGCAACACCAGCCATTCGCCAGTGCCAGGTTTGAATGCCATACGCCTGTCGCTGTACGTAGCTGTGGCATTGCTGCTCACCGCGTTCGGCGGCTGGCTCTGGTTCGTGCTGCTCTGGCTCGTTCCGCTGGTGTTGGTGCTGCCGCTGATCATGCGGTTTCGCAGCATAGCCGAGCACTTCGCCCTGGCCCACACGAGCGTGTATGACGGCTCGCGAACGGTAATCGCCGGCGCGGTAGAACGGTTTCTGCTCGCGCCGCACGGCATCAACTACCACCTGGAACACCACCTGGTGGCATCGGTGCCGTTCTCACGTCTACAGGCGTTGCACGAGCGCTTCATGGCGAACGAGGACTACCGTCGGCGGGCACACGTCAACCTGGGCTATCTCAATGGGCCGAAGCCGCTCCTGCGTGAGCTGTTTGCGCCAGCATGACTGCGCGAGCTTTGGCGCGATGACACACGCGATCGAAATGCGATGCGCTCAGTTCGAGCGCATCGCACACTTCGTGTTTCTGCTGTTGACATATCAGCAAACGGGTAAGCAGCTCGCGATCTCGTGGCGTGCGCAAAGCACCGACCAGCACGTCAAGCTGCTGCGCCATTTCGTGCCGACACACTTCTTCTTCCGGCCCAGCCTGCGAGCCCTCCATCTCTTCGAGCCGTTCTCCCGGCAGCAACATGTGCCGCTGCGCCCGGCGCACATGGCCGATGTGCAGATAGCGTGCCGTCTGGTGAAGAAATGCCGCGAGCTTCTCCGGTTCCTGCAAGCCAGCACCGGCAAACCGCTCCAGCGCGATGAGCGCGGTTTCCTGCGCAATGTCTTCGGCAAGCATCTTGTCTCCAGTGCGCCGCTCCCATTTACGCCGCACGTTCTCGCAGATATCGCCCAGCGCGGCATGCGCACCAAACACACTGTTTGGTAACTTGTCATCCATGTCGTCCCCCAGGGTTTAAAAATCGATGAAATCGACCTTCCAAGGAGGAGTATCTTCAGAACGCTTGAGAAAGGCTGATGAATTCTGATGAATTATGAAGTTATGGCAGCTTTTTTGACTGCTAACCCGAGAGTGTTACTGCACCCAGCGATAACCCGCACCACGCTCCGTGCGAATGCTGGAAAACTCCGGATCCAGCGCCTGCAGTTTGCGGCGGATCTGTGTGACATGAGCGACCACCGTATTGGGCTCGACCATGATCTTCGCCGCAAGCATCAGCTCGTTGGGCGACCACACTTTGCGCGGATTGCCTGCAAGAGCCCGCAGAATCCAGAACTGTGTGAGCGTCAGGTCCAGGCGCTGACCTTTCCAATGTGCGACCAGACGCTCTTCGTCTATCCGCAGATTGGCAGGGTCTGTATGCGCTTCGCCAACCGCATCTGCCAGCGCACCGAGCCGACGAATCAACGCGTGCACACGCGCCAGCACAAAATCCAAAGACACGTCTTTAGTGAGGTAGTCGTCGGCACCCAGACGCAGCGCCGAGATTCGGTCGACCTCCCCGGCATGGGATGTCAGAAAAACGATGGGCAGCGTCTGCGACTTGGACCGAAGCTCCGAGCAGACACTGAAGCCACCCTCCGGATCATCCGAAAGAGAAATGTCGAGCAGGGCAAGGTCAGGCAACCGGCGATCGATGAGATCGATCGCCGCAGAACGCGATGCTACTGCGTCGACATCAAACCGCTCGCTTTCGAGCATGTCGACGAAGTTCTCGCGAATCACCGGATCGTCTTCCACCAGGAGCACACGCATCGGCGATGCCTGAACGCTCATGTCTCATCGTCGCCGGCAAACGTCACCCGGAACAAGGCGCCCTGCCGATCTGGAGGATCCAGCGCCAACACCGTCGCAGCGTGCGCAGCAGCGATTCTCGACACGACATACAACCCAAGACCTTGCCGGCCGCTGCTGCGACGAGGACTGTCTCCGGTGAACCACAGGTCGAAGAGATTCTCCCGATTCACCGGCAGCGGATCGCCTTCGTTTTCCACCTCCAGCCTGATCCCTGAGTCATGACGGTAGAGACGCACGACAATCTCGCTTTGTTCAGCGCAATGTCTGAGCGCGTTGTGCACGAGCTTATCGAGCATTTGCACCACCCGAAAAGGCTGACAGGTCAGGACGATTCCTGGCTCGACCATCACATCGAATTGCTGTTGCGGATGCGCATCTTCGTACGATGCCACGCACTCGAGCACCAGCAGGGACAAGTCACAGGTTTCTTCAGCGCCGCTCTCCAAGGCAGCGTCGATGGTGGTGGCATCCGCCGCTTCGTTGACCATGGCGCGCATGCGCTCAAGGCTGGCATTCGCCCGCGTCAGGTACTTTTCCTGTTTGTCCGGCACCCGGGCAAGCAACTCGAGGCTACCCTGCATGCCCACGAGCTGGTTGTTGAGCTCATGCCGCATAAAACCGGCAAAGTTGCGAAACCAGTCTTCACGTTCCCGCTGGAGCGAGGCCTTGACCCGCTCGGCTTCTGCCAGCAGCAGCTCGTTGACGAACAGCGAGCGTTCTTTGAGATCCCGTTGGAACAGGTTGAACAGCAGAAAGGCAAAGATCGAGATCGTGCCGGCAATAATGCTTGCCCGGTGGTACGCCGCTGCCTCCAGCTGAGAGAACGTCACGGCACAGACGACGAGGCAGACGAGCCCAGTAACCAGCGAAATGCGAAACGGAATACGCAGCAGCACGAACAGAAACAGCGCAAGCTGAACAATTACCGGAAAGAGGTAGGAGAGAAACGTGTCATCGAGGCGTACCGCGAGAGAGCAGAAGTACACCATCAACACGATGATGCAGCCCCCACAAGCCGGAAACACCCAGCGCTGCAACGGTTTGTAGTACGTCATGGCGTAGCAGGCAAGACAAAGGGGAAGCATGACGCCCACCCGGAACGTGGCGATCTCCAGCAACGTGTCGGAGGCAAAATAGAAACTATCGAGGCCGAGAAAGCCGACACTGAATACCGCCGCCAACAACAGGGCGATTCGCAACTGAGGAAGCGATGTGACCAGCCATCGCGACTCATAACGACGATTCAGGGCCTCGTCGTCGAATCCGAACACATCTACCCAACGCATGTGCTGCTTCCATACCGCGTTATCTCGAAGTGTACACGCAGGCATCTGTATCTAGCACGCCTGCCGGAGCCGACCCAACCGGGATGAAGGCGCTCGTCACATTCTTCGCGCGCCGGCACCTGCTGGTGCATGTCAGCACGGCGGCGTTCATCACGCTCGGGCTGCTGGCCGCCGCCTCTCTGCAGCGGGAGTTCATACCGAGTGTTAACACCCCCATCTTCTGGATCACCGCTTCTCTGCCCGGCGCATCGGCCCGCGACGTAGAGACCAAACTGAGCATCCCGATCGCACAAGCCCTCGAGACCGTGGAGGGTATCGAGGAATTTACGTCGGTGATCAGCGACAGCGTGTCGTTCACCACCGTGGAGCTCCTGGCAAGCTACGACGCCGCGCAGATCGAGGCAGCCAAACGCGAACTGCGCGCGGCGCTGAACGACATCACCGACTTTCCTTCGGAGATGGACGATCCGCCACAGCTCAGGCAGTTCAACCCAGCGCGATCTACGGTAATCGAGGTAGCGCTCACCGGCGCCCCAGAAGCCTTGACCAAGGCAGCAGATGAACTGGAGCGGCGTATCGAGAGGCTAACCCAGATCTCAAGCGTGACAGTGGTTGGCATGGCCGACCCCGAGGTCCGCGTGCTGGTGGACCCGCAGCGCGCACGCGAGCACGGTGTGACCCTCACCGACATCCTGTCCGCCATACGCCAGCGAAACGTGTCCAGCACAGGCGGTGTGCTGGAAAGCGCTGACAATCGCCGCCAGGTGGTGATGTGGAGCCGCTTTGCAGAGCCTGGCGACGTTGCAGATACAATTCTTCGATTTCAGCCCGCTGGCAATGTGTTGCGCGTTGGCGACATCAGCCGCATCGAGGCCGGGCGGGAGGACACGGGCTTACGCCTACACGTTGCCGGACAGGCCGGTGTTTTGCTGCTCGTGCAGAAGCGCGAAAGCGCGGACATCATCGACGCGGCCCGTACCGTACGAGAAGTCGTGTCCGAGACACCGTTGCCTGAGAGCGTAGCGGTGCAGTTCTCTGGCGACGAGTCCTGGATCGTCGCTAACCGCCTCGAGCTCATTGCCAAGAACGGTGCTCTCGGTGCGCTGCTCGTCATGGCGGTGCTTTTCCTGTTTGTTCAGTGGCGCACGGCTCTGTGGATTCTGCTCGGTATCCCGGTGGTCTTTCTAGGCAGCATCGCCCTGTTCGGCCAACTCAACATGTCGCTGAATATCGTCTCCCTCACCGGGTTCATCATCGTACTGGGCATGGTGGTGGACGACGCCGTGGTCGTCGCCGAGCGCGTCGTGCGCAAACAAACGCAGGGCCTGTCGCCAGTGCGAGCCGCAATAGACGGCACCACGGAAGTCGTGCGTCCGGTGACTGCCGCCGCGGTCACCACCATGCTGGCCTTCCTGCCGCTGGCTTACGTGGGCGGTCGGCCCGGCGACATCATCTGGCAGATACCGGTTGTGGTGACGTTGGTGTTGCTGATTTCACTGCTGGAGTCGTTCTGCATTCTGCCTGCGCATTTGTCGACCATTCGGCACACCGGGACCGACCTGCGACCCTTCATGCGCAAACTGGAAAACCACTACCGTGGTGCCCTGCTATGGACGCTGCGCCATCGTCTGTTGGTGCTTGGCATCGCCATGGTCACCCTGGCAATGGTATTCGCGGTGCTCGGCCCGCGGGTGCCTTTCGTGCTGTTCCCGCAGGATGACGCCGACCGCTTGTTCATCAAGCTGACAGCCCCCGCCGGCACCTCCATCGAGCAGACCGCCCGGCGCCTCGACGACGAGGTGCAGGGCATCCTCACGCGTGGCTACGAGGCCGCCAGTGACATCCTGCAGCA